>SOHZ01000112.1 GCA_004377365.1 Anaerolineales bacterium | reverse complement strand
GACTTTTTGCCTAGAACATTTGTGCTGGGAGATAGGAGCAACTGCACCCAATTGAATCTAGCGAGCAGGTGCCTCGGGTGAAGCGGCTATTATCCTGGCCACAGCTTGTTTGGCTGCTTCTATCTCTCTGCCTTCCTCCACCTCCCAGATGGAAACGGCTGGGAACAGTTTGAAGAATAGCATGAGCAGCAGGACGAAGACGGCCCCCGAGGTGGCGAAGAGGCCCCATTCAGTCAAAGTCGGTCGGTAGATTCCTACGCCGTAGAACGTAAGCCGTGGTCGGGTCAGGGTGGGCACGACGATAGTGAACCGCTCCAGCCACATCCCGATGTCAATGGCTACAGCGGCGATGAAAGTGCCAACTATTCCCCGGCCCCTCTTCCAGATCAAGATGCTCACCGGTACCACAAAGTTACACAGGATCATCGCCCAAAAGGGCCAACTGAACTCTCCAACAAGCTTGGACAGGAGTACAGTCATTTCGTCAGGGAGATCACCGTAGAAAGTGGTCAGGTATTCAGCGCCGGTGAAATAGAACCAGGAAAGGCTCATGATCAGCAAGACCAGTCCCAGGTTGTTGTATTGCTTGATAGTGATGTACGCCTCCAGGTGCAATATCCGGCGCATGATCGTCATGACGATAAAGAGGGTAGCGACGCCCGAAAAGATAGCACCCACCACGAAGTAAGGCCCCAGGATGGTGCTGTGCCACATGGGCCGCAGGGTCATCCCAAAGATCCACGACACAACAGTGTGAACCATAACCGCCACCGGTATGATCAGCACGGCCATGATGCTGATCCCCTTCTCCAGCCGCCGCCACTGCTCAGCGTTGCCCTGCCAGCCCAGGGAGAGAATCTGGTACAGCCTCCTCCGCCAGGCTGGGACTTGCGTTCCCAGGTGGTCTCGCAGAATAGCCACATCTGGGATCAAAGGTAGATAGAGGTAGGTCAGGCTACCCAACAGATAGATGGTGACCGAACTCACGTCCCAGAGCAGCGGCGATTGGAAACGGCCATGGGTGATCAACTTGATCATCCTGTCCGGGCGGCCCAGATCAATGATGACCTGCGACGCTCCGATGAGAAGAGCAAAGAGGGTGATAGCCTCTGCTATACGAGTGATGGGCCTCCGCCACTCCGCCTGGGTGACCCGCAGGATGGCCGAGATCAACGTCCCGGCATGGCTGATCCCGATAAAAAACACGAAATTGGTGATGTACAACCCCCAGAGAACAGGTCTGTTCATGCCGGTGACCCACAGCCCTTCGGTCAACTGGCGATAGTAGGCGGAGAAGCCCCAGACAATGACAGTGAGCAAAGCCGCCACCAGCAGATAGAATCGCAGGCCAGTGCGCACTATGGATTGGAGCAATACCTTGTCTTCCTCAGCAATAACGCGCGTCATGTCAACCAACCTTTGCCCGTCGTCTGAGTACAACGAGAACAACGCCGCCCAGCGCGAGGACGACAGCAGTTATTCCTCCCGGCAGCAATCGCTCCCGCTCCCTTCTGGCAATGGCCTTCTCCACTGCTTCCTGTACCTCAACGCTGATGGACTCGACCTCATCGGTCTTCTCTCTGATAGCCTCCAATTGCACTGTGTGCTGCACCACTGCGGCCTCAGCGAGCGTGACTCTGGCCTCCTCCAGCCTGGTCTCTTCCTCGTCAAGGCCTATCCCCCGCGTCCGGGCCTCACTCAGGGCCTCCTCCGCCGTTTGAAGAGCCTGGCTTGCTCCAGCCAGGGTCTGGTATATCTCATCAATGGCCTTCCTCTCCAGCGAATCTGGGGCGTGGCAGGAGCCGCAGTGACGTGGCTCGTCACCGACAAAGAGGTCCAGACTGGACGGCCCCACATCGTAGCGACCGTGGCAGTTGATGCAGCGCGGTGCCTCGGAGCCCTTCTCCCTCCCACGACGGTGCCCTCCTATCAGGTAGTATTCCTCTGACATGGAATGACATTGTCCGCACACGTCTATCGCCTCGGTATAGCCAGGAAGGGCAGCTCCATGGCTGCTGTGACAGGTCGGGCAAGAAGGAGCTTCTAGGTTCTGCTCCTCGAGGAGAGCAATTCCGTGAACGCTTTTCTGGTATAAATCGTACTGGTCAGTAGCAATGCCGTAGGGCTTCATGCGCTCCTCGTCGGCATGGCAGTAGGCACAAGTAGCTGGCAGATTCCTTGGATGGACGCTCGATGTGGGATCTGCCATATCCTTGACGGCGTGGCCGCCGTGGCAATCGTAACAGGTGGCTGTGTTCTCATCCTCCTGAGCCAGACGCTGGCCGTGCACGCTCTCTTCGTAATCGCGCAGTTGGTCAACTGGAAGCTCATAGGGATGCATCTTCTCAGGGTCAGCGTGACAAGAGCCACATAGAGCGGGGATGACACTTCTGGCGGGCGTGCCGATATAGCCAGCCTCCGGTGATTTGGCAGCCACTTTCTCACTGGCTCCTGGGTCGCCACCGTGACAGTCGGCGCAGGTGACGTCGTGGGTAGCGTGAACGCTTCCTTCCCACTGGTTGGCTATGTCCAGATACTTTCCGCCAAGGTCCCTGTGGCACTCCAGACAAGAGTTCTCACCTGGAGCCTCCGGGTGCTGAATGGGAGTGGGGATAGGGGGCGGAGTGGGCGTCGTCACGATGATCACCGGCGGTTGGTGACAGGTCTGACAGACCTCGTTCGGGCGCCCAACATGGTCCTCGGGAATCTCTAGCGGTTCCCCGATTCCGGCTTGGTGACACGTCAAGCACGCCTCCTGCCCTTCTACGGAGTGGGGAATGGGAGGAACTGGGGCCGGTGCAATATCGGGGGCGATGTGACATTGGCGGCAGCTTTCACTAGTGCGTTCTGCATGGTCGGCGGGCACTCGTGACGCGCCGTCCACACCCTGCTGGTGACAAACCAGACAATCGCCTCTTCCCTCCAGGGGATGAGGGATGGTTGGTGCCGCAACTGGTGCGGTGCTGGCCACGACGTGACACTGGCCACAGGTTTCATTGGTGCGCCCTGCATGGTCGGCGGGCACTTGTGACGCGCCGCCTACACCTGATTCGTGACAGGCCAGACAATCGTCCCTTCCCTCTATGAGATGCGGGATGGGCCGCACTGCCGCCGGTTCCATGCCGATGGGACGGTGACACTGGCCACAGGTTTCATTGGTGCGTCCCACGTGGTCGGCGGCCACTCGTGGTGCGCCCGCCACGCCAGCTTGATGACACAACAGACAATCGTCCCTTCCCTCCACAGGGTGAGGGACGGGCGGTTGGGCGCTGGCTATGGATGTGAAAAGGAGGATGATCAGAGCCAACACCAGCGCAGCACATAGTTGATAACGGAGTTTCATGATTCTCCTCGGGTACTCACTTGCGCAGGCACACGATGGCATCTTCTGGCCATGGGCTTGTGCTTCATGTTACCGTCCCTCCTTCAAGTAAATCACCTTTGGCTCAGTGCCAAGGTCTTCCAGCAGGCTAAAAGCCCGTGCACTTCTGGCCAGTTGGGAGACGGTGCTTTTGGGGTTATCCAGGTCGCCGAAATACCTGGCCGAGGCAGGACAGGTTTGGTTGCAGGCGGGCAGAAGGGTTACCTCCTGTTCGGTCAACTCTCTATGCTCTTTCTGGGCCTTGCGTTTAGCCTTTTCGAGGCGATGCACGCAAAAGGTACACTTCTCCACCACGCCGCGGGGCCTGACATCTGGCCCTCCCCGACCTCCAGTTGGCTGTGGCGGGCCCTGATCTGGATTTCGATATCGGTCCATGGGCTCAGGCCATTGGGGGTCCCGCCAATTGAAATACCGCACTTCATAGGGGCAAGCAGCAATACACATCCGGCACCCAATGCATTGATCGTAGTCCTGCATCACCAGGCCGTCTTCCCGTCTGTAAGTCGCGCCTACGGGACAGACCTTGACGCAAGGCGGGTTGTCGCAATGCATGCAGGGCCGTGGTATGAAGGTGGCCCGCAGATTGGGATATTCCCCTTCTATTCTGCCGATGACCTCATGCCACAAGATGGCCCGGCCCAGACCGGTCTCTTCCGGCCCAGCAAAGGGCACGTTGTTCTCGGCCAGACAGGCCACAGTACAAGCCTGGCAAGCCGTACATTTGTCCAGGTCAATGACCATTCCCCAGCGGGGCATTCGTAATCTCCTCTACAAAGCTCGGGCCGCACGTCTCAGAAGTCTGAGAGATTATGGTCTCCCTTTCCACATTAGTAGGAGCGATGGCTTTTTCGTCGGCTCTTCTCTTGGTCATCTATGCTTTATAGATCCTCACGCGCGTGGATAACCAGGCGGCCTGCCCACCCAGATAATCATATTCATTGCCGATGATCCGCTTGGGGTTCGTCCCCTGGCCCTTCGCCCAGCGGCCGTAGGCCGTGTGACCCTGACCCAGGGGCATGTTGACCACCTCAGGCATGGCGCCGGGATAGAGCCAGGCCCTGGCCTGTATCCTGCCCACGGGTGACTCGACCCACACCGGGTCTCCATCAGCGATGCCCAGTTCTTTTGCTGCCTCGGGGTTGATTTCCACCCAACTGCCCCAGCTCTCCTTGATGTGTAGGCCGTATATCTCCTGCAACCAGGGAGAGTTTGCCATTCGGCCATCTAGGAGGGTCATCAACTGGTAGACGTTGAGGTGGAAAGGATACTCGGTCTCCTCCCCTACCCACCTGGGGAACTCGTAATGGGGCATGTATAGCTCATCCCCGCGCGCTCGAAGACCGAGATCCTGGAGCATCTCCTCCATCTCCTCCTCAGCCGTTGTGCCCTTCTCCGCCGCCTCTCTCGCGACCAGAGCTTCGAGGGTGTGCTTCAGATTCTGTGAATAGAACTCAAACTTGCCAGAGGGGAGGGTCAATACCCTCTCCCATTCCCCAAAGCGATATGGTGGGGCAGACCACACTCCCCTTTCCTGGAATTCATCCCAGAACTGGTCGAAGGTATCAGCCACGATGGAGCCCCGGCCGGCCTCAAAGATGTCCCTCAGCCTGAAGCGCAGCAGCTCCTCAAAGTTCAGCCAGGGGAAGGATTCGGCCATTGTGCTTCCCAGTTCCTTGGTCAACTGGATGAGCACATCACCCGCATTTCTCGTGTCGTATAGCGGCCGGACTGCAGGCTGTCCGAGCCCCAGGACAGGGTAGCCCAGGCTGGGCACGAGCACATCGTCGCTCCATCCCTCCAGGTAGGTATGGTCGGGTAGGATCAGGTCGGCATACGAGGTACTGTCGTCCATAAAGGGAGAGAAGCTGACAATGAAGGGGACCTTTGGGAGGGCTTTATAGAACCGATCTGGATCAGGGCTGTCGAAGAGCGGGTCGGCCTGGTACAGGAAGATGGCGTTGGCTGGGTAGGGATCATCGGCCAGGATGCTCTCCGGCAAGGTCTCGTACATCCCGTTAGCCAGAGGATACTCCCTGGTATCGGCACGGTCGAGGCGAGGCATAGCCAGCCCCTGGCTCGCTACACCATCCTCCGCTGTCTCAGGCCATGGGGCGAAAGGTGGGTCCTCCTGCCTGATGATCCCACCGGGGACATCTATGGAGCCCACCAGGGCGTTCAGCGCATGGACCGCCATCTGGGCGAAGAGACCGTTGGTTTGCCAACTCACGTCGCCAAGGGCAACGGCTGGCCTGGTGGCGGCGAACTCCCGCGCCACCCGCTTGATGGTCTCCATGGGGATACCCGTTACCGCCGACACCGTGCCCGGTGAGTAGCTCTCCAATACCAGGGTCTTGAACCCTATGTGTTCCTCTCCGTCCTCGCCGGTCCAATCCTCAAAACCGAAAGAGTGGTTCTCGATAAAGTCTCTGTCATAAAGGCCCTCTTCAACTATCACACGGGCCATGCTCAAGGCCAAGGCTCCTTCGGCGCCTGGCTTAATCGGTATCCACTCGTCCGCTTTAGCCGCCGTGACCGAAAATCTGGACTCTATCTGCACGATCTTGGCCCTAGCCCCCGGCCGGCCTCGCCGCAGGCGGCTATAGGCCTGTAGCATCCTGACCGATGGTTGCTGAGCTTCTAAAAGGGAAGCACCGAAACTGAGGAGATAGTTGGTATTTTCCCAGTTATATCCGGCACAAGCCCTCCAGCCTTGCATCAGGTAGTGAACCAAGGGGCTGCTACCGGTGCTGCTGATCGCTATCTCTACAGCGTTCGGTGTGCCGAAGGCCTGGCAAAATCTGCCAATGAGATCATGCATCAAGCCCGGTTTTGCGCCATGGATGAAGACGAATGTGTGAGGCTGGCCATTGTCCCGCAAATCCTTCAGCTTGCCGGCCGCCAGCTTGATAGCATTATCCCAGGATATGGATTGCCATTCACCTGCTCCTCTTTCCCCTACTCTCCGCAGTGGCCCCTCGATGCGATCCGGGTTGTAAAGGATTTGCAGGCCGGCTTGACCTCTGGGGCAGAGCCGGCCCTGGTTGTTGGGATTCAGGGGATTGCCCTCGATCTTGACCGCTGCGTCGTCAATCACCCTGACCAGGATTCCGCAGCCAGCCGGGCACAGTTGGCAAACACTGGGCGCCCACACTTCTTCGCCGGGAGGAGTCGTTTCGTCAATCAGGCTCAGGGCGCTCAGAATGGAACCACTGGACTCATACAAGGCTGCAGCAGCAGCGCTCACCCCAGCCAGTTTGAGAAAGGTTCGTCGGCTGACTTGCATTATGGGTTAATCTACTCCATTCTTCGTTGATAGGCGTTTCTGTTTAAAGACAGGTCTTCAGGGAGTCCGTCCGTCTGTCAAAAAAACTATTTCTGATTTGGGTCACTACAATATCCTGTGGTCTATTGTTGAATCTACCTATATATAGGGGGTTCAAATTCAGATATCGAATTCGCTGAATCAGGGGCGGACTTCCTGGTCTTGGGCTAGGGAAAGCCATGTATGAAAGAAGAGTGCTGAAAAGGCCAACCTCTGCTCTCCTAGAGGTCATGACGATAGTTGGGAGCCCCTAGTGGGAGGGGCTCCCAACAGGCCGATCAGTTAACTGAATGGTTACTCATCAACTCAGGGCCGGGTCATGCCGGACATGTCCACCTATGCCTTTTGGCCGAGGTCCTCCAGGGAGTCGTACAGTGCCTGGATGACGTACTTGCCGTTGTGTGCAAACGCACCCGGATCCTTCATGGCGTACTGGTAGTTGTAGGCCGCCCTCAGCAAGTGCGGGGTCCAGACGTTGTACCTGTTGTCACGGTTGGTCTCGTCAGGATCGGAGCGTGACCGTGTTGCCCGCGCTGTCCACTGCTTTTCTTCCCGCTACGCTTGCGCAGACTACGGGGGCGTGGCTTTTTCAATCCATCGCTGGATGGTGGCTTGCCGCTGTTTCGACTGTTCTGGGCGATCTGGTCTTCCAATGCCTGCATCCTGGCTGCCAGTGTGGCTATTGTCTCTTCAAACAGAGCAACGACCGCTTCTTCGCCTTGCAGATATGCCTCGTGTATTTCGTCGCGGGATGGTAGTAACTTTTGTTTCACATCGCTATTGTCGCTGGTTTGTACGATTTTGGCAAGTCAAAAAGAACTCGATGAACCTGAGCAGTTACTTTTTCACCAAAATCAATTATCCGTCGTTTCCTATGGCATTACCCACAAGCCACAATACCAGCGTTACCTCCATCGTTACCTTTAAAAAAGGGCCCCGAAGGGCCCTTTTGACTTGACTGAGGCAGGTCGAAGCCCACCAGGCATTTCTCCTTTACTTGAAGATTGCCATGATTTCGTCGATTACTTCACCGAGAATGACGGTGTAGTCGTCCCCTCCCTCGATAAGATAACCACCCTGCTTAATATGCTGGTAAAAGGATGCAAGCCCACTAGCATCATCCTCGTTGATCAGCTCAGCTCTGTGACATCCACCACATGCTCTTGCAGCAGGACCGGTGATATAAAGCGGCACGTCGCCGATGTTTCTGTCCCAGCTATCAACGGAATCAGAAGCCGACAAAGCACCAGGTAGCGACTTTGTCTGATCCGGCACATTATATGCGCCTTCAATGTGGCAGGACTCGCAGTTTTGTATTCCATGTGTGGGATACGGGAATCCGATGTGATGCTCGTAGTGCAAGGCTTCGACTGCATTGGCGAAATTGATATCGCCAA
>SOHZ01000092.1 GCA_004377365.1 Anaerolineales bacterium | reverse complement strand
GCGGCGTGCCGGGCCGCGGGGCAGTCGGCGTGGCGGGCCGCGTGGCTGTCGGCGTGGCCGTCGGCGTGGCAGTCGGCGTGGCAGTCAGCATGGCGGTCGGCGTGTTGAGCAGTGTGGAGGGCGACGTGGCATTTGGTGTGGTGTTCGGCGTGGCGGTCGGCGTGGGAGCCTTGCGTGCTGTTTTTTATCCATTTCAGCTTGGTTCGGCTTTGCGCAGCGCGTTCCGGGGGGGAGGGCATCCGTTGGAGTGGGATGAACTGGTCGTCCTGCCGCTGCCGGGTACGCGGCGGACGCTGACCCAGCGGTTGCAGCAAGACGAGCCGGACGGATTGCGCTTTGTGGCTGACGCGGCCCGTAACCCCTTTCAGCGCTGGGCAGCGCAGGCAGCCTTGCAATCTTATCTGCATGAACATGCATCACCGCTACAGTTTATTTACGCCTTGCTTGCTAATTTCGATTTGGACACCTACGTCTTTGCGCCGGTGACCAGGCAAGATTGGGAACGGCTACCGAGTACCCGACAATTGTTCCTGGGCGAACTCGACAGACAGTGGGTGGACTGCAGCAGTGATTGGACAAACCGGCTGGCTGAGCGTCTGGTCTGGGGACTGACCTGGTTTCTCCGCGATCGGCGCAAGACGCCGCTGACACGCTTCGCCAGCATGCTCTACAAGTTGCTGGACGAACAGGCTATCGCAGCGGATGAGTTTGACCTCTCGGCCTATACTGAGATCTACACCGGTCTGGTGGACTATCCCAGCGGCGTGGAAATTACCCGCTCGTTTGAAACGATGGCCGTCTTCTTGTCTTACGGTGACCTCTCCACTTTGCCCGCAGCCGTCAACGTGACGTCTGGACTTGCCCAGGACGACGCTCCTATCCGCCCCACGGTACTGACCGCACTGGACCGCCTGGGCCAGGTGGGCGCTGAGGTCGCTACCTACCGGGATGCTACCAGCCGGGTCAACCAACTGGCCGCGCTGGCCCACGCCACTGACGCCCTCGACGAACTAGACGAGTGCGTCGTAGCAGAGGTGATGGCTCCAGAGCAGTATATCCTACGGCGGGTCAGCCGCCAGTGGCGGCGGCTGGTCAGCGAGGCTGGCGGCGAGGTGGGGCGCGCTGAGGAGGCTGGCCCGGTCGCCAACCCTTACGTGGTCGGCAACCCAGTCACTGGTGACCTCTTTGTAGGGCGCGAGGACATCCTGCACCGTCTGGAGGAGCTGTGGAGCGGGACGGGGCCAAAGCCTTCCGTTGTCCTCTACGGCCACCGGCGCATGGGCAAGTCCTCCATCCTGCACAACCTGGGCGCGCGCTTTGGGGCACGCACGGTCATCGTGGATTTCAATATGCAACGCGTGGGGCTGGTCGCCAGTACCGGCGAACTGCTCTACAACCTGGCGCTGGCGCTGTATGACGCGCAGACCCTTGGGGTCTCCAAGACCCCAAGGGTCTTAGAGGAGCCCGACGAAACCCGCTTCATCGCCCACAACCCCTACACTGCCTTGGACCGCTTCCTCAAGCGTCTGGACCAGGTGCGGGCGGACCGCCGCTTCATCGTCACCGTGGACGAGTTTGAGCTGATCGAAGAGTGGATCACCAAGGGCCGGCTGGAACCAGAGCTGCTCGGTTTCTGGCGTAGCCGCTTCCAGAAGTACCCTTGGTTCATCATGGCCTTTGCCGGATTGCACAAGCTGGAGGAGATGCGAAGCGCCTACTGGAACCCGTTCTTTGGCAGCGTCACCGCCATCAGGGTCAGCTTTCTGAGTCATGGGGCGGCCCGGCTGCTCATCACGCAGCCCTCGCCCGATTTTTCCATTGACTACGACGAAGACGCCGTGGAGCGTATCATCGAGTTGACCAACGGCCAGCCGTATCTAGTGCAACTCATGGGACACGGGCTGGTGACGCGCTTCAACCGGCAGACCTTTGAGGAGGGCGTCGAGCGGGAGCGGCGTTTCAGCCTGGCCGACGTCGAAGCGGTCATCACTGCCCCCGTGTTCTATCGCGACGGAGACGCCTATTTCACCGGCGTGTGGGGACAGGCGGAGACCAGCGATCCACCGGGGCAGACGGCGGTGCTGCGCACGTTGGCGCGTTCAGAGACGGGGATGCCGGACGAGGAGATCGCTCGCCAAGCCGGGCTTGCGCCGGAGGAGGTCGGACGCGCGTTGGAGACACTGGCGCGGCACGACGTCGTGATGGAGGAAGACAATCGCTGGCAATTCACCGTCGAACTGATGCGCCGCTGGGTGGCGCAGAGGCAGTAGAGTCTTCCTCTGGAGTAGCGAAACTTGTTTCGCGCCCGACTGGCACAGAACAAGTTCTGCTACTCCGCCAATATTTTCTCTACTGAAGTAAGGAGCGCGTATGACCGAGTTTTCGCTTGAGGGAAAGGTGGCGGTGATCACCGGGGCGTCGCGGGGCATCGGGCGGGCCATTGCCTTGCGGCTGGCCCAGGCCGGCGCCAAGGTGACGGTGAGCAGCCGCAAGCTGGAGAACGTGCAGGCCGTGGCGGACGAGATTGCCGCCGCTGGTGGGGAGGCCCTGGCCGTCCAGGCCCACGTGGGCCGGCCGGACGAAGTGACGGCACTGGTGGCACAGACGGTGGAAACCTTTGGCCGGGTGGACGTGGCCGTCAACAACGCAGCCACCAATCCGCACTTTGGCCCGCTGCTGACCGCCGACGAAGGCCAGTTGGACAAAACCCTCGACACCAACCTGAAGGGGGTCTTCCGGGTATGCAAAGCGGTTGCGCCCCACATGGAGGCGCAAGGCGGCGGCAAGATCATCAACATCGTTTCCGTGGCCGGGCTGCGGGCGTCGCCCGCCATGGGGGTGTACAGCATCTCCAAGGCGGCGGTCATCACGTTGACGCAGGTGCTGGCCCTGGAACTGGGCTCCGCCAACATCCAGGTCAACGGTATCGCGCCGGGGGTGATCAAGACCCGCTTCAGTCAGGTGCTGTGGCAGACGCCCCGGATCGCTGAGCCGATCCTGAAGAGCCTGCCGTTGGGCCGCTTCGGCGAGCCGGAGGACGTGGCTGGCCTGGCCCTCTACCTGGCCTCCTCCGCCTCGGATTACGTCACTGGCGCGGTGTTCCTGGTGGACGGCGGCATGAACGTGGCCTCGGCCATGGGATGAGCGTCAAGCAAAACCCAGCCCACGCCCGAGTTCCTGCTCGAAGAGGTTCCTCTCTAGCTCGGGCTTGCGCCGGAGGACGCTGCATTCTGCTCGCTCCGGGGGAGCCAGTGGATGTGTATGGTATCCTTCAGCAGCCGGAACTGCGGGTCGCCAGTCACCAGCGTGGCCTCAGCCTTCGCTGCCAACGCGGCAGCAAAGGCGTCGGCATAGGCCAGGGGGTGCTCCGCCTTGAAGTGGGCCGCTGCCAATGCTAACTCTCGTCCCACCGGGACTACCTCCAGGGCCGTCGCTTCCAGTGTCGCCAGCACCCGGTGTAATCGCTCCTTCCCCCACCGCCGCTCCACGATGTAGGCTACCTCTCCTACGTTGACCCACGTCATCAACAGGTGCCCTTCTCCCTCCTGCGCTTGCTGCAGGAACCGGGCCACTTCCTCACCCCCTGGTTCTCCGCCTAACAGAGCGAGGACAGCGAAACTATCCAGGACGCGGGTTTCATCCACGATGGTCCTCCTCCCGTGTCCGCTCACGTGCTCGCTCTGCCAGCAACTCTTCCGTCAGCGGCGGGCCTCCCTTCAGCATCCCGTGTAGCGCCTTCACCGGGTCGGGTGGCAGCGGCACTAGTGCCAACACATCTCCATAATCCACTACCTGCACCCGCGTCCCTTTCTTCAGGCCATACTTCTCTCTGAGAGGTTTGGGGATGACCACCCACCCTTTAGCTGAGACTGTTGCCGTATACATCGTTACCTCCTCTGGTATACCAATCTGGTTGTAGTATACCATGACTATGTAATACATACAACAATGAGAGCTATCGTATAACGGCTGTGGATGTAGTATACTACATCCACAGCCGCATGGCAACCCTGGATAGGCGTACTCGTTGCCTATCTTACCCCAGGACCGCGCCAAGTTTTGGAACCTTCGTAAAAGTCACTCATGGGCACAGTCACGGTCATACCGGCCCATTTTGAGCATGGTGGGGACGCGCGGCTTCACTGGAAGGCCAGGCGTCTTACCAACGTCTGCTGGAGATTGCCCATAAGTTGTTTTTGTCAAGCAAGCCGGGCTCCCACGCCCGGCAACCCGGCGGCGTGGGAGCCGCCTCCGCTAGGGAAATTTACATTTGAGTTATGGGTAATCTCCCGACGTCTGGCCTTGCTGCTATTAGTGACCTATGGTAGAATGTGTCTATTGTGAGAATCGGCACCGATAACTCAGCGACGGAGGAACAGAGCATGAACGAAGAACAACCGACGGTTTATCCCTATGTCCCCAATTCCGTGCCCGCAGTAAAGGAGCAGATGCTCCAAGAGGTCGGAGCAGAGAGCGTAGAGGATTTCTACGAGGATGTCCCGGAGAATCTCAGGCTCAAGGGAAAAATGAATTTGCCCCAACCCCTCTTGTCCGAATACGCCTTGAAAAGGCACGTCGAAGGCATTCTAGCCAAGAACAAGACCGCTGGGGAGTATCTCAGCTTCCTGGGAGCCGGGTGCTGGCAACATCACGTCCCGGCTGTGTGTGATGAGGTGAACCAGCGGGGCGAGTTCCTGACCGCTTACGCCGGTGAACCGTATGACGATCATGGCCGGTTCCAGGCGCTTTTTGAGTACGCCAGCATGATGGGCGAGCTTTTGAATATGGATGTGGTCAATGTCCCGACGTACGACGGATTTCAGGCCATCGCCACGTCGCTCCGCATGGCAACGCGGATTACCGGCCGGCGTGAGGTGTTGATAGCTAAGACCATCAGCGCTGACCTGCTGTCCCGAATCAGGGACTATTGCAAGCCCCATATCGAGGTCAAACGGGTAGGTTATGATTCTGACACAGGACAACTGGACCTCGATGCCCTCCAAGCAGGGATTTCCTCGGAGACGGCCGCCGTCTACTTTGAGAATCCGTCCTACCTGGGGTTGATCGAGACCCGTGGAGACGAGATTGCCAGGATAGCCCACGTCCACGGGGCGGTCTGCGTTGTCGGAGCCGATCCGATTTCGCTGGGCGTCTTGACGCCGCCGGTTAACTATGGTGCGGACATTGTCTGCGGCGACATCCAGCCGCTGGGGATGCACATGCAGTTCGGTGGCGGCCAGGCGGGATACATCGCCACCCGGGACGAAGAAAAGTACGTCATGGAATATCCTTCCCGGCTGTTTGGCATCGCCCCGACGTCCGTTCCAGGAGAATATGGATTCGGCGACGTGGCTTATGAAAGAACCTCTTTTGCAGTCCGCGAAGAGGGCAAAGAGTGGGTTGGCACGGCGGCCGCTTTGTGGGGCATTACGGCCGGTGTCTACCTGGCGCTGATGGGGCCCCAGGGCATGGTGGAAATTGGAGAAGGCATCATGACCAGATCGCGTTACGCGATGCTGGAAATAGACAAGATTGAGGGCGTCAAAGCGCCGGTTTTCCAGACGCCCCATTTCAAAGAGTTTGTCGTCAATTTTGACGATACGGGCAAGACCGTTGCGAAGATCAACAAGGCGCTGTTGGCGCGGGGAATCTTTGGTGGAAAAGACCTGACAAAAGAGTTCCCGGAACTGGGCAACAGTGCTCTCTACTGTGTGACCGAAGTTCACACCAAAGATGACATTGACAGGCTGGTGAATGCGCTGAAGGAGGTCGTTAAGTAAGATGGCTCAACAAGACATTACCAAGCACAGGTACACGAACGGAAAATCAAACCTGAGGCGATTTCACCAGGCCAGGTGGGATGAGCCGATCATCTTTGAGCTGAGCCGTGAAGGACAACGGGGCATCCTTGTCCCCGAGGTCGAAGATGACATCAGGAAAAAGGTTGGGGATGTCCTGGCGACCCTGCCCGAAACCATGCGCCGGAAGCAGCCTCCTAAATTGCCCGAACTGTCTCAGCCCCAGGTGCTACGGCACTATGTGAGGCTCTCACAAGAGAACCTGGGGGCAGATCTGAACATCGAGATTGGGCAGGGAACCTGCACGATGAAATACAGTCCCAAGATCAACGACCAACTGGCCAACTCGCCCAAATTGGCAGACCTTCATCCGCTGCAAGACGAAGAAACGGTCCAGGGCATCCTGGAGATCATGTACCGGTTCGAGCAGATCCTCAAAGAAATCTCGGGGATGGACCGGTTTTCGCTGCAACCCGCTGCCGGGTCGGCAGCAATCTACGCCAACGCCTCGATCATCCGGGCCTACCACGAGTCTCGTGGGGAGGCGAGTCAGCGCGATGAGGTCATCACTACGATCTTCTCTCATCCTTCGAACGCTGCCTGTGCCCAAACAGCCGGTTTCAAGGTCATCACCCTGTACCCCGACCAGGACGGCTATCCCGATTTGGATGCGTTGAGAGCGGCTGTTTCGGAACGGACTGCGGCGCTGCTGATCACCAACCCGGAAGACACGGGCATCTTTAATCCCAAGATCGAGGAGTTTGTGAAGGTCGTTCATGACGCAGGGGGGCTTTGCTCCTACGACCAGGCCAACGCCAACGGCATATTGGGGATCATCCGGGCCGGGGACGCTGGCTTTGACCTGTGCCACTTTAATCTGCACAAGACTTTCTCGTCGCCTCACGGATGTGGGGGGCCGGGGGCCGGGGCCAGCGGCGTGACCGAAGAACTGGCCAGGTTCCTGCCGGTGCCTGTGATCGAGTTTGATGGCGAAAAGTATTACCTGGACTATGACCGGCCCGCTAGTGTGGGTAAGCTGAGGCCGTTCTATGGATACGCGCCCGTCGTTCTGAGGGCCTATGCCTGGGTGGTGAGTCTCGGCGCAGAGGGCTTGCGGGAGGTGGCTGAGATTGCTGTGCTCAATAACAACTATTTGCTCGACAAGATGTTGGAGATCCCCGGGGTAAGCGCGCCGTACGCCAAGGGCAAGCGCCGCATCGAGCAGGTCCGCTATAGCTGGGAAGAGCTGGCCAAGGAGACGGGCGTCCACTCTGAGGAACTCGGCATTCGCGCGGCGGACTTTGGCATCCATTACTGGACCAGCCACCACCCGTTCGTCGTCCCAGAGCCCTGCACACTCGAACCCACCGAGTCGTTTTCCAAGGACGAGCTGGACGAATACGTGGCCATCATGGAGCACGTGGCAGAAGAGGCCCGCTCGAACCCCGATTTGGTCAAGACGGCTCCGCACAACAGCACTATCCACACCATTGACCACGAACCCATGGACGATCCGTCACAATGGGCAATGACCTGGAGGGCTTACCGGAGAAAGGTGTGTGGAGAGGAGAACTAGAGAACAAGACCTGACAGGTTTGCGCCAAAACCTGTCAGGTCTTCCAAAAAGATTAGGCCTGATCGTTAACCCGGTTGCAGGGATAGGCGGGAGAGTCGGCCTCAAGGGCAGCGATGGGGTGGAGATACAAAAGAAGGCGCTAGAGTTGGGCGCCGTGCCCCAATCGTTGAACCGGGCGATCCAGGCTTTGGAAAGGCTCAAGCCTGTAGATGATCTCGAGGTCGTCACCTACCCCAGTGAAATGGGAGAAGATGCGGCCAGGGCATGTGGTTTTGAGCCCATGGTCATCGGCTCGATCAGACCGGGTGAAACAACGTCAGAAGACACCATACGCGCCGCCAGGGAAATGCGGCGGCTGAACGTAAAGCTTTTGCTTTTTGCCGGTGGAGATGGCACGGCCAGGGACGTCTACAATGCCGTTGGAGAAAGGTTCCCAGTGCTTGGCATCCCTGCCGGTGTCAAGATCCATTCGGCGGTCTTTGGGGCAAACCCGATCAGCGCGGGAGACCTGGCCGCGTCCTACCTGCTGGGCAGGGTGTCCAGCCTGCGAGAGGCCGAGGTCATGGATATTGACGAGGAAGCTTTTCGGCAGGGCATCGTTTCAGCCAAGCTGTGCGGCTATCTCAAGGTTCCTTTCCAGAGAAGACTGCTTCAGGGCCTGAAGACGCCCAGTAGCCCCGCAGAACAGGCAGCCATGGCAGCCATAGCCGCCGATGTCGCGAACAAAATGGAGGACGGCTGGCTTTACATCATCGGGCCTGGGACCACGACCAGGGCCATCACCTCCAGGCTGGGTTTGGACAAGACGCTAATCGGCGTGGACGTCGTCGCTGGAGGAAAACTGGTTGCCGCCGATGTGAACGAGTCTCAACTGCTGGGGCTTCTGAAAGGACGTCAAGCCAAGATCATTGTCACCCCCATTGGCGGCCAAGGCTACATCTTTGGCCGGGGGAATCAGCAGATTAGCCCCAAAGTGATCGAAAAAGTGGGCAGAGATAACGTGATCGTCGTGAGCACGACCGAGAAGATCCATTCACTGGGTGGACAGCCTCTCTGGGTGGATACTGGTGATGGGACAGTAGATAAGATGCTCAGTGGCTACGTAAAGGTAGTGACCGGGTACGATGAGCGAGCTGTTTACAAGATATCATGTTAGAGAAGGAGAATTACGATGCGCCTTGCCGACAAAGTTGCCCTGATCACCGGCGGCGCGTCAGGCATCGGGCGGGCGACGGCCTTGCTGTTCGCCCGCGAAGGCGCGGCGGTCTCGGTGGTGGATTTGGACGAGGCCGGCGGACAGGCCGTCGCCCATCAGATTGTGGACGAGGGCGGGCGGGCCATTTTTGTGCGCTGCGACGTGAGCCTCGCGGCCGACTGCCAGCGCGCCGTGCAGCAGACGGTGGACGAATGGGGCGGTCTCGATATCCTCTTTAACAATGCAGGCATCATCCGGCGGGCCACGGTGATAGATACAACCGAAGAAGAGTGGGATCGAGTGATGGCGGTTAACGTCAAGTCTATCTTTTTGCTCTCCAAGTACGCCATTCCCGTTATGGCCCAGACAGGCGGCGGCGTGATCATCAACACAGCATCAGGTTGGGGGCTGGTCGGTGGACGCAGGGCGGTTTCGTATTGCGCCTCCAAGGGGGCCGTGGTCAATATGACCAGGGCCATGGCGCTCGACCATGGTGAGCAGAACATCCGCGTCAATTGCATCTGCCCCGGCGATACCGACACAGCCATGCTGCGGAGCGAAGCACAGCAACTAGGCGAATCAGACGAGGACTTTTTGGCAGAAGCGGCGGGCCGCCCTCTGCAGCGCATCGGCAAGCCGGAGGACATTGCCCAGGCGGTGCTCTATCTGGCCAGTGACGCCTCGTCCTTTGTCACCGGCGCATCGCTGGTGGTGGATGGCGGCGGGCTGGCGGGGTAAGTTGGAAACACGAAAGGCACGAAAGGAGAAACACGAAGGGCACGAAAGGACGAAGGGCACGAAACACGAAAGACACGAAGCACGAAGGACACGAAAGGATAAAGGGCACGAAAGGCGCGAAATCTATTTTCGTGAAATTCGCGTATTCGTGTTGTTCGTGTTTCAAAAGCGTCTGGTAGTGAGGAGGCTATTATGCGTGGACTGAAAGGCAAATGGGTTCTTATCACCGGCGGGGCGCGTGGCATTGGCGCGGCGACGGCGGCACGCTTCCTGGAAGAAGGCGCGCGCGTCGTCGTGCTGGATCGCGACGAGGCAGCGCTGGAGCACATCGAACGCGACCTCCCGGCGCTGAGTGGCACTATTGACGCCGATGTCTCGGACGCAGAGGCTGTGGCGCGGGCCTTTGAAGAACTGGATGACTTGTGGCAGGGATTGGATGTTCTGATCAACAACGCGGGGATTAGCGTTCGAAAGCCCTTTATGGAGATCACCCCCCAGCAATGGCGCGAGGTGATGGACGTGAACCTCAACGGCATGTTCTTCGCGGCGCAGCAGGCCGCGCGGCGGATGCTGGCCGGAGAGGGCGGCGTCATCCTGAACATGGGCTCGACCAACGGCCTGATGGGCTATCACTACTACGCCGATTACAACGCCTCGAAAGCGGGCGTCATCGAGCTGACGCGCTCCATGGCCCTGGAACTGGCGCCCACGGTGCGCGTAAACTGTGTCTGCCCGGGCTACATCTTGACGCCCATGCAGGAAGCGGAGTACACGCCCAAAATGCTGCGTGCCTGCGAGAGCAAGATCCCCTTGGGCCGGCTGGGCCGACCGGAGGAAGTAGCTGCCCTCTTTGCTTTTCTCGCTTCCGACGACGCGGCCTTTATCACCGGGCATTATTTCGTGATGGATGGGGGCGAGATTGCGGGAGGACTGGCCAGCCAGCCATGAGCCGTCTGACGACTGTTCCACTCCTCGATCAAACGTGACAGCAGCTCTCGATGTTCAAGAATCACCTTATAGTTGTCTTTCATCTGCCCATGTGCACCGCCGGTCTCAAATTCAATCACTTGTCGCAAGTGCGGATTAGACTTCTTCGTAAGGAACTGCGAGATATTGCTCAAGTATCTTCCCGTCTGTCCAATATCAGAGCCGACACCCTTTTCAAACAACTTTTGTTTGACCTCTTCTCTGTCAAACACTCGGTCTTCGGATAGAAGGATTTCGATAAATCGCACTAACCTCGGAGTAAGCACGGTCTCACGGGCAAGAGTTCTTTTGAGCTTTTGCTCCAATTCGGACGGTTCAAAGGCCCCCTTTTCAAGGGAGAACGAACCCCTTGTTGGCCGTCTCGCTTCCTTTTGCTTGGCTTCTTTTCGCTCCAAGTAATCTTTAGCTTCTGGAAGTGGTATGATGACGTCGGGGGTGATGAACAAGTCACCATCATTGTCTATATACGGGCGCAATCGAATACACTTGATTTCAATCCCATAGTCGCGAAGCCATAATACTGCTGACACCACATCAGGATGGAACTCATTGGCGACGAGGATAATTTGCTGGCTTTGATTTAGATTATCGAGTTCTTCGTCAATGAATTCTTCTATGCTGAGTTGAGCCTCGTCGGTATCCGACTGGAGATATTGGGCATAGTAGGTGAAAATCTCGTCCGGCAGAAAGTTGGAACAATAGGAGGCATACTTGATAGCTTGCCATTCAACATCACGACCAGATTCACCACGCTTGAGTTCAATGATGACCAAGTTCGCTTGCTTATCTATTGCCAGCAAGTCCAGGCGGATCCCTGAAGGCAAGGGAAGCTCCTTGGCGATCACCAGCAGTTCTTGACCCAGGACGGAAGGTGTCTTCTCTATCCATTCTTGGATATCGAACCGTTCCATAACTCCTAGGTCGCCGAAGCTCTTGGGGGTAAGCGGGATGAGCTGCTTGTCTTCAGCATCCACTTTGTACATTGGTGTTATCATTGGTGTTTTTTCCCCTGCGTGTTAGGGTTGCTGAGTGCTGTAGTGTCTGGCTCTTATGAAGCCGCATAACGGTTTCGAGCTGAGCGGCCGGGGATGAGATTACACGATATCAAATTCGCCCGCATCCCCGGTCCGCTCCAGCGAGTTGTTAGCCCGACGACTCAGCTGTAGTATGAATAAGTTTGAGTGATTGGCTTGTTGCTTCGAACAAGTCAACAATGCTGTCCATTACCGAAATATTCTTATCCCAGAAGCTTGAAGATACGGGACGCTGCCTTGCCCGAGTGAACTTGAGAAGAATATCCACTAAAGGTTTGTCACGGAATGTGAACACATTGAGATTGGCCCTTGGAGCATGTTCCGAGAAGAACTGCAATTCGGGATTCTGAACAGCAGATGGTGGGAGTGACAATCTCAAAGCCTTTTGGAAAGGAAAAGCGTCATGGAATCTCCTATTTCTTACGTCCGAAACTGTATCGATATAATTTTTCAAAGAAGGTTTGTACTTTGAACGAGCCCAAGGCAATTGACGAAATGCCTCAGAGAGACAGTAATGCTCTCCGATAGTTAACCAGAGAATGATAGGCTTTAAATCACAAATGCTGACAATGAGTCGTAAATAGGTCGAAGCGTCCCCAGCGAAGTTGTAGGAAATCCGAAGCACTTCATTAAATAAAGTACTACTGGAAGGATCATCTACCCCGCATTCTTCTAGAGCCTTGGCATAAGAATCACGTTGCTCCTTGAGCAACTCCACGATCGCATCTGTTACACCCTCAGTAATTTCCTCGCCAGGAGAAGGAAGGTTTAATCTAGCAACTGCTTTAGATTGGAGCTTGTCAAGCACCGAGCCAAATTCAGTTTTCATTTTGGCAGGGATATCAAGATTGAGCCTCTCCATAAGGGTGACTAGTTCAGACCAGAGTTCATCTTCATTTGTTGTGTCTCTAACATAGAGAGTCTCATCATCGGCAGTAAGTAGCTCATTTTGAGAAGGATTCCAAACAATTGTAGTAAATCGAGCTTGTCTAAATTCCTCTTCAACTACGAGATCGTTGTCTACCTTGCCAATGAGGGCAAATACAATATGCCCAATCTCAGAGAGCTGGGAAGATATCGCGTCAGATAAATCGACAAGTTTCGGAAGGTTCGGATGTTGCGCCTGGAATATCTTAAAATCCTTATTTATGCGCCCCAGGCCTGAAGCCACAAATATCCGATCTTTGAATTGACCATCCCTTTCATATTCAAGCGCCAAATAGAATTGGGATTTGTTCGTGGACACATCGCGGAATACAAAGGAATTGTTGATAACGACGATATCGGATTCCTTAAGACGAGACTTGCTTACCCAATCCATGAATTGCGGGTGTTTTTCAATTCTTCTAATGCTCTCTCGAGTAAAGCGAACTAGCTCATCCATTGGTGCCCCCTTTCCAATCACGTGCATGCATAAGAGCTAAGGCTAACATTTCGTCGGGCTAACGGCGCGGCGGATAACCCGCCAGCGCCAGGCCATAAAGGCCGACCGTAGGGAGGGCTTGATGGGCGGCGATGGACGGGTTCATCCGCTGTTAGGCTGCCTTCTGTTCTGGGTTAGTTGCCTGAGTAGGGTTTATGTCTCCATACTTGTCAAGACAACCTGAATACACCTTTGTCACTACGCGTTTCATACAACGAATCGACTCTGAGAAGTACTGATCGTCAAGCGGTATGGTTTCTCCTTCTGGGACCCTAGCTCTTGACCCTGCTTTTTTCAGATATACTTGATTTACGATGCCAGAATTGTGGACTAGGAGATCACGTGTTGCTTTCACTTCGGCATAGCTTATCTTGACCTCATCCGATAGTTCAAATGCTAATACACTCTGAATATAATCGAAGTATCGTTGGGGGGATCCATAGAATACCGAGATGAGCCGCCTTTCGATTATCCTGGCGAATAGGTCATCCATTTTTTGTGCTTCTAGCACCAAATCCAAGTCGATTTTTCGTTCTGTCTGAGATCCTGTTACCGCCAGTTTCAACTTGTGCGGAAACCACCTGAGTATGATTGTTAGTATCTGGGTCAAATAGTCTTCAGTTGTAGCTACGGCTGTAATGAGGGATTGCCTGTAGAGGTCACGTGCAATAGCATTATCCAACAGCTGCAATATCTTTGTCCTTTGACGCGGGACTACAATTCTCTCTCCACTGACGACGGGCACTTCGAAGTTGAGTTTCGCACCCTTTTCGGACCGCAGTTGATTTTTTACATCGGTGAGGGCATTGATTGTCAATGTAGTAACCACGTAGATGTTGTTCAAAGCCCTTACAGCACGAGTCCGTGGTCTGCGAAAGGTCATATAGTTTCTTTGTTTCTTGCCCATACGACAGTTTTCCTCTAAGCTATACAGACAGGCTCTTGAACTTGTTGGCGGCCTAACGGAAAAGCTCACCCGCTTGGCGGGTCTGGCGTGAAACCGTCGCCGTTCGTCACCGTCTCAGGCTCGGAGCAGTCGAAATCGTCGCCGATTAGCCAAGTCGGGTGGTCGGGTAGCCGGAGGGCATTGCTGCCCCCCAGCCCCCTAAGAACCGCGCATGCGACTTTCACCGCACGCGGCTCAAGCCACTCAAACGCCCCTTTCACAGGACGCGCTGCACCAAGCCCTATGGCCTGCTGCAACTTCACGATACTACGCTGAAGACAACACTCGTTCCAATGAACTTCCGTTCACTGAATAACGCAGGCTCGCGCCAGCAGCTACTTGGCTGCTCCCTATTCTACGAACTCCTGTTTCGATGTTACCATCAACTTTCTCGTGACGAGTGACCAGGTGGAAGTCTGCCCGCTTTCGCGTGGGGTGATGTTGCCGTATGGGAGGCGCAACCCCTATCCGCCTCATTACAAGGCGGCGTTCGCTTTCTCCACCATCCTTTACCCGCAGTCCCATCGGCTTGCCTTGCGGCTCGCTTTCCCCAAAGGGAGAACTACGGGCTTACCACGTTCCGCTCGTGTACCCGCGTGGGTTAGGTTCCTTCTCTACACCGGGGGCGCATCGTCTGCGATAGACGCTCGCTGACCGCCTATGCCTGACCCCTCACCTTTTGGTCCAAGCGTTTCGGCCTTGCGGACCCTTCAGCACCTTTCGCTTGTTCTAACTCTCGATGCTTACGAAGGTTCACTTACGTTGACCATACCACGCCACCCTGGCCACCTTAACCGCCCGGTGCTGGCAGTAGCAGCCTCCGCTCACGCTTCTGCTGCTATCCTTTCGGATATGGCGGCTTTGTCCCGACAGCTTCACACCCCGCCGTTGCCAGCGACGCATGTGCCGGTAGGTTACGGCTGGCAGAACAGCCGGTTGTATCACTCTTTCAAGGTACAACAGCTACACGAGCAGCCTCGTGTCGCACCAGCGGGTGTTAGCCGCCCTCTCACCCATGCCAGAGCAACCTTTCCGTTACTTTTGCAGGCACTTCCGCTTCAAGCTACGCGCTTCTTCTCCTCAACATTTTAACTGGCAGTGGCTCTGGGCGACCATTCATTTACATCGACCTTGAGCTTCTTGCTTAAGTATTGATTGCCAATTGCGTCTCTGAAACACGCTCTCACTCTCACTTTTCCGGAGACGCCTTCTTCTTCCAACGAGGATGCAAAATCTTCCAATGGAGTCCAGAAGTTTGCGCTTTCACCAGCAGGTAATTCAAAAGGTACATCTCTTGTTCCATCAATCCCTTTGATGAAAACGGCTTTGTGTTTTCTCCAGGCAATCTCGACTGCCGAAATCATCACTTTCTTCTCGCCAGCATTCGCGATTTCAAGCAAGAGCATAGGAGGGCTCAATTCTGGCCCATAGGTCAGGAATCCATTGGAAATCTTTGCGACTAACCTGGGTTTTTTATCGCGACGATTGATGTACAGATTGTAAATGGACAAACCAAGTCCTGCAATAGCTACGAGTGCAGTAATTATATCGGAAACGTTACTGAGGTCTATCATTCTTTCATCCTTGGCGAAGTCAACAATTCACGACAGACTGGTGACAAGCTAACCTTCGCTTTGCGTCTGGGCGGCTAACTATTTCTTATACGGAATCCATTTTCTCTGCCTATTTTGGCATCTTAGATGGATTCCTCCTAATTCACTCCTCGGGGTGCATTTACGGAAAATTTCCGTATAATACCCCCGTGCTTACTCTTTTACGGAATGTCTGATGTTTCTTCACTGAATGGTCCTATTCAGAACGCAGAGCCCGCCACACCGTTCGGCTGAACGCTCACGGCGAAGCCTTGACGGTGGGCGGGCTCTATGATTCTTCAATGTTTACCGCCAAGGCGTTCCTATTGTCTTGGCTGGCTGCTGGTTTGAGCTTGGACACAGTCGCGAGGCGTCTCTTGTTACATTGTCCGGGTACGATTTCAGTATAGCACAGCTTTAGGCGGAAGTCAAGACTTTTTTATCCGCTTATCCTCTCTGGCTCCCTTTGCGGGTGTCGGTTTCGGGCGAACGGGTCGCACCAACCGCTGGTTAGGCGGCGCCTTAGGCTTGCGTCTGCTTCCGCCTCTGTAGCCATCGCTCGAACGAGGATGGACTTTCTGTAGACTTTTTGCCGAGCAACAAACCTTCAATACCAATATCCTCGTCTAGATCAGGCCAGTGGATACCGTAACCTGCGCCACTGATCTGAAAATTGGCGCGCTCGGCTGGTGTGCCATGTGCCAGACGCGGATACCAACCGATGGGAACAGAGACAGTGCGACCGTCTTCGAGATCTACAGACAATGTATCGTCTGTAGCCATGACATTTACAACTCTAGCCAGTGTGAGTGTAACCACTGCAGAATGCGTCCCATTCATTTCTCAAGACCTCCAGATTCTCACGCATAATGCGCTCAATGTCACGTAACTCTTTGCGGCTATAGCCATGATTCTCTGCCAACGCTACGTCGGGGTCAAGCCAGAATTTGGCACTCCGATTCTCTCGGTCTACGTGCATATGTCGTGGCTCGCCGCAATCGTAAGAGTAAAAGTAGAAGCGATAGGGACCAATTCGTAAAGCAGTTGGCATAGTTATAGGTAGCCCTCTGTCACATTGTCCGGGTACAATTTCAGTATAGCACAACTTCGGGTGGAAGTCAATGCCTTTTTCTTTTTTGCCGATAATGGTGTATACTTATAGCATGGATCAGCAACACATCCGCAATTTTTGTATCATCGCCCACATTGATCACGGTAAATCTACCCTGGCTGACCGCCTGCTGGAGCACACGGGCACCATCAGCCCGCGGGAGATGACGGAGCAGGTTCTGGACAGTATGGACCTGGAGCGGGAGCGCGGCGTGACGATCAAGGCCTCGCCGGTGCGTATGATGTACCGGGCCAAGGATGGGGAAGAATACGAGTTGAACCTCATTGATACCCCCGGCCACGTGGACTTTGCCTACGAGGTGTCGCGCTCGCTGGCCGCCTGCGAGGGGGCGGTCCTGGTGGTGGATGCCTCCCAGGGCATTGAGGCTCAGACCATCGCTAACCTCTACATGGCCCTGGACCACGACCTGGACATCGTGTCTGCGGTCAACAAGATTGACCTGGCCCTGGCCCGCCCCGACGAGGTAGTCCAGGAGCTTGACGACCTGATTGGCATCCCTGCCGATCAGGTGCTGCATGTCTCGGCCAGAGAAGGCATCGGCGTCGAGGAGCTTCTGGAAGCGCTGATCGAGCGCATCCCGCCCCCTGGTGGAAAAGAGCAGCAGCCTCTGAGAGCTCTGGTTTTCGATTCCCATTACGATCCCTACAAAGGGGTGGTGGCCTATGTGCGGGTGGTAGATGGGCAGGTGACCCTAGGGCGCCCTCTGCTTCTGATGACCGGCGGCAAGCAGTTCGAGCCCATGGAGATCGGCATCTTCAGGCCCACCATGGAGCCCACAGGCAGACTCGATACCGGCGAGGTGGGTTATGTGGCCACCGGTCTCAAGAACGTGCGGGATTGCTCGGTGGGCGACACCATCACCCTGGCCGATGACCCGGCCGAGACTCCTTTGCCTGGCTACCGCCCGGCCAAACCCATGGTCTTTGCTGGTTTTTACCCCATCGAGGGCGAGGACTATAGGCTGTTGAAGGATGCCCTGGAAAAGCTCCAACTCAACGACGCCTCGCTGGTCTACGAGCCCGAGACCTCACAGGCCTTGAACTTTGGCTTCCGTTGTGGGTTCCTGGGTCTCTTCCATATGGAGATTGTCCGCGAGCGGCTGGAACGAGAGTACGACCTGGACCTCTTGGCCACTGCCCCCAGTGTCGAATACCACGTGCTCAAGCGGAATGGAGAGGTGGTGATCATAGACAGCCCGGCCGACCTCCCGTTGGAAGGAGAGATTGACCAGATCCTGGAACCGTGGATGAAGATTCAAATCTGGACTCCTGCCGAGTACATCGGTCCGGTCATGGAGTTGGTGACCCAGCGGCGGGGAGAGGTGGGGCCTATAGAGTATTTGGACGAGCAACGAGTGCTGTTGCACTACCGATTACCTCTTTCGGAGTTGATCTTTGGTTTCTACGATCAGTTGAAGTCTCGCACGCGGGGCTATGCTTCTCTGGATTATACCTTCGATGACCACTGTTCTAGCGACCTGGTCAAAATGGATATCCTGGTCAACAAACAGCCCGTGGATGCCCTTTCCATCATTGTCCACCGGGATCAGGCCCACGAGAAGGGCGACGCCCTGGTGAAAAAGATGAAGGAACTCATCCCCCGCCAACTCTTCCCCGTGCCCATCCAGGCGGCCATTGGCAAAAAGGTTATCGCTCGGGAGACGGTCAAGGCTCTGCGCAAGAACGTCCTGGCCAAGTGCTATGGCGGCGACGTGACCCGCAAACGCAAGCTCTTGCAGCGTCAGAAGGAGGGCCGGAAGCGCCTGGCCCGCATTGGCAGCGTAGAGGTGCCGCCGGAGGTCTTCACAGCCATGTTGAGGTTGGATGACTAAGCGGGTTCTTATCACGCTTGAGACTTGGGAAATCTTGTGTTCGGCAAGGTCTCCTGGCCGCCGTCGAGAAGGGCTCGGTCGGAGACCTTTGCCCAACATCTGGTTTTGAGACTTCCAAAGTCTGCCAGACTTTGGAAGTCTGGACAGTTACGATTGTCTATCCCCTGTACTGCAACAGTGGTAAAAGAGAGGAGGAAGTCATGCCAGACACAGAAGGCGCAATACTTGAAAGCAGGGATAGAGGACAAGGCGTTCGCGACACCATCGTCCGACTGGTGGGGCAACTGGAATCGGATATGGAGAGGGGGGCTGGCGTCCGCTGGACCCAAAACGAACTGCGGGCTTTCCTCACTGGGAGCCGGGCAGAGGAGGCGAAGCGACTCTGCTCCGGCAACAAAGAACTGCTACACAACCTGAAAGAGTTCCTGACCAGCGGGAGTTGGGCCAGCCAGCGAGCGTGGGCGGCCGGTCTCATCAGCCGCTTTGAGGAGCCGGAGGTGGCCGTCAAAGTATTGATGAAATCTATGGAGGCTCACGACTATCATCGCATGCTCGATGCCAAGAACTGGACCCTCCGCTATTTGGGCGACGCGGCCTTTCAACTCAGGGAGAAAATGGAGAGGGTAGGGAGGAGAAAGGAACTCGAAGAGCCCTATGAAGACAGCGTCGAGTTCCTGTTAGAGCACCTGGACAAAGAGGAAGCCAACGACACACGGCACTACATCATTGAGGCCCTTGGAGCCCTGGCCTGCCGCCGGGCGCTGCCTCGCCTGATTGACATCCTCGACAGGGACTACGTAGATGTTCAGATCTCGGCTGCTCGGGCCATCGGAGCCATAGGCAGCACGGAAGGCCCAGAGCTTATGCCAGGTGGGGAGATGAAGCTGGAGGAGGAAAGGCACCGGGTCGTGTGGGAAAACGCTCTGGAGGGCCTGGAAAAGGCCGCGCGCCACGATGAGACTCGGCTCGCTTCGGCTGCCATGCAGTCTATGGCCTCCATTGGGGGGTGGGAGGCCTTCAACCAGTTGCGAGGAGTGCTGGCGGAACAGCCGGACAAGTTGATGAGGGGACTTGCGGCTAATGCTATCGCGAACCTGCGCGACTTTAGCGATGCTGAGTACAAGTGGGACCGCAATCTCTTCCTCGGTCAGGTGATCTACAAGTTGGCCCAACTCCTCTCAGATGAAGGACTGGAGTTTGAGCTGCTATGGGCTTTGGAGAGGCTGATCGGCAAGCTGGAGGGCAAAGACCAGCAGGTGGATTGTCTGGTGGATCTGATGATAGAATCTGAAGATGAGCGCGTATGGCCCAAGCTGACGAATCTGGCACGTCGTATGCACTATGAGGACTGTTTAGCCAAACTACAGGACCTTGCCCAGGAAGGTGGCAAGGGTGACCGCCTCAGAGGCAATGCTCGCCGGGGCCAACGCGCCAGCAAGGCCATCATCGAGCTGGGCGGGCCCTTGGTTGTGGACTCGTTGCGCATCCAGCGGGAGTTGCTGAAACCCATCCAGCAGGGAGCCCACACCGCGGCCGGGTTGCTGGAAAACAACCAGCAGAACCTTCAGCAGAGCTTTAACATGGTCCAGATGGCAAGCAGGGGGCTGATGATCTTTGGCGGTGCGTTGCTAGTGGCAGCCTTCATCATGGCTCTGGTTCGCGACATCTGGGGCACTGGTGAAACAGTGTATCTGTTGGGGGGCGGCGGCTTCCTGAGCCTGGTGACTGCCTATGTGACTCACCTCATCAACAAGCCGACCAAAGACTTGCAGAAGGCTGCCTCTTACGCGGCCAAAGTGCAAGTCCCTGTCCTGCATTACATGAACACATATTCCGAAGTCCTGCTGCATTTCCAGGATCTCTACCGAAATAAAAGTCTGGAAATGGATGACATTAAGGAGATAAATCAGATGCTTGGCCAGGCTGCCAAGTCCACTTTGGAGCATTTGATGGCGGTTGAGCGTGAACTGGGTGAGGAGAAGCCGAGTGAGGAGTCGGGCGGCGAGGAGCAGACCAGCACAGAGGCCTGAGTTGACATAAAATGCCCCAAGTGGTGACCCTGGGCGACATCAACGTAGACATCATCGCTTCCATCCTGCGCTATCCTTCTCCTGGCGGCGATGGGCTGGCCGAGCGGGTAGAGGTCCACAGCGGCGGCTCGGCAGCCAACACGGCCACCGTGCTGGCTAACTTTGGGGTGGATGTGGGCATCATCGGCCGGGTGGGGAGGGATGCCTTTGCCGAGCAGGCTCTGGCCCACCTGGCAGAGGCGGGAGTGGATCTGAGTTGTATCCAGCGGGACGATGAGTTCATCACAGGTCTGATGTTCATCCCCGTGACCCCCGACGGCGAACGCACCATGTTCGGCTACCGGGGGGCCAACCCCCGGCTGGAGTCTGCGTTGCTGGACGAGCGCTACATCGCTCAGACGGATGTTTTTCATCTCTCTGGCTATGCCCTCTTGGCCGAACCCCAACGGAGTGCTGCCCGGCGGGCTGTGGAAATGGCCCACCGGGCGGGCGTGGCCATCTCCCTGGACGTGGGATTGGAGGCGGCAGCCAGGGCCACTGAAGAAGTGAAGACACTGTTGCCCCTGGTTGACCTTATTTTCCCCAATCGGGCTGAGGCGAAGCATCTCACTGGCAACAGCGATATGAGAGAGGCTGTGAAGGCACTGTCAGGGTATGGGATAAAGACGGTGGCCCTCAAGTTGGGCAAGCAAGGTTGCACAGTCGGTAGCGAGGGGGCAATCTTCTCGGTTCCGACTTTTGCTGTGAAGGTGCAAGACACCACTGGGGCAGGGGACAGCTTTGACGCTGGCTTCATCCTGGGCTGGCTGTGGGGCCTGGGTCCACGCGAATCGGCTATCCTGGCCAATGCCCTGGGTGCTCTGGCAGCCTCTGCCGTGGGCACTGGGGATGCTTTGCCGGGGCCGAAGAAAGCACGGGCTCTATTGCAGGGGTGTCTGTCGGACCCGGCCTGGCGGAATTGGACGGGGGAGATCGGCAGGGTTCTGGATTATCTGGACTGCATGGCGCCTCACAGCCATCGGAACCTGGCCGGAGTGCCGGTCTGTTGAGTCGTTTTCCCATTGAAACGCTGGAGAATTGCAAGCACTCAGGGACATAGGTGGTCAGGAATGCCAGAGTACACCAAGAAGCAAGGCCAGTATCTTGCCTTCATCTACAACTACACCAAAATTAACGGTCGGCCTCCGGCAGAGGCGGACATGCAGCGCTACTTCCGGGTGAGCCCACCTACTGTTCATCAGATGGTGCTTACGCTGGAGAAGCGGGGGTTCATTACCAGGGAACCAGGGAAGGCGCGGAGTATCAGGGTATTGCTGCCGCCAGAGGAGCTTCCCTACCTTGAATAGAGAGGCTATATGCGAGAACATTCCAAAAGGATCAAGCGGTTGATACGGGAATGGATGACAGAAGCATACGAGAGAGAGCTGCATCGAGAACTTGCGAAACTCGATGAGAGCTTTGCTGAATGGCGAAGGGGAGCCATCGGCAGTGGGGAGTTAAGCCATCGAATCCACGAGTGGGAGACGGGTCCCTCGCGAGCGCTTTTCAAGCATTACAACCGTGGTCCGCAAGATATGTCGGTGGCCTATGCTATCGTGGTGGGGATACTGGATGAGGGGGAAGTGCCAGAGGAGTTGCTGGAAGCGATAGGCGGCGCAATCGAGTTCTGCCGGTCGTTGCAAGAGCGGGATGAACTGCGGACCAGAGAAGGCACTTGGTGGCGTCGTTAGAGTTTGGCATTAGCAGCGTCATTGCGAGCCGAAGCCCTGAGCGCGGCGAAGGGGCAGCGAAGCAATCTCAGCCAAGTGACCACACTACGAGATTGCTTCGGGCTAAGGCCCTCGCAATGACATGCCAGCCCTTGAAGGAGTGTGTTCATGTTACCTGAATGGAAAGAGAGGCTGAACAGCCTGCGCTTGGAGTCTTTGGAAGAACTGTTTGGCGTGAAAAAGCCCGTTATCGGCATGGTACACCTGTTGCCTTTGCCTGGCGCGCCGGGCTACACTGGCTACGGGATGGATCTCATTATCGGGCGGGCCTTGCAGGACGCTGAGGCGTTGGTGGAAGGCGGGGTGGATGCCCTGATGGTGGAGAACATGTGGGACCTGCCCTATTACGTGGGGGCTGACGTCCCGCCCGAGGAGATGACCGCTCAGGCCGTGGCCGCCCGGGCTGTGGTGGAAGCCGTTGAGGTGCCGGTGGGGGTCAACGTGATCCACAATGGCGGGGTGATCACCCTCTCCATCGCCGTGGCCGCCGGGGCCGATTTCATCCGGGTCTGTCTGCTCACCGGGGCGCGGGTGTGGGACACGGGCGAATTGGATCACGGCTGTGCCGCTGACCTCATCCGCAAGCGCAAGGAATTGCACGCCGAGCACATCAAGCTCCTGGCCGACGTGGACAAGAAGCACTCTGTCGGCTTTCCTGGCCTGGACCTGGCCACCCACATCGAATGGACCGAGTTCTACCTGGCCGACGCCCTCATCGTCTCTGGCCGGATGACCGGGGACGCGCCCGAGTTGGAGAAAGTGCAGCGGGCCAGGGAACTGGCCACCAGGCCCATCCTGATGGGCAGTGGCACCACCGCTGAGAACATTGCCGACTTTTTGCAGTACGCCGACGGGGCCATCGTGGGCTCTAGCCTCAAGGTGGACGGTGTGGCTGAGAACCCGGTGGATGTGGAGCGGGTGAAGCGGTATATGGAGGTTGTTAGGACAGTTCGGTGAGAAGACCTCGCCTCAGGAAGCTGGAGGGACGCGGACGAAACCGGCTGTCGCAAAATGCTGATCGAAGGCAAAGGCAACTGAAGGATTGATCACCATGGACTTGGAATCTATTTTGCATCGAGTACTACAGGAACCGACGCCAGAGGTACTATGGGAGTTGCAAGGGGCCTTGCGTGTGCGGACGGCCGGTGCGTCCGAGGGCGAGGCGCGAGCCTTGAGCCACGCCCTGGAAGCGACTGGCGAGTTCTATCTCTACCTGAGTGAACTCCAGAGCAAGACCACGGCCCGTGAGTTCAGCGAACTGGCTTCATTGCTGGACATAGGCGCGGTGGGTCTGGTGGCTCTGGAGAACGTGGTGGCGGAGGGCGAGAAACTCTGGGAGAAAGTGCTGCTGGGCGGGGTGGGTGAGTCCCTGATGGTGCTGGCCAGCCGGCAGTACATCAAGGCCTGGGCTCAGGAGACGGAGTTGGTCCACCGCCGGGCGGCCTGGTATCTATTTGGTGCTCTGTGGCGGTTGTCTTTAGAGTACCAACCAGACTTGGCCGCAGAGCGGCGACAAGCTTTGATCCAGGCTCTGCTGGTTCCCAGCCTGGAGGCCGAGACACCGGTCCCGGCCAAGATTGCCCTCCTGGGGCGGCTCTTTCAGGTGCTTCTCCTGACTCATGTTTCGCGGGCGGGCTTGTACTGACGGGCGGTGTTTTAGTGGGGAAAGCTCTGTTAAAAAGCAGGGGGTAGCAAAAATAAGGCTACCCCCCAAAAGCGAGTTTTCGCCAGAATCCAGTAAGATACTCGCGCAGACTATAACATCCATACAGTCTTAGCTCTGGTCACAAGATACCTGCGTAGCTAATCTGCCTGAGTTAAAGCAGCGCGCACCTCTTCCAGACGACCAGCGCAGCCCAGTTTTTCACTCTTGTGGGCGATAAAGCGAGCATATTCCTCGACGAATATCCGGCCTGGCTTGCGAAAGTCAAATTTCTCGGGGTGATCGCGAAAGTGCTCGCGGTGCACTCGTGTCCACACCAGGCGACCATCGGTGTCTATGTTGACCTTGGTCACTCCCAGGGGAACAGCCTTGGCGAACTCGTCTACGTCTACGCCTCGCGCTGAAGGGTCTATGCCACCACCGGCGAGGTTGATGCGCTCCACCTCTTCACGCGGCACTGAAGAAGAGCCGTGCATCACGAGAGGGAAGCCGGGCAACCGCTGCTGAATCAGACCCAGGCGGTCTAAATGCAGGCTTTGCTGTCCTTTGAACTTGTAAGCACCGTGGCTGGTGCCGATGGCCACTGCCAGGCTGTCGCAGCCAGTTAGGCGCACAAACTCGGCCGCCTCGTCGGGATCGGTCAGCATGGCGTGCTTCTCGTCAACTTGAATATCCTCTTCGACGCCGCCCAGCATGCCCAGTTCCGCCTCTACGCTGAGCCCTTTGGAGTGGGCGTGTTCCACTACACGCCGGGTGGTAGCTACATTTTCCTCAAAGGGCATGTGGGAGGCGTCAATCATCACCGAACTGTAAAAGCCGGAGTCAATACAATCGTGACAGGTGGCCTCGTCTCCGTGGTCCAGATGCACCGCAAAGATGACTTTGGGGTACATCTCCTCAACGGCACGGATAATGGCTTCCACCATCTTTACGCCAGCGTACTTACGAGCCCCTCGCGAGATTTGGATAATGAGGGGGGCCTGGGCTTCGATACCCCCACGAAATAGGCCCAGAGCCTGTTCCATGTTGTTGATGTTGTAGGCGCCAATGGCGAAATGGCCATAGGCAACTTTAAATAGTTCGGTCGTTGTTACCAGCATGTCATATCTCCTTATTCATACTTATTAAGCAATGCCTGTTCACAACGGGCCTGACTTTGCTTCCTGCGTACCTGATGTCTGATAGTATATAACACTATTATCTCTAAAAGTCAAGTCTGGGGGGGAAGGATGCATTCTCTTCCCCTCAGCGCTTCCCTCGTCTTGCAAGATTACGCTTTATCGAGTACAATACGGGCGGCTTAGGCTGAGAGGTATTTGTCTATTGCGTCTACCACTACAAGAGCTTTAGCCTGGCCACGGTTACCCAGGTCACCACTATCCAGGTTTGCTCTGCCAAGTATCTGAAAGGGGTGAAAAGTCCTGCGCGAGATACTGAAGGGCCTAGAGGCCTTCATGGACCGGGAAGGATACAACTCTGTGGAAGAGCTCCGAGGGGTGGCTCTAGAGAAGATGAGGCTCCGTTTACACCGAGTATTACTCTGGAGAGCAATATCCCTCCTGGCAGGAACGGCGCTGCTCATTGCCGCGCTCCTTGGCTATGAGGTAGCCTACAGCTCGCCAATACTTAGCCCCTCTCCGAAAGATCCACTCCGGCCCCTGTCCTCGGAGGCTGCCCGCCCCGTCCTCGGAGCGGGGAGCACTTGGGGAAGGTCGGAGTGTGGGATGGAGAGAGGAGAGGCCAGGGATGGGTTGGGGACAGGACGTATCGCCTTCTCTGCCTACCGCCACCACAATTGGGACATCTACACTGTCAACCCTGACGGCAGTGACCTGCGCCGGGTAACCCACGACCCCGCTCCTGATCGCTCACCGGCCTGGTCACCCGACGGCACCAAGATCGCCTTTGCCTCCCGTCGCAATCACAATTGGGACATTTACGTCGTGGATGCCAGCGGTGGTGAACCCCGGCGGCTGACCACCCACCCCGCCTACGACGGCGCGCCTGGCTTCTCACCCGACAGCGGACGCATCGCCTTCGAGTCCTACCAGGGCGGCGATCTGGATGTCTGGGTCATGGACGCCGACGGTAGCTATCCGCAGAATCTGACCTCGGAGGTGACGGAAGGGGATTTCGCTCCTGCTTGGTCGCCCGACGGTCGCTTCATCGCCTTCACCTCCTGGCGCTACGGCGACAAGGACATCTTTCTCCTGGAGGTGGGGGCTGGCCAGGTCACGCGGCTGACCGACAGCCCGGACATCGAGGAAAGCCCCGTCTGGTTGCCTGATAGCCAGCAGTTGGCCTTTGTCTCCCAAGAAGACGGGTCGCGCGATATCTACGTTATGGAAGTGGCGCATCCGCCCGCCCAAGGAGGGCGCACCAAGCGCCTGACCTGGCTCACCCGCGACGATGCCCCCGTCTGGTCGCCCAAAGGCCAGCGCCTGGCCTTCATCGCCCACCGCTTCGACGGTGAGGCCATCCTCTCCATCAAGCCAGAAGCCCTTGGGGAACTGCCCCTTGCCCTGACAGGATTGGAGACCCTGACTGGAAACCTGGCCTGGAACGGGGTGGCTGCGGCCTGGGGTGAGGTGCCAGCAGGGGAGGAAGGCGGGCAACCTCTCTACCTTGAGGTGGCCGCATCCCAGGAAGGACGTGACCCTCCTTACGATTTTAAGAGGCTTCCCAGCGCCTTTCTCGAATCCAGGGAGGTAGGTGGTGGGGTGACAAAGCTAAGCGACCGGGTTGACGATTCCTTCAACGCCTTGCAAGCCAGGGTGTGGGAGGAGACAGGCTACGATTTCTTCGGGACGATCAGTGAAGCCTTTCGGCACATGGGTTTCGCCAACCAAGCCTCGGCCTACGGTAGCTGGCACAAGGCTGGCCGGGCCTTTGATATGCTTTTCGACTTTCACAACGCTACTGGGGAGTCTCTTTT
>SOHZ01000366.1 GCA_004377365.1 Anaerolineales bacterium | reverse complement strand
GAATAGAACCTGTCCCACCATGACCTTTGGGATGATTATTTTTCTGGAAGTGCCTCATTGCCTGCTCCCTCCAGTCTCGATACTCCAAAGCGCACCTCATGAAAACACACCCGATCATAGTGCATCTCCCATACCCGCCTCTTGGGATTCCATTTCCCACCCGCTCGCTTCACCTTACTTCGTACTCTATTCCTCGCCAGTCAATCCGCTCGTGTGGTCTCGGCTCCCCTCTCTTGCACAACACAGAGTTTTTGTGTACAATACCCTCACAAGGTCTATGCAGAAACCTTTGCACTAGCCTCACGGGATAGTATATCTCAACGCTCCCACAAGTCAAGTTCTGAAAGGGACACACTGATTTGACCCCACAGAAATACCCACTGGCAACCTGGCGCTTGTTGAATACGGGCTCCGCCGACGGAGCCACCAACATGGCCATAGATGAGGCCATCCTCATGGCCTTGGCTGAAGGGAAGTCACAGTCTACGCTGCGCTTCTTCGCCTGGGAGCCGCCCTGCCTCTCCATCGGCTACAACCAGGCCATGAATGAAGTTGACATAATCAAATGCGGACAAGCCGGTGTGGACTTGATACGACGGCCCACCGGAGGGCGGGCCATCCTGCACACCGATGAGTTGACCTACAGCATCGTCGCGCCGCAGGATGAGCCCCGCGTGGCAGGTGGGGTGGTAGAGTCCTATCGCCGCCTCAGCGCCGGCCTGGTGAGGGGGTTGCGCCTTCTGGGGATGGACGTCGCCCAGGCCGAGGCCGGGCATGGTCAGGACGCCGACGTCAGTGCGGCTTGCTTCGATGCTCCTTCGGCTTACGAGGTCACAGCGGGCGGCAAAAAGCTGGTGGGCAGCGCCCAGGTGCGGCGCAAGCGAGCAGTGCTTCAGCACGGTTCGCTGCCCTTGCAGGGTGACATCACGCGGATATGTCATTACCTGGTGGTGCCCTCCGAGGAGCGGCGCCAGGAGTTGCGCCAGGAATTGCGGGCGAGAGCCACCTCGTTGGAGCTGGTCCTGGGGCGGGGCGTCCCTTTTGCCCAGGTGGTCGAAGCACTGGTGAAAGGCTTCTCCGAGGCGCTAAACCTGCACCTGGAACCAGGGGAGTTGAGTGAGCACGAATTGGCTCTGATCCAGCAGTTCAGACGGGAGAAGTATACCGCTGAAGCGTGGAATTTCCGCAAGTAGAGTATTGATTTTTATTCTGACTCGTGGTATGATAGTGATAGCAGGCGAGAATTTTCGCGCCATGCCTGTCGCGTTTTGTTATAGCCCACATGAAGGTGGAGGCGCGGGAGTGCTGACGAAAACTGGCTTGAGTTAGCGCGCGATGGATCAGCGGGCGGAAAAGGAATATGAGATGAGCACCATGCAAGAGCAATATGTAACTGATGCCAAGGGCAGAAAGACGGGTGTAATTCTTTCGCTCAAGCGGTACCAGCAGTTGATGGAAGACCTGCACAATTTGGCTGTTATAGCCGAGCGCCGCGACGAAGAACCGATTGGTCTCGAAGAAATGAAGCGGCGGCTGAAGAAAGATGGCCTCCTATAACATCGCCTTCAAGCCGTCTGTCGAAAAAGACTTGCGCTCTCTGTTCTGAAAGGCCGTCCCCGGTCCCGCCTCCGAGGGATCGCGGGACGCCGTCAGCCTATGCCGGTAACCACATCGTCGCGAGCCGCGTCGATCATTCGAATATCGAATAAAAATTGAAAGGAGCTGTACAATGGCAACACCGTGTGAGCAGGTGCAAGATGTCTTTCTCAAGGAAATCGCCCCGACAATAGAGCAGTTGGTCAAAGAGTTTTCCTGGCCGACGCTCTTCTCTATCGTTGAGGATGCCATCAAAGCTGTGGAGGCCATGGAAGGATTGGACAGCGGGCCGGAGAAAAAGGCCTGCGCCGTTGATTGCATCCTGGCTGTCTACGACCGGTACAAGATTGACATCCCTTTCCTGCCGGCCATGTTCGAAAGAGCCGCGCTGAAGGCAGTGCTCGACATTGCTATTGACGCCATCGTGGAGCTTTTGAACAAGAACGGCATCTTTGTGCATGGGGCCTAGTACACGCTGGCGAGAGTGCTCGGCCGGTTAGAGCAATAGCATCCTGAGTAGCGAAGCATATCGAAGGGTGCGACTTGGGCGGCGAACTGTTGCAAACTCGCATCCCCTTCGACTGCGCTCAGGACATGCTTCGATACGGCCTCCACTCCGCCCTTCGGTGTCCTCAGGACGCAGTTCCGGCCTACTCAGGATGCTGGTCTCGCCTTGGTAACCAGTGGCTTATTTGCGCCGCTGTGTACTAGCTCTGCGGATCCGGGGTGAGTTGCAACCTGTGGCGCAACAGTGCTGCCTGTGGCGCAATAGTGCCGCCTGTGGCGCAACAGTGCTGCGTCCGGCGCCCCTTCACGATGGTGTGAGGGGGTTTCTTTTTTTCAGGGGGCAAGAGTAGTGTAAAATGGCGGATTATGGTAAAATATAGGCAGTCTGGAGCGAATATGACAGCGAATTTGAAGGATTATGTAATGGTCAACAACACTCTGAACATTAACAACTGATCACATCAGCCAAATGCG
>SOHZ01000332.1 GCA_004377365.1 Anaerolineales bacterium | reverse complement strand
GGGGCGCGGCGGTGGTTGTCGCTGTCATCCTGGGCTGATAGTGCTAGGTAGACTTTGATCATGGTCATGGTGGAGTGACCCAGCAAGCGCTGGAGGGTGTAGGCGTTTCCGCCGTTTCGCAAGAAGTTGATGGCGAAAGTGTGGCGGAAGCGGTGGACGTTGGCATTGGGGATTCCAGCGCGTTCTCCGAGACGACTGATGAGGTGGCGAAGTGCGTCACGGGTGAGGGGTCGGTCCAGATGATTGGCAAACAGTGGATCGTCAGGGCGGGCATCGGGCCGGCTGGTCAAGTAGCGCCAGATGGCGCGGGAGGTGGGGGCGTCTATGTAGACAGAGGCCGCATGGTCACTTACAAACACATGACCATGCGGCCTCTGCTGTTTGAAACCGTCAGGCCTCTGGTTTTCTTCTCCGGGTGCGATTTTGCTTCATGCAGTTAGGATAAGAGTTGTTACTCGTACTGGGTGCTGAAAACAAGGCTTTAGCTGCATCTTTGTAGGTAATTCATCCGTGCGGTCTCTGATCCCTCCTAGTATTATACTAGGCAATGTCTTTTATGGCAAGCCGCTGCGCATCCGAGGGTATAACGCACAATTGTCGGTAGCCTCAGGCGGCTTGTGGGAGAGTGGCCTGCCAAGCACGCTCAAAGCGGCCACTATGCAACTCGCTCAGGCCGTCTTGCGAGCCGTTCGCATCAATGGGGACTGGGACGACTACCGATGTTTCCACCGTAGGCAGCAACACCAACACCTGTATGGCGTTCCCTCCTTCGTCGTGCCTTTAGCTGAGGAGATTGTTCTAGAGCAGGCCGCTTGAAGTGTGGACTCTCCAAGTCATTTTAGCCACACCCATATGATATTCAGACTGAAATGATTGAGGCAAGGAGCGCAGTGATAGCAGGCCTACGGTCGGCGCAACACCACACGCTCGATTTCTTCGATGAGGAACGGCAGGTTCGGACGGGTGAAACTCAATCCGGGGGCCGGGATGCGATGGCGTTTGATGTCCGGCGGCACATGCTTGTGATGAGGATGCGCGGAGGCCAAAGTGGGGTCATTGGGGTGAGGCCACGAATCGTACCAATACAGTTTGTCCTTGTCCGGGTAGCTGGCGCGGCAGTATTCGGCGGCCTCCGGTAGTGGGCTTTCGGTAAAGGGAGGGCGACACCGCGATACTTCGTAGCGGTACGCTTCGATGATTCCCTGTCCAAAGTTCAGCAGTTCGTAAACACACAGCACACAATCGTCGCCAAACGCCATCAATCCTGTCAGGCGTGCAACGTCCAGGCCTGGAGGCGCGAGGACCAGCGTGCTGAGGCGAATGGAAAGGTGACGGGAGGGCAAGGTGTAGATCAACCGCTCATACTGTGTGCGGGTCAGCATAAAGCTTCACTCAAGCGACGGCGATCACACGGCGCAGTTGCTCCGGCAGCGATTGCCGACCCAACAAATCGCGGTAGGTCTGCTCTCTATTCAGCCATACCTTGTACAGGCCGTGCCATTCAAGAAAATCGTGGAAGTGCGGGTCTTCGCCATCGTCGAACTCGGACAATTGACCTGATTCCATGGCCTGGAAGAAGTCTTGTGATAGGAGACCGTACCTGTCCTCGAAGACTCGCAACTGCCACTCGATCCAGTGGATTTCGCGAATCAGTTGTTGAAGCTCCATGTTCTCATTCCTCTATCGTGACTTGGAGACGAGACCTATATTAAATTATACCATGCTCTGTTCATAATGACAAAACAGACACCGCCGAGGCAAAGGTTACAAACCAACCCCGGGGGAAAGCAGCTTCTCATTAATCGAGGTAAACCCCCGGCTATGCCGGGGAGACACGCAGAGTTTGACAATTCCGGGAATAGGATGTAGAACCTCACTTTAGTGAACCGCTCAAAGTTTAGCATAAAGGAGGTTCTACATGACAACTGCCCATAGTTTATCCCATACGAAGTGAGATTGCAAGTACCACATAGTGTGGATACCGAAGTATCGTAAGAAAAGGCTGTTTTGGGAATTGCGGCAAGAGCTCGGGCCAGTGTTGCGAGAACTGGCTACACACAGAGAAAGCAAGATACTGGAAGGGCAATTGCGTCGAGACCATGTGCACATACTGATCTCCATACCACCGAAATATGCTGTGTCGCAAGTAGTGGGCTACATCAAGGGTAAGAGTGCGATCCATATAGCCCGGAACTACATGGGACGGAGAAGGAACTTCAAAGGGCAACACTTCTGGGCCAGAAGCTAATATGTATCAACGGTTGGCATAGATGAGGTGGTTATACGGGAGTACATTCGTCGGCAAGAGGACGAAGATCGCTGTGTTGATCAATTGAGCCTTTGGCAGTAGTTGCCGCCGAAGGCGGCTCACAACAACCGCTTTGAGCGGTTCACATCTCAAGCCACCGGCTTTGCCGGTGGTCTATGACTTGCAGGCAGCTTTTTTTGACTCGGGGTGGAGGGGGGTTGGAGACCATACGGTAGAGGGAATTTGGGTATCCGTGTGGTCTGTGGTGGGGGCGGGTTTCGCCCGCCGCAACCCCCCCCCGGAGTGGGCGAGCTAGGGCGCGCACCGAAGCACC
>SOHZ01000311.1 GCA_004377365.1 Anaerolineales bacterium | reverse complement strand
CTAGGCAATTATGTCAAATATACGCTTCGCATAGAAGTGTCGAAGACAGGCTTAGCGGCAAGAAGCTCAGACTTCGGAAGTCTCGGGAGACTTCCGAAGTCTGTCTTTCCAAAGGGGAGCAAAAGTGAAGAGAAGAGACGTCATCCTGGTATCGGTAGCTGCCTTTTTAGGGCTATGCTGTCTATTTTCCGCGATTGGCGGATTGGCTTACTTTTTCTGGCCGCAGGAGGAGTCCGCGCTCATCATCATCGTCGCCACCCTCACGCCAACTCCGCCATCACAGGTGCCCACGCTGACTCCGCCGGCACCCACAGCCGCGTCTCCCTCTGTTTCGGTTGACATAGGTACTCCAACACAGCTCATCCAACCGACTGACCTGGTGTACCAGGGCGCGTTTAGACTCCCCGGTGGTGACGTCCGGCCGGCAACCTTTGCTTATGGCGGGAATGCAATGACCTTCAATCCCAATGGGGACCCTTCTGGTTCTGGTGACGGATTTCCGGGGTCATTGTTCATAACGGGACACGACAGACTGGCATACGGGGAACTGCCAGACGGCGGCCAGGTAGCTGAAGTCAGTATTCCGGTGCCGGTCAAATCGGACAGCTTGGGTGAACTCAATCAAGCCGGATTTCTCCAGGAGTTTTACAATGTAGCTGAAGGGTTTTTCAGCGGGCTTAGGAAATCCCCCGCATTGGAATGCAATATCTGGATACACCGGCAATCAGTGCAAAGATACATCTGGCCTGGGGGCAACATTTTCAGCCCGACCCGCCGGTTGCTTCCCATGCCTGGTTTGATCCGAATCTGTCGGCACCTGACGTGCAGGGAACCTGGTTCATCGGTAACCAGTCCCTCTACAGTGTTAACGGATATATGTTCGAGATTCCAGCATCTTGGGCGGATAAACACGCAGGGGGCCGATACCTGGCAACCGGACGTTTTAGGGATGGCGGCTGGTCGGGAATGGGCCCGGCGCTTTTTGCCTACTGCCCCTGGGTTGACGATGCCGGCACGCCTGCGCCATCGGGAACGCATCTTGAAGAGACGGTGTTATTGCTCTACGAGAGTTCATTGAATACCGACAACATTGAACGCTGTCTCGACGGCTACCAACACCCAGACGAATGGGAGGGCGGTGCCTGGATGACGACCAGCACGGGCAAGTCAGCGGTTCTGTTTGCTGGTACCAAGGGAACAGGAGCAAAATACTGGTATGGATTTGTCAATCCTGCCAGTCCCGAATACCCATGTGTAGAGGAAGAATTGGTTGGTCAGTTCACCCTCTGCCGACTGGCCGACGGTACGCCTTGTCCCTCGGACGATCTAACAGAATGTGAAGGTCACTCTGACTATCGCGGGTGGTGGAACGCCCGCTTCGATGCACAGTTCATTCTCTATGATCCGGCAGACCTCGCACAGGTAGCAACGGGGGAAATAGAGTCCTGGGCTCCCCAGCCTTATGCCTCCCTGGACGTAGACGAATGTCTATTTCTCAATCCGGCGGGGGTCGAACCGGATATGCTGGGTACGGGAGTTCAGCGCAGGCACCGGATCGGCGCCGTCGCCTACGACCGGAACAACGATCTCTTGTATGTTCTGGAACTGTATGCAGATGAGGCCCAGCCAGTGGTGCACGTTTGGAGAGTAGAGGGATAGGGATTTTCCACCCTGGGGTAATCAGCTTAAGCGACCATCGAGTGCAAGGCCAGTAGCAGGACGAGGGCAGGTATATCCACTATCAGTTGGGCAGCACAGTTGGACGGCCGTTGTGGGGATGGGACAGAATCGTTACCTCGACCCCGTAGACGGCGGCGATGTTGGTCGCAGTGATGACCTTCTCAGGACAGCCTCGGGCAAAGACCCGACCCTGGCACAGCAGGACAAGCTCCTGGCAGAATTGGGCCGCCAAGTTCAGGTCGTGGAAAATGGCCAACACGGCCAGACCCTGCTCGTCCACCAGGTGGCGGACCAGAGAGAGTATTTCCAGTTGGTGATTGATGTCCAAGTGAAGGGTAGGTTCGTCCAGCAGCAATACCCGAGGTTCCTGGGCCAGAGCGCGGGCCATCACCACTCGCTGGCGTTCTCCACCGGAAAGCTGACCGATGAGGCGAGAGGCCAGATGCCAGGTACTGGTCTCTTCCATAGCTCGTTGGGCAATAGCCATATCGGTAGCGGTCTCATTGCCAAGCAGACCCAGGTAGGGGGTGCGCCCCATGAGCACCACCTCCCACGCAGTAAAGGTCTCAGGCAATTGAGCCGCCTGGGGCACCACCGCCAGGTGACGGGCCAATTGAGTGTGGCCCCAGAGGGTCAAGTCTCGGCCGCCCAGGGAGACACGGCCTTCATCAGGGCGCAACAGCCGACTGAGGATTTTGATCAGGGTGGATTTGCCTGCCCCATTGGGGCCAATGACTCCTACCATCTGACCGGGGAGCACCCGCAGATCCACATCCCGCAGCACTGGACGGCCATTGTAGGCGAAGCTGACCCTCTGGGCTTCCAGCGGCCATTCGTTTGGTGAGGGGCTGGCACTATCGCGCCGCAGAAACCGGGCTAAGAGCCGGATATTTGTCTTCATGGTCATTCCTCCGATGCTCGTTCCAGTCGGAGCAGTGGTCAGAAGATAGCTTGCTTCTTCTGGCGGAGCAGATAAAGGAAAAAGGGTGCGCCACAGAAGGCGGTTACCACCCCTACCGGTAACTCGCTAGGTGAGAGCAGGGTGCGGGCCACCCCGTCGGCCAGGATCAAAAAGATGGCGCCGACCAAGGTGGTCATCGGCAACAGAAAGCGGTGGTCCGGTCCCCACACCAGGCGCACGGCGTGGGGCACAATCAGGCCCACGAAGCCAATGATGCCGCTGACGGCCACGGCTGAGGCTGTGATCAGCGAAGCGGCGACAACCAACGCCAGCTTGATCCGCTCCACGTTGAGGCCTAACTGCTGGGCCTGCTCCTCATCCAGTTGCAGCACGTTGAGGGGGCGGGCGTTGACTAAAATGATGGCCGAACCGACCAGCAGATAGGGTATCAACACTCGCACCTGCTGCCAATTGGCCAGGGCTAAGCTGCCCATCATCCAGGATATGACGTGGAAAGTGTGGAAAGCGTCCTTGCCACTGAGCATCAGATAGGTGGTGATGGATGATAAGAAGGCTCCCAGGGCCACGCCAGCCAGCAGCAGGGTAGTGATGGGGGTCTTGCCGCCCACCCTGGCCAGAGCGTAAATGATTACCGTGGTCAGCAGAGCGCCGAGGAAAGCGAAAATTGAGATCGCTCCCAGACCAGCCCAGGTCATTTGCACGGTGAAGTACATGGCCAAGGTAGCCCCCAGACCGGCCCCCGATGACACGCCGATGAGGTAGGGGTCGGCCAGGGGGTTGCGGAAGAGGCCCTGATACACTGTCCCAGCCAGGGCCAGGGCAGCGCCGACGAGCCCCGACAGGATCACCCGAGGCAGGCGCACCTGGAAAAGCACGGTCTCCCAAGTGGCAGGCCAGTCATGGGGGATGGCCACCCAGGGCAACGGGCCCAGCAACATGCGAGCTACCGTCATGGGGGGGATGGCCAGCGAGCCCCAGGCAGCGCCCAGGGCAATCACCACGACCAGAACGGCCGCACCTAAGAGCAGAGCCAGGTAACGCTTCCTTGACCAATAGGGAACAATCGTGATGCGTGAAGCGTGATTGGCTGATTCGCTGTTCATTCAACAAACAATTCCGGGTGCAAAGCCTTGGCCACGAACTCTAGGGCCTCGGCCACGCGGGGACCAGGCTGGGAGACCAGGTCGTCATCGAGCACTTCCACAATGCGCTCGTTCTTTACCGCCGAGACGTCAGCCCAGCCAGGGCGCGCCTTGACCCCCTCAGCCGTCTCACCGTAGGGATGGTCGGCCAGAACAATGACCTCCGGGTCGGCCAGGATCAGCGCTTCCAGATTGAGTTGTGGCCATTGCTCTTTAGTATCGGCCGCTATGTTGATCCCGCCAGCTCGGACGATGAGATCGTCAATGAAAGAGCCGGGACCGGCGGTGTACAGATCGTTGGATAGCTCCCAATAGACGCGGGGTTTGTTTTCGGTCCCTTGCACTTTCTCCATCGTCGCTTCGATGCGTCCGCGCAGTTCAGCCGATAGGGCGATGGCTGCCCCCTCGCGTCCGGTTACCCTGCCAACCAGAACAATCTTCTCCAGCACGTCCTCCACGGTTTGGGGATTGATCAGCACCACTTTCAGCCCTCGTTCGACCAGGGCTGGCCTCACGCTCTGAGCGTGGAGGCTGGTGCCCAACACCAGATCGGGGTCCAGACCCACTACCTGCTCCAAGTCAATGTTTGAAAAGCCACCCACTTTGGGTTTTTCCTGGGCCTCAGGCGGGTAGCTACAGTACTCAGTCACGCCCACAACCTTATCGCCCAGTCCCAGAGCGTAGAGGGTCTGTGTATGGCTGGGGGCCATGGAGACGATACGCTGAGGCTCGGCCTCGATAGTCACCTCGTTACCCAAGTCGTCGGTCATGGTCAGGGGGAAAGCCGCCAACTCAGGCGTGGGGGTGAGAGACGGGGCCGGGGTGTCGGTGGGTTGTGGTACAGAAGAGGGGCCGCAGGCAGTTGCAACCGTCAGCAGTATTACAGCTATCACCAAGACGCAATATGTCTTGTACATGGGAGTCCTTTCTAAACGAGTGATTTATCGTAGCGCCCATTGGTTTTGGCGCAACAGGGTTGGCCAAACAAAATCCCCGACCTGTGTGGTCGGGGGGGGGTGTCAAGTTGAGAAACCCCTTGCCAGGTTGACAAGGGGTCTGAGTTACGGTGCTCTAGCCATGGCTCTTACCCCCTTCCTCGAAGGTCCTCAGAGCGCAGCCGGGGCGGGTCTCCTGGCTTTCTTGGCTGATGGCTCGTGGCTGATAGCGATTGACCATTTGCTATCCGCCATCGGCTATTTGCCATCGGCTAGAATTACAGTTGCGGGACAGCGCCGGACTCTCACCGGCTTCCCCTTTCAGCCCTAGCATCCGGGCTGTGGGCACCTCGGCCGCGAACTATTCCATTTGAATCAAGTATACCACAAAGACGGGGGAGTGTCAAGAGAACCTGGCTTTGGAATCAACCATGTCTCCTGACGAACCGTCCCATCCTCTCCAACGCCTCCTCGATGTTTTCCAATGAAGCGACATAGGAACAGCGTATAAAGCCCTCACCGCACTGGCCGAAGGCATTGCCGGGTATCACCGCCACCCTTTCTTCCTTCAGGAGCCTCTTCGAGAACTCGTTGGATGTCATGCCCGAATGATGGATGGAAGGGAAGGCATAGAAAGCGCCGTGGGGCTCGAAGCAAGGCAAGCCAATCTCGTTGAGGCCCTTTACGATTAGCCGACGGCGTTTGTCGTACTGCGCCACCATTTGTTGGCTGATAGGGCAAGGCTCATGGCCACACCGTGGTCATGAGCCTTTGTGTGATTCCTCGACTGATCCAGGTGGGGCGTAGAGCGTCAGCTTTTCCGCCGGGTTCGGCTAGATCAATTCAGCCAGCGATTTACACTCTAGCCCGTGGGCACTGGCCACCCCATCACAGGTAACGTGTCCAGCGTAGGTGTTCACCCCTTTGGCCAGGGGGCCGTCGCTCTTCACCGCCTCGACGAAGCCAAGGCTGGCCAGCTTGAGAGCGTAGGGCAAGGTGGCGTTGCTCAGGGCATAGGTCGAAGTCCGGGGCACCGCTCCAGGCATGTTGGTCACGCAGTAGTGGATCACGCCGTCCACGACGAAAACGGGGTCGCTGTGGCTGGTGGGGCGGGCAGTCTCAATGCATCCTCCCTGGTCAATGGCCACGTCCACGACGACGCTGCCTGGGTTCATGGTCTTGATCATCTCCCGGGTCACCAGGTGCGGGGCCTTGGCACCGGGCAGGAGCACCCCGCCAATGACCACGTCGGCGTGCCGCACCAAGTCGGCAACGTTGCGAGGGTTGGAGCTGAGGGTGGTGAGATTTTTCCCATGCAGGGCCTCGTCGAGGTAGCGCAGCCGGTCGGCGCTGATGTCAATGACGGTGACGTGAGCCCCCATGCCCAGGGCCATCATGGCCGCATTAATGCCCACCGTTCCACCACCAATGATCACCACGTCAGCCGGTCGCACACCGGGCACACCGCCCAGCAGCTTGCCTCGCCCCCCGCTCATCTTTTCCAGGTAATGGGCGGCAACCTGCACCGCCATCCTGCCGGCCACCTCGCTCATAGGCGTCAGCAGCGGCAGAGAGCCATTAGGCAACTGGACTGTCTCGTAGGCAATGGATGTGACTTTGCGCTCAAGCAACTGTTTGGTCACCTCTGGTTCTGCTGCCAGGTGCAAGTAGGTGTAAAGGAGCAGACCCTCGCGCAGGAACTCGAATTCCTGAGACAGAGGTTCCTTAACCTTCATCACCATCTCGGCCTGATTCCAGGTCTGCGCTGCATCGCTCACGATCTTTGCCCCGGCCTGGGCGTATTCCTCGTCAGCGAAGCCGCTGCCTTCGCCAGCGCCCGCCTGCACCAGAACCTGGTGACCGGCCTGGGTCAGTGTTTCCGTCCCACCCGGTGTGAGCGAGACCCGGTACTCGTTGTCCTTGACCTCTTTTGGAATGCCAATGATCATCGTTGATCCTCCTTAAGATTTTGTTGTCTGGTCCCACCATCAAGGGGGGATATTTGCCTGTACCGCAACAGTGGTGCAACAGTGGCAAAAGTGCTATCCAACGCGAGGAGCGTGGATCAAAGACCAGGTGTCGGCCTGCTCATTATAGGCAAGCTCATAACGATCCCCATCATCTGTCATCACTTGAAAGTGCGGCCCTTCGGGCGTGCGCCAGGCCCGCTCGACCTTCTGGACGACGTGGCGTCGTCCCCGCCAGACGAAGGCGCGGGGCTCCTGGGCATAGGTGTGGCCCGAATAACACTCGACCATTAGTTCCATTGGCTATAGCCTTAGTTCCTTGAGATACTCACGGAGTGGCGGGCCGAGGTGGTCGTCTTTCAGAGCCAGGGCGATGAAGGTTTGCAGGAGGCGTAGTGGATCGCCGGTGGTGTACCAGGTCCCTTTGAGGGGCTGAGCCACGACCCGCTTGCGCTGGGCAAGAGTCAACATGGCATCGGCCATCCACAGCTCCCCCCCCTTGCCCACTTCCCGCTTGTCCAGGATGTCAATGACTTCATAAGGTACGACGAACCTACCTATCTGGATGAGGTTGGAGGGGGCTTGCCCAGGCTCCGGCTTCTCAATGAGATCTTTGATTTCGGGGGCCTCCGTGCCCTCCTTGAGCTTGATGCAGCCGTAGAGGTGGGTTTCCTCCCAGGGCACCTCGTAGGCAGCCATGGCCGCTGCGGGCTTGTAGCGCTCGTAGGCATCCATCACCTGGCGCATACCAGGTGGGTCCGCGTCAATGACATCGTCACCGAACATGTAGGCGAATAGCTCGTCCTTGCTGATGAAGGGTCTGGCCGCCAGCAGGGGGCTGCCGTTGCCATAGGGCAGATCGGTTCCCTGGCGGACGAAGGCAAAGTTGGCCAGTTGTGAGACGCGCCTGACCTCTTCCAGGTAGCCCAATTTGCCTGCCGCCTCCAGGGTCCGTTCCAGTTCGGGTGCCGAGTCAAAATGGTCGGTGATGGCATGGCTGCCGCGCCGGATCACCAGAATGACGTCGGTGATGCCCGAATCCGCGGCCTCTTCCACGACGTGTTGCAGGATGGGCCGACCCAGCAGAGGAAGCATCTCCTTGGGCACAGCTTTGGTGGCCGGCAGGAAGCGCGTCCCCAGCCCAGCGGCGGCGATAACGGCTTTGGTGATGGTCATGTGTCAGATTCCCTCCTTGAGAGTATGCTGTGGACGCGGAAGCCCGGAGGATTACGTGGAATTCCCTCCACGCCCCCCATTTTGCCTCGTCCGTTCAATTCTCCTTGTCCGTTGTACTTTCTCCCGCCCCAGTACAACGGACTTGCCGAATTTAACGGACCCTCGCCAAATCCGTCCGCTCAATTCTCCGAACGCGGAAACCCGGAGCCACGCGGATCACGCGGAATTTCCCTCCGTGCCCTCCGTCCCTTCCGCGCTTCCGTGATCTTGCCCCGTCCGCTCCATTCTCCTCGGCTGCTGTGCTTTCCCGCCCCAGTACAACGGACTTTCCGAATTCA
>SOHZ01000030.1 GCA_004377365.1 Anaerolineales bacterium | reverse complement strand
TGGCGACCAAATCATAGCTGATGAGGCTGGCGTGAAGTTGCTTCTAGCGGACGGGAGCTTGCTGTACCTGAATCCGGGTACAGACCTCCAGGTAGTCACGTTCTCGGCTGAAGGCATGGCCAGGTTAAGCCAACTGAAAGGCAAGATTGAGGTTGAAGCTGCGAGCCCACTGCTCACTATCGAAATATCAGCCTCTGCCTCTGACGCATTTGTGCTGAAGAGAATGCAGTTCACAGCCACTCCCGCTGTAAGGGACACGACCTTTCGACTTTGGATTGACGGCCTCAATGCGCATTTGACCGTAGAAGCTGGCGAGGTAAACGTTACCAATAAAGATCGCACGGCAACAATATCCACCGGTCACGAAGTGAAAGCCATTTCGGGCGGGGAATTGATCGTCTCCCAGACCGGAGCGCCTGTTGGGCCCACAGCGGTTGCCGTGACGACCGCCAATCTGGTTTCAACGATTACACCTGATTTGATCCATCCCTCTCTCACAGTGACCGCGACATTGACTGTCGCCCCTAACTACCTGTACCCTGCTCCGGGCCTGGTTGGCCCAGCAGACGGGAGCGACTTCAAGAGTAATGAGACTATCCTGTTGATCTGGGATACCCCTGCACCCCTCTCAGAAGATGAATGGTACGAAGTACAGTTTTGGAGGAATGGAGAGGTCCCCTACAGGGTTGTGCAGTGGGTCAAAGAAGGAACCTGGAAGGTTGAACCCAAGTATTACCCTGGGCGCTATCAGTGGCGCATCCTTATTGTGCGTGGCCAGGAGGGTCACAAAGAGATAGATTTGAGTCCGCCCAGCCAGACGTGGAGCTTGGGCTGGCTCAGCCCCCCGCCGGGGCTGATCCCAACTGCCCTAACCAGCTCACCCGTCAGCGGAGCGTCCGTTGACCTCACTGTCTACCTGCGGGGCACGAACAACGCGCAAGGTTTTGTCGCACTCAGCGGCGAACACATAGATGCAGGAACGATCTATGTCGAGGGGGGGACCGTCTATGGCGACGTGGCAGTGCGGATCGGGGATACGGTGTATCACTTCGACAAGGAGCCCACGTCTGGCGGGTCGGAGCAACTGCCCGCCCCCTATCGGCTAGAGTTCGAGTTCTCCGGCTCTCTGATAGCTGCAACGGAAGGCATGCAGCCGGGGTTCAACCAGAAGGCTCAATTCTGGGTGGGAACGCTGGACTATAACAGCAATACGCCTCCAGACGAGCCGTATAAAATTGGGATGACCTTGTACGCCGGAATGGAGGCGCGGAAGCATACCGAAGTCAGTTTCCATGTGGCTGATTCGCCCGGTCCAAGTGGCCCTGGTGAAGGGCCTGAACCGCCCCCCCCTGATCGACCGTGACACGCCTACCCCCATGACGTGACGATTCGTACAGTTGTGATACTGGGTTCCGTGGATATCGAGTGAAGATGCCAGACCCCTGTGTGGATTCGCACAGGAGCCTGGTCTTGTATGACACGCCAAGTCTCTCTAACCATTTTCTAACCGTTTTCTTACAAGGTTCTAACCTCACCATGTTATACTTTACATATGTGTAATTCTTACCTAAGCGCCATTTGATGCCTGGTGAGATAGCTGGAGGTAGTGCCGTGAATCAGCGTAGAAAATCTCAAAGCATCGGTTTGTTAATGATTGTTATCCTCTCAGCCGTACTCCTTGGGGCATTGGCTGCTGTGGTCTGGCCTGTTCCTGTGGTGTATGCGGGCGATCCACCAGAGATTCTGACCATAACCGTCACATCCAGTCTGGAGACCTATTTTCACGATCCTGGGTTAGACCCGACGGGCGGCACGGTGTATTTCAACAATGTGGAAGACGAGGGAGCCTGGCAGGTCCTCACGGTGACAACAATCGTTGTTGGCAGCATGCCCATGACGCTCACTGGGGCTCCAGCCTTTGGGATGCCGCCAATGCCTGATACGACTGACACCGGTGAATTGGGAATAACCTACACTATCAGCATCAGCGCGGACACGGAAGACGGCGTCCCCTTCACGGTCACCGATTCGAGTGGTCTCACCAACACAGCCGTCATCACCTTCACCCGGGACAACTTTGATCCGACCATCATCTCGCCAACCCTCAACGAGTTCAGCCTCTTCTTACACGCTGATGGACCTATGCTCTACTACAGTGACGGGGCCGCCGTTTTCTGGGTGGAAGGGGAGGCCCAGGATGATGAGGCTGGCCTTTACCAGGCGACCTATTCAGACGCCTTCGAAAGCTCCCCCCTGCCCGATGATCTTACTCAGTCTCATTCGTGGGAGGGTTACTACGCTGTGGCCTTAGAAAGAGAATATGGCAACGGCACCATCACTGTGACCGTCTCCGACCAGGTGGGCAACAGCGCCACCCAGATTTTTACCTACACCAGGGACATCACCAGCCCGACCCTCAGTGGCCCGTTCACCATCGTCAAGGACAGTCTCTATCTACATGCTAATGAAACCACCGTTTACTATAGCCATCAGATGGGCGACGAGCTTCAAAGTTTCACCGTACAAGGCGCTACCGAGATCGATGGCGGAGCTGGCCTCTACCGAGCGACCTTCTCTCCTGCCCTCGGGAGTAGCCCAGGCTACGACTACACCCCCGATGAATGGAGTGGCACTTACGATGACGTGGAAGACACCGATTGGGGCAATGGGACCATCACTGTGACGGTCTACGACAATGTAAGCAATTGGTCTGAACAGACTTTCAACTACGTTGAAGACACTACTGCCCCCACCGTTGAGCTCAACAACGTCACCAACCCCGGCTATGATCCCAACGGTGACGAACTGGACGACGATGGCTCCAATTGGTATAACGCCGGCGATTTCACCGGCGGTAACTGGGAGTTCAGTTCCAATACCTCCGACGACGGCGCTGGCCGGGCCTCCTGTAGTGCCTCCTGGGATCATTCCAATGACACTTACGACGATACCACAGGTTGCACCCTCGACGGCGCTGGCTCCTTCAGTGGTGTGAACAATGACCCCGATGGCACCGTCACTGTCATGGTGACTATCCTCGACAACGTGGGCAACTCGGCCAATGACACTGTGGTCTTTAACATTGACAACACCAAACCGGAAATTACCTCAACGTACATCAACGAAAACAGCGACTATCTGTACCGTGCTGATGACCTTATCACAGTCTACTATGGCGATGATGAGGCAATGAACCCGGCACAGGTCTTCACTGTCAACGGTTCTTCAAGTGACACCGGAGTAGGGCTCAAACGTGCCGTGTTCTCGGAAGCTTTCAACAATATTCCAGTCCCTGAGTACGAGCCCAGTACCTGGAGCAGGGGCTATTACCCTGATAGCCAGGATCGGGGCAGCGGCACCATCACCGTCACCGTCTACGACCATCTGGACAACGCCGCTTACGAGAACTTTTACTACATCCGGGACACGGAACCGCCTACAGTGGTTGTTAACTGCCCCGCTCTTTCGTCTCAGCCCTCCTGGTCTGTCGATTGGAGTGGTAGCTGGGATCCCCCACCAGCCTCGGATTTGAATCACTTCGACGTACAATATAGAGAGGAATCTGGCGGCTGGCAAGATTGGCTTATGGACACCTCTTTGACAGAGGCCACCTTTGGCCCCACCTTCCCTGTTCCTGTGCAGGATGATACAACCTATTATTTCCAAGTGCGAGCAGAGGACAACGTCAGTAACGAGCAGCAATATACCAATTGTGAGACAACTTACCGCTCTGGCGTCAAGAAGGTCTTCCTGCCCATCGTCATGGCACCGGATTCCAACTGGGGCTTCGAAACAGGCAACTTTACCAGTTGGCAGCACGGTGGTCAGTTGGCGCAGTCGGTCTCAACGGCCATGCCTCACTCCGGTAGCTACTCGGCCCTACTCGGCAGCCCCAGCTACGCCTGCAATAGTGTCCCGGTTGGCAGCGCCTGGCTGCGCCGCAGCGTCACGGTGCCCTCCAGCGGCTCCCCGACCCTTTCGTTCTGGTACAGAATCTACACCCAGGATAGGAACAGCATCCTATCTGATGAGTACGACCTCTTTGCCGTGTATATCAATGGCAGCGATTTGGTCGTAAAAGATGCTAACATCACCTACCCCTTTGGATGCAGTACGACACATAATCTAGGATGGAATTACGCGAGCTTCCCTCTGGATGCCTACAAAGGGCAGACCATCCAGATCACCTTCTACAACTATAACCGGGCGCCCAATGGGGCTCAATGGTACAACACGTACACCTACGTTGATGACGTTTCTGTGCAGTGAGGATACATAAGTACAGGGCCTGTCCTGGTTCTTGTGATGGGCCCTGGCGTGAACCATCGGGGGGCATAGTGGCCCCCCAATTCATTTGGGCGTGGTTAAGACGGGTTGGTAGTGACGGCTTTAGCCGTATATAGCGACTGATGGTTTTTGACAAATTGTTTGGGTAATCAGCATGCCTCGCCTGGGGCTCGAAGCCCCAGGCTACAAGGGCCAAAGGGCGCTGAAAGCGCCCTGAATCGCTCTCCGAATGGGTCAATAGCCCGCTTCCAGCGGGCTTGGACTGTTCAGCCCTGAGCTTTAGCTCGGGGCGCTATGCCGGCCTATTACCCGATTAACAAATCAAAAACAAGTCGCCACTACGTCAATCCATTTTAGCCGGACTCATTTATTTTGACTGAAGGGAGAAAAGAGGGGAAATGAACATTCTGGTCACCGGTGGGGCCGGCTACATCGGCAGCATTGTCGTCGAGGAGTTGGTCAAAACGGGCGAGAGGGTTATCGTATACGATAATCTGAGCCAGGGGCATAGGAATGCTGTAGATCCACAAGCAACCTTCATCGAGGGCGACCTGGCCGACGTTGTCAGGTTGGGGGCTGCTTTCCAACAACGTAATATTGAGGCTGTGATGCACTTTGCCTCCAGCACACTGGTAGCAGAGTCGGTGACCAACCCCCTGCTGTATTTCCGCAACAACGTGGCTTGTGGGTTGAACCTCTTGGAGGCGATGCTGCGGCATGGCGTTAAGAGGTTCATCCTGTCGTCCACGGCCAATCTCTTCGCCGAGCCTGAGCGCATGCCCATTGATGAAGAGGAGCGTATCGTACCAGGCAGCCCTTACGGAGAATCAAAATTTATCCTGGAACGGATGCTCCATTGGCTGGACAAGTCCCACGGCCTGAGATACGCCGCTCTGCGTTATTTCAACGCCGCCGGAGCTTCCCCTGACCATGGTGAGGACCACGACCCCGAGACTCACCTCATCCCCTTAGTCCTCCAAGTGGCCCTGGGCCAACGAGAGCACATCGAAATCTACGGCACTGATTATCCCACTCCGGACAGCACCTGTGTGCGCGATTACATCCACGTGCTTGACCTAGCTCAAGCTCACATCCTGGCCCTCCAGGCCCTCGAAGAGGGCAGCCGCGTCTACAACCTGGGCAACGGCCAGGGCTTCTCCGTGCGCGAAGTGATCGAGACAGCACGCCAGGTCACAGGCCACCCCATACCGGCCATTGAAGGACCCCGCCGGCCCGGCGACCCGGCGGTTCTCATTGCCGGCTCTACCAAAATATCGCACCAACTGGGCTGGCAACCTCGCCACCCCGATTTGCGGGCCATTATCTCTAGCGCCTGGGACTGGCACAAAGAGCATCCCCACGGATATGAGAACTGATCCTCTCTTATCTTCCTGAGGCTTCCCGTCCATTGACGATTCCCTGATGCGTTCCTTCGTCCCTCGTCATCTCCTTCGACTTTCCCTTCGACCCTTCGACGAGGCTCAGGACAAGCTTTGCTCAGGGCGGGGCTCAGGGCAGGCTCTGTGCCTGGATGGGTGAGATGGGGGCTAACGTTCAATCCGTTGGCCCCCAGGGGATACGGATCATTACCTCTGTCCCCTGGCCAGGCGTTGATCTTAACGTCAGGTGGCCGCCGACCAACTCGGCCCGCTCTCGAATGTTGACCATCCCCAGGCTGCCCCGCTGCTCGTAACCGTTCTCCACCTCTGCCGTATCAAAGCCCACACCATCGTCTTGGACCATCACCATCAGCTCACCGGCTTGTTCAGCAAGCCTGACCCAAATGTTGTCTGCTTGGGCATGCTTGAGAGCATTCCTGACCGCTTCCTGAACGATGGCAAAGAGAGTTGCCTCATTCTTTGGGTCTCGATGGGTAAGCTGGTCATCTCCTCTTTCTGTTCTGACTTCAAGATGAAGGGTTGTGCCTGTTTCTTCCTTCTGCCGGCGCGTCAGAAACGTCTCCAGGGCAGGCACCAGCCCTTGGGTGTCCAGGATCAGAGGGCGCAGTTCAAAGAGAAGCGTACGCATCTGATGACTGGCACGCTGCCCCAATTCCATCAACTGTACTATCTCCTCCTCAACCAACGAGGGGTCGCGGGTCAAAGCCTTCTTGACGAAATCGAGCCTCATCAGCATGCTGGCCACCAACTGGGTGGGGCCGTCGTGGAGGTCACGGGCCAACTCCTTTTGGACCTCCTCCTGGGCGACTACCACGCGGTCCCGTTCGGCCAGCACGCTCTGGTGAAGCCGGGCGTTCTCGATAGCGATAGCGGCATAGGTGGCTATGGAATTCAAGAGGGTGAGGTCACTCTCAGTAAAGTCACCTTCCAGCTTGTTCATGATCTCGATGACACCGATGGTTTTCCCTTTGAAGATCATCGGCACGCAGAGCATTGACCTGGTCAGGAAATCAGTGGTAACGTCCACTGCTTTATAGTGACGGCGGTCCTTTTGGGCATCGGAGATCATCAGCGGTTGCCCACTCTGAGCCACGTGCCCGGCGATGCCCTGGCCCATCGGCAAGCGGAAGGGTTTCACGCCCTCGGCTTTCTCACCCAGAGCGATTTTAAAAACCAGTTCCCCCGTCTCGTCATCTATGAGCAACAGGGAACCAGCTTCCACCCTGAGCACAGCATTGATCCGCTCCATGACCAAAGTAAGGACCTCATCCAAATCGAGGGTAGAGGAGAGACTGGTGCTCATTTCATTGAGGATCGCTAGTTCCTCCACCCTCTTCTCCAGGTTGCGGATTCGCTCCTCGTTCAGGCTCTCCATCCTCTTCCACGCCGTCATGTCGTTGAGAATCACTACCCAGCCCTTGCTTTCCCCAGCTTGGACCCGAGAGGTAGTAGCTAACAGGGTTCGTGGCAGCGGTTCGGTCAGTTCTATTTCACCGGTAGCGGTGGATCGTTCCTCACCCGCTGCTTCTTGAAGGAGGCTGTCCATCTCTGAGGCCGGGAGTACCGCTGACACAGGTTGTCCCACGATAGATTCGACTTCCCGCTCGATGAGGGCGCAGAAGGCAGGATTGGCGTCCATGATGCGGAGGTCATCGCCGATGATCAACAGTCCACCAGTCAGGCTGTCAAAAACGGCCTGCATTCTACGACTGATCGCCTCCAGCGTCTCTCGCCTGGCTTTCTCCGCTTGATAAACCCTCTGCAGGTCACGACCATAGAGAACCGCCTGCTTTTGCGATAGCTTCGATTGCCTCTCCAGTTCCGAAAGTTTGTCGTCGTCTGACATCCGTTTCCCCTTTTCTCCAGCCAAACGCACGTTTTATTGTTTGTAAACCGCCCCACTTGGAAAACTTTTCGGGATATCCAAACAGCATCCACGCCCGACTCAGGCGAGTCATCCGCTAGGCTACGACGCAAGTATAGATGAGGGATTGACCAATGAGAGACTTCTATGATAGAGCAGAGGATACCGCGACAAACAAAACGATGAAGATAAGACGCCATCCTCATTTAGTATATCATCGTATTCGACCTTAGTCAATATTCTCTCAAACCATCTTTTCCGTCAACTTCTGACCAAAGCTTTTCACCTCTGACACGATTGTCAGTCTGCTACGATGAGGGTCAAGACAATGATGCAGGTTTCCGGCTCCTCAACGATGCCCAGGGTATCACCACCGTAAGAGCTTTCTTCTTTACCCATTAGAAAGTCTCCTGCAAAAAGGACAACAACCCGTCCACAATAAAGCCAAAATCCACCGTGAAGGGTGGATTTGGTCAATAGGGGGGATTTGGCGCGCCCGGCAGGACTCGAACCTGCAGCCTGCTGATTCGAAGTCAGACGCTCTATCCATTGAGCTACGGGCGCCTGATGCTAGATAACAGTATCAGTAGCTGGGAAAATTCGCTGGAGTGCGGACGCCAGTCCGCTTTTACAAGG
>SOHZ01000241.1 GCA_004377365.1 Anaerolineales bacterium | reverse complement strand
GAGTATGGGGGTTAGCAATTTGAGAAACTCGCCAAAAAATGAGCGAACCATAAGTTATTGTGTAGCTTCACGGACTGCTTTGCGGAATTTGCTGCTGGGGCGGAAAGTCGGGATTCGGTGGGATGGGACATCGTAGGTAGTGGATTTATCGGGCGGTTTGTATGGGCGTCCTTTCCATTCTCGGCTATCGAATCGCCCGATGTCTTGTAGGGTAACGTGCTCACCCCGCGCTACGGTCTCGATGATCAGCGTCGTCAGGGTATCAATAGCATCCAGAGCTTGCGAACACGTAATGCTCGTTTCTCTGGCGATGGCTTGCGCTACTTCGTGTTTCTTCATAGCTCTATCTCCAGGTCGTGGGGTTCTGATGGGGGCTGTGGCTCTGGCTGCGCTTCTTGGGTCAATTGTTGCTCTTGCAACCGTTCAAGGCCAAAGGTTTGTTCCAATTCTTCCCCGGCAATCTCTCGGAAGCGATCCATCTCCTCCTTGGAATGGTAAAACGGTATGATTTCCCCTCGCTCATCAGTGCTGCCAGGGAGGATGATGTGAGCGTGCAACTGCTCGCTGTAGCCCCGCTCCTCCGGGTCTCGCTTTGGAGCATGTATCACGAAGGCGTATTCCAGATTGATCTCCTTCTCGTCCGCCCATCCTTCGATGGTGTTCTCCACGGCCTGGATGAAAAGCTCCCTGCGGCGGGCGTAGGTGTCGGGATCGGCCTCTCTCAGGCTCTCCATCAGCCTGGGGTCCGGTGACATGACCAGGCGGCGGCCAAAGACGCTTCTGGACTGGAGTTCGGCGCAACGTTGGTAGATGTCGCGGTAGTTGTTGCCCAAGCCCCCGTCAATCCAGCGGTCCTCCCTCTCCTCGCGGGGCACGTAATCATCCCCGTCTCTTTGGCCTTCCCGGAACTCGACGTATTTGAGGAATCCTTTGAAGCCGGTCCGCTTGTCGTAGGCTCCGCCGCCTGGCTTGCGGTAGCGCTCAATGCGGTAGACACGTCCTGGCTTGTCGTACTGGAACTTGGTGAAGCAGGTCATCTGTTTACGTCGGCGTCGTGGCCTGCGCCGGCCTTCTCCTTTGCCGCGCTTGCCGACGCCGCGCTGTGCCTTCTTCCCTCTGCGCCTTCGGTCACCGGTTCCCGTCAAGCGGGAATCCCGTTCCCTTCGTCCTCCCCGGAGTTCCTTGTAGCAGGCGTCGCAGAACTCCAGGCCCGGTCTGGTAGGATTGCCGCATCTGATGCAGACCATCTCACTCCTCTTCCTCGCGTTGTTTGAACATGGCCCGTATGACCTCGGCATACCGCGAAAAGTTCTGCACCGCGTTGTCGAACAACTGCCTGGGCTGCACGTCATGAGAACGCGCAAATTCGGAACTGACGATGAAAGTGAGTAGGATGAGCCAGTCCTCCAGTTCTCCCATCCGGCGTTGAAAGCGCCGGTCGAAGGTGCGCCGGGTACCCAGGGTCAGGTCAGTATCGTCGAGGTAGTTGCGGATGGCCTGGCGGATAATACCAGGCATGGTTGTTTTGGCCTTGGCTGCCACCGTCTGAAGGTCGGCCAACATCGCCCTGGTCATGCGAATAGTGACCTTCTCGTCAAACCTCTTGCTGGTTACCCCTGCGGTCGGTTCCCCCCTTCTCTCGTCCCAAAGACTGGGAGTAGAGAAGGGGGCCAGGGGGATGAGTATAGGGTTGATCCGTTCGGGGTGTCACTTGCTAAGGGGTGAGCGTTACACGGTTGGGACATGGGGATGAAGGGACGCTCCATGCTGTCGGCCAAATAAAGGCGGGCTTACCCCTGCATGTAGTAGTTGGCCGCGATTCACTCCCTGACTGGCTAAGTATCACCTGGTTGTAGTGGCGGCTTGTCGTCGGTCGACGAGAGAGCCGCTCGACGTGCGGCGTGCTGCTTGACCAAGCCGCGCATCGTACCGAGTGGATCGCGATGCAGGCGATAGAGCAATCGGCGCGGGGCTTCGGCTTCCTCCAGTCGCCGCCGGTTCTCACGATACTCCTCGAGAGACACCTGGCGGATCTGTTCCAACAGCTCCTCCTCGCTCTCAGCCAGAAACAGGACCTGGTACTGCCCAAAGTCTCGCAGTTCACGTGTGGATTTCCGACCACTGACACGTCGCTGATGACGACGAAGCCGCCCAAACAGAGACTCTAGCATCAGGTTGTCTGGAGGTAAACCGGGAATGTCATAACAATGTAACAGATCAGGGCCATAGGCCTTCCAGGTGCGGTGCCAGGCCCCATAGAGGGCCGCCTGCGCCGGTCTCCGCTTGAGGTCAGGCTGAAACGATTGCCGCAACTCTTCCATCTCCCGTTTCACTTGCTCACTGGTCAGAGTCGGCTCAGGTACAGAGTCCGAAGGCGGATACCTGAGACAATCAGCGATGCGCCGCAGCCACGTATGAGCTTCCCTGAGATCCTCCACGTTGACTCGGTACGTCTCCACTACCCGCTCCACCCGCCTCTTCAGCCGCCGCAGATAGTCTGTCCCTGGCTCGTCACACGCTACCTCTCCCAACGCCTTAGCCTGTCTTCGACAGTGTGACTTGTCACCAGACGCACGGAATCCTCGGTGA
>SOHZ01000558.1 GCA_004377365.1 Anaerolineales bacterium | reverse complement strand
CACGGTCTTAAAAACCCCTGGGGTCTGGCCCAAACCCCCAAGTTGCGCTTATAAAGGGCAGGCAATTCCCTGATCTCTTGTGGAGGTGTTACCATGCAACCTTTTGAGAAACTCGGCGCCTTTTACCTGGGCCAAGAATATGACCTGGGCAAGGGCAAACGGCTCGACCGCCTGGTCATGTACGACGCCCGTGACCTGACCACTCACGCTGTCTGCGTCGGCATGACCGGCTCTGGCAAGACCGGCCTGTGCATTGATCTGCTGGAGGAGGCCGCCATAGATAACGTCCCCGCCATCATCGTTGACCCCAAAGGGGACATCACCAACCTTCTGCTCACTTTCCCCGACCTGCAGGCCGAAGACTTTGAACCGTGGGTCAACGTGGACGACGCCCGTCGCAAAGACATGAGCGTGAGCGAATACGCCCGCTCCATCGCCGACACCTGGCGCAAAGGGCTGGCTGATTGGGAAGAAGGGCCAGAGCGCATCCTCATGCTGAAGAAGAGTGCGGACTTTAGCATCTACACTCCCGGCTCCGACGCCGGTCTGCCCATTTCTATCCTGGCCTCCCTCAAGGCGCCGGCCCTGAGCTGGGATGAGGACGAGGAACTGCTGCGCGAGCAAATCCAGGGCACCGTCAGCGCCCTGCTGGGGCTGGTCGGCATCGAGGCCGATCCCCTGCAGAGCCGCGAGCACATACTCCTTTCCAATATCTTTGAACACTTCTGGCGTCAGGGCAAAGACCTGGACCTGACTCGCCTGATTACCGCTGTCCAATCACCGCCGGTGCGGCAAGTGGGCGCCTTTGACGTGGACACCTTTTTCCCCGAAAAGGAACGGTTCAGCCTGGCGATGTCCTTGAACAACATTATCGCCGCCCCTAGCTTTGAGTCATGGCTGCAAGGCGAACCCCTGGACATCTCCAACCTCCTCTACACCTCCGAAGGCAAACCACGGCACAGTATCTTCTACATCGCCCACCTCAGCGAAGCCGAGCGCATGTTCTTTGTCACCCTGCTGCTGGGGCAGATCATTACCTGGGTACGGCAGCAATCGGGTACCACGAGCCTGCGTGCTCTCCTCTATTTCGACGAGGTGTTCGGCTTTTTCCCACCTGTCGCCAATCCGCCTTCCAAACGGCCCCTGTTGACCCTGCTGAAACAGGCGCGCGCCTTCGGCTTCGGTGTGGTGCTCACCACTCAGAACCCGGCGGACCTTGACTACAAGGGTTTGAGCAACGCCGGTACCTGGTTCATCGGGAAGCTACAGACGGATCAGGACAAAGGGCGCGTCTTGGATGGTCTCCAATCCGCCTCCTCCGCAGCCGGAAGCGCTCTGGACCGCCGCCAACTCGACCGCATCATCTCCAACCTTGGCTCCCGCGTCTTCCTGCTCCACAACGTCCACGAAGATCAACCCGTCATCTTCCAGACGCGCTGGGCCATGAGCTATCTGCGCGGCCCCCTCACCCGCAGCCAGGTGCGCCAACTGATGGCCGGGGCTAGGGCCGAAGTGCCGGCACCCGCTGCTGCCGCTGCGCCTTCCCGCCCCGCTGTACGCCGCGACGTTGCCCCCGCGGTCACGCCGGCACCCGCTGCGGCCCCCGACCAGCCTGCCGGCTACAGCAGCAGCCCTCCGGCTTTGCCCCCGGACCTGCAACAGGTCTTCCTGCCATCGCGCCTCAGCTCCAACCGCGCCCTTTCCCGTCTGGAGGAAGAAGTGGGGCAACGTCTGGAATCAGAGGAACCCACCCTGATCTACGAACCCTGCCTGCTAGCTCTGGGCCGTGTCAGCTTTGTTGACCGTAAACGCGGCGTCAGCGAGAGCAGACAGGTAGGTCTCCTGGTCCAGCCTGGCGACCTGGGTGCTATCGTCCGCTGGCAGGATGCCGATCCCATTGACCTCGACCCGAAAGAGCTGGAGGGGCAGCCTGAGCCTGGCGCCCTTTTCGGTTCCGTTCCATCCCAACTCAATACCGCCTCCGAGCTCAAAGCCTTGGGCAAAGACTTTAGCGACTACCTCTACCACGAGGAGGCGCTGAACCTGTACTACAACCCGACGCTAAAACTCTACGGCCAGCCCGAGGAATCGGAGCGCGAGTTCAAAATCCGGGCGCAACAGCTCGCCCGCGAGAGTCGGGACGCCGAGGTCGAGAAACTGCGCAAGCAATACGAGCAAAAGCTGGATCGCCTGGAAACCAAGCTGGCCCGCGAGCAACAAGAACTGGCCGGAGACCAGGCCGAATACGAGGCCCGCAAACGCGAGGAACTGATCTCTGCTGGCGAAGCTGTGATCGGCTTGTTAGGGATCGGGCGCCGACGCCGCAGCACGACCGGCATCTCGCGTACCGCCCGCAAACGCCGGCTGACCACCAGCGCCAAGGCAGACATCACCGAATCCGAGGCCGAGATCGCTCGCCTGCAAGAGGACATCGAAGAGATGCGCCAGAGCTTGGAAGAAGAAGCCAAGGCCATCACCGATAAATGGACCGCCACCCTGGACGAGATCGAAACCTACACCGTCAAACCTCGTCGTAGCGACGTGAAAGTCGAACTGGTAGCCCTGGGCTGGACGCCCTACTGGGAGATTGCGTATCGCTCGGCCAGCGGCAGCCTGACCCACGACCGGATGCCAGCCTGGCAAAGTTGATAGATGGAACAGCAGATCAGACACAAACTCACTACCCGACATGTCATTCTGAGCGACCGAAGGGAGCGAAGAATCTCGTAGCCGGATTGCTATTTGCCTTCGTGAAAACGAGATTCTTCGCGCTTCGCGCTCAGAATGACACCCTTTGAAGTTGCCTGGTGGCAAGATGTCGGGTAACAAATGGCGGAGTGGAGGCTTCAGCCGGAATTGGCCGCCTAAAGGCTCGACTCCGCGCCCATAATCACCGAATTGGCCCAAATCCCTTGGCAGAATCGCGTCCCCAGTGTGTGACGCTCCCTCTTGTCAGTTTGAAAGATTTATCCATCAATGGTATAATGCTGATACCTGGAGAGGTCGCATAGTCCGGTCGAGTGCGCACGATTGGAAATCGTGTAGGCGATAAGCCTCGCGGGTTCGAATCCCGCCCTCTCCGCCACATTTGACCTGGAGATTACCCACAACGCGAATATCAAGCTGTAAGCCCTGTGGAGTAGAGCCTTTAGGCGGATTGTGAACCGTCCACACCGGCTAAAGCCTCGATTCCAGCATCAGATCTACTTGACAAAATGACTTATGGGTAATCACCAGATTTGACAAATTACTTTTAATCGAGTAACATAGTTTTGGTCGTGCTAGACGGGGAACTAGCGGTGCCCTGTACCCGCAATCCGCTATAGCGGGGTCGAATTCCCCCTCGAGGGTCTGTGCTTTCTGGGTCTACCGGGACTAAGTGGCATTGAAGATTGGGTCCTGCGCGGCAGGAGCCTGTGAACCCCGCCAGGTCCGGAAGGAAGCAGCGGTAAGTAGTCACTCCTGGGTGCCGCAGGGATGCCTGGTTGGAGCTGGCTGGCCCCGGCAAGCCGGGGAGCCCGATTCGACGGGGGGTGCACGGCCGGTCTTATCCGTGGGGCGGGTGTTATCATAACTCGCCCCTCTCCATTAGAGCAAAACCAGACCTGACAGGTTTTGGTTAAACCTGTCAGGTCTTGCCCCGGGGAGGGGAAGGTGAGGCAGGAGAGGGTCATCGTCGTTGGCGGCGGGGCCTCGGGCATGATGGCCGCCGGTCAAGCAGCGGAATGTGGAGCCCAGGTGCTGTTGCTGGAAAGGACAAAGCGCCTGGGCAACAAGCTGCGCATTACCGGCAAGGGGCGCTGCAACCTGACTAACGTCGCTGACCGGCCGGACTTTATCGCCCATTTTGGTCCCAATGGCCCCTTTTTACACAGCGCCTTCGCCCGCTTTTTCAACCAGGACCTCATTGATTTCTTCGCTGCCCAGGGTGTGCCTACCGTCGTGGAGCGAGGACAGAGGGTCTTTCCAGCCTCCAACGATGCCCATCAAGTAGCCAATGCCCTGGCCGATTATCTGCGCCAGAGCGGTGCCCGCGTCCGATTCAAGGCCAGGGTGGCCGAGCTGGAAACCGAAGGAGGGCGGATAGCAGGGGTACAGATGGAGGGAGGAGAGTTCCTGACCGCTAAGGCGGTGATCGTAGCCACCGGTGGAGCCTCCTATCCAGGCACAGGTTCCACAGGCGACGGCTACCGCCTGGCCAAAGCCCTTGAGCATACCATCGTACCTATCAGGCCAGCCCTGGTGCCCCTGGTGGTCAAAGAGGGCCACGCCGAAGCGTTGCAAGGACTGAGCCTGAAGAACGTCGAGGCGACCCTGCTTTTGGATGGTCAGTTGGTCACCTGCCAGTTCGGTCAAATGCTCTTCACCCACTTTGGCGTTTCTGGCCCCATCATCCTGCCCCTCAGTACTCAGGCCGTGGGCAGGTTAGGGCAGGGTAAGCTAGAGTTATCTATTAATCTGAAGCCTGCCCTATCCGACGAGCAACTGGACCGGCGGTTGCAACGCGATTTTGACCGCTTCGGCAAGCGGGCTTTCCGCAATATCCTGAAGGAACTCCTGCCCCGCAAGATGATCGCTCTCTTTGTCCGATTGACAGGCATCCCGCCGGACAAGCCGGGTCATCAGATCACCGCCGCCGAGCGCAATCGTCTCTTCAGCCTGCTGAGGGACTTTCGCCTGACCATCGTCGGCCACCGGCCCATTGCCGAGGCCATCGTCACCGCCGGCGGGGTCTCCACGCGGGAAATTGATCCCCGCACCATGGAATCGCGCCTGGTGGAGGGTTTGTACTTCTGTGGGGAAATACTTGACATAAATGCTGACACCGGAGGTTACAACCTCCAGGCTGCTTTCTCCACCGGCTACGTGGCTGGCCAATCGGCGGCCCGCGCGGAGGTGCCAGGCACTTACGACAGACTGCCCAGAGAGGGATAAAAACCGTTTGTAAGATAACTATCAGGCTGAAGTAGATACGTAAGTGCCTGGCACCTGATGAGAGGGAGTGATATGAAGATCCGCCAGGCGACTATCGAGGACAGCGCTGTCGTTGCTCAGTTGATAACACAGTTAATGGAAGCGAGTGATTATGAGAGCCGGCAGGTCTCCCCTGAGCGAACCGAAGAAAGCCTGCGGAAGATGGCCGACAGCGGTGCTTATCATGTGCTTCTGGCCGAGGACGAAGACCAGGTGGCAGGACTTTTGAGCCTGAGTTTCCGTCACACTCTTTTCCATTCGCCTCCTACGGCTCTCATTGATGAGTTGGTGGTTGAGCAAGGCCATCGCAGGCGGGGTGTAGGCCGGCAGCCTGTGGCGCAACAGTGCCGCTTATGGCCGAGGCCATAGAGCGTTGCCGGGCGGCTGGCTGCTGCGAGATCGAGGTCAGCACCGAGCGGTCCAACGAGACCGCTCAGAAGTTCTATCGCCAGCACGGCTTCAGCCATGAGGCAGTGCTCTTTGAATTAGAGTTCGAGGAAGATGGAGGCTGAAAGCTCTTCGCCGGGGTTGCACAACTTTATCAGGAATGTGGCACGCTGGCGGCCTCAGCCAGGGCTGTTTGCTGTCATCCTTATACTGGCCTTGGCCAGCCTGATGACGGCTGGCTACCTTTCAACCCAGATTGAGGTAACCCTTGTCCTCAACGGTCTGGTGTGGCACCTGCCTACCCATCAAGCTTCGGTCGAGGCTTTCTTGAACGAAGCGGGTATAGAGGTTTACCCCGAGGACATCGTCTCTCCGGACCTGGCTGCTCCCATCCAGCCTGGCGGCACCATCACGATGCAGCAGGCCAGGCCGGTGACCATCGAAGCCGACGGTCGGGTTATCAGCCTGCGCACGCACGCTGCCAGCGTGGCCGAGATCCTACACGAGGTGGGCATCGCCGTCAAGCCCCACGACCGGGTGATGGTCAACGGCCAGGAGACAAAGCTGAAAGCGGTATTGACCGCTTCGGCGACGTCAAGCTCATCAGGAGGTCTTCGGGCCAGCAGTTTAGGGACCTATCCTGAGCCCTTCCTTCGTCAGGATAGACTCCGCCGAGGGGGCAAAGGCCTCTCGGCTGAAATGGCCCCTCTACACATCGTGCTCAGGCGGGCTGTTCCCATCCATGTGAACGATGACGGTGTGCCCACTACCATCTACACGACCGGCCCCACTGTGGGCGAGAGCCTGCGAGCTGAGGACATCACCCTCTATCTAGGCGATAGAGTTGAGCCCAGTCTGGGCAGCCCTGTATCCACCGGGATGCGTGTCTACGTCCAGCGTTCGGTGCCGGTGGCCATTGCCGTTGACGGCCGTACCATCAAGACGCGCACCCAACAGGAGACGGTGACCGATGTCCTGGCTCAGGAAGTCGTGGCCTTGGTGGGTAACGACCGAGTTGAACCCAAGGGCGATACCCCCATTGCCGATGGCATGGCTATCCAGGTGGTGCGGGTGAAAGAGGCCATCGCCATTGAGCAGGCCCCTATACCTTTTGAGACGGCCTGGCAGCCCGACGATAGTCTGGAACTGGACCAGCAACACTTGAACCAGGAAGGCGTAAATGGTTTGACCAAGCGTCGCATCAGTGCTGTCTACGAGGACGGCCAGGAAGTCAGCCGGGTCATGGAGGATGAGTGGGTTGACCACGAGCCAACGACCAAGATCATTGCCTATGGCACAAACATTGTGGTGCGGGAGTTGGAGACATCCGAGGGGGTCCTCGAGTACTGGCGCAAGATAAGGATGAGGGCCACCTCTTATTCAGCGGCCACCTGCGGCAAGGAACCTGACGATCCTCACTATGGCATAACTTTCCTCGGCTGGGAAATGAAAAAGGGCATCGTAGCCGTTGACCCCCGGGTGATCAACTTGCGTTCCCAAGTGTATGTGCCTGGTTACGGCTTGGGCGCGGCTGGTGATACCGGCGGCATGGTCAAGGGGCGGCACATTGACCTGGGCTACGATGAGGACAACCTGGTCTTGTGGTACAAGTGGGTGGATGTCTATGTGCTCGCACCGGTGCCCTCTGAGAATGAGATACGCTGGGTCTTGCCCAACTGGCCCAGAGAAGGGCGCTAGACCGGGCTCAGGAAGTTACCGACCATGGATGTGCGCAGACTTTTGCGAGAGCATGACTTTAAGCCCCGAAAGGGGCTAGGGCAGAATTTCCTGGTCTCTGAAGGGGCTCTGAGGCGCATCGTGGCCGCAGCCGACCTTGAGCCAGGGGACGTGGTGTTGGAGGTGGGGCCGGGGCTAGGGACATTGACCCGTCTCCTGGCCCAGCAGGCGCAACGGGTCATCGCCGTCGAGCTGGACCAGCAATTGGTGGAAATCCTCTCCCGGACCCTGGCCGATTTTCCCCACGTTGAAATTGTCCAGGGTGACATTTTGGAGATGGAGCCCGGAGGGCCAGGGGGCTTGGGCGAGCTCTCTTCAGGCTACAAAGTTGTAGCCAACCTTCCCTATTACATTACTTCGGCTGTCCTGCGTCATCTGCTGACAGCCAGGGTCAAGCCCCAATTGGTAGTGGTTACCGTCCAACGTGAAGTGGCTCAGCGTATGATAGCTGGGCCCGGTCAAATGAGTTTGCTTTCCATCAGTGTGCAATTCTATGGGCGTCCCAGGATTGTGGCCCGCATCCCGGCCGGAGCTTTCTATCCCGCTCCCAAAGTCAATTCGGCCGTGGTACGCATTGATCTTTGCGAGAGCCCGCCGGTGACCGTGACCGATGTGGATCGCTTCTTCCAGGTGGTGCGAGCTGGCTTTGGGCAGAAGCGTAAGCAGTTGCGCAACGCCCTTGCGCAGGGGCTATCATTGCCGGTCGGCGCGGTGGTGGAGGCTCTGCGCCGCGCAGGCGTTGATGAGAAACGTCGTGCTCAGACCTTGAGCCTCGAGGAATGGGCCCGGGCGACGCAGGAGATAGTTGACATAATGTGAAAAGGGACGATACCCTGGGAAACGCTATCGAGTCGGAGGGCATCTCTGAGGACTACTTTATGGGTGGAGGAAAGGCTGACGAGCGGAGTTTCATCCTGGAAAACCAAAAAGTTGCCCCACTGCGACTGTATCGGGGGCAACCTCTTGTTGTTGGGAGGTAACTGCTCAGGCATCGTCTGGAAAGAGGCAAGCCTACCCACGGAACAACCTCGTTTGGTGTCATTGCGAGCGTAGCGAAGCAATCTCCTGCCTTCAACATGTAAGCAACGG
>SOHZ01000368.1 GCA_004377365.1 Anaerolineales bacterium | reverse complement strand
CCCTTGGGCTTTCGCCTCCTCGTGGTACTCTGCGGGCACGCAGTTGTCCACGAACCAGGCAAAGTGGTCCCCCACGCAGGACTGCCCGGCCTCGAAGCCAAAGTAATCGGGGATGATCCCATCCTCCACCACACCGCACATGCCTTCGACGATCTTCTCCTCCGTGCCCAACACCATGTGGCAGATCGAAGTGCCCATGATGGCCACTAACCGCCCCGGCTCCACCACCGTCGCCGCCGGGACGGAGACGTGCGCGTCCACGTTGCCGATGGGCACCGCCGTCCCTGGCCGCAGCCCGGTCATCTCGGCCATCTCCTGGGTGAGACCTCCCGCCCGCTGTCCCAGGGGATAGATGTCCCGCGAGAGTTTCTCATCCACCACGTTTCGCAGCCGGGGGTCGAGTGCGGCGAAGAAATCGTCGTCTGGGTAGCCCTCCTGCTTGTGCCAGATGGCCTTGTAGCCCGCCGTGCAGGAGTTGCGCCGCTCCTGTCCGGTGAGTTGGAGCACGATCCAGTCCGCCCCCTCGATGTAGCGGTCGGCCGCCTCGTAGACCTCCGGGGCCTTGTTGAGCGTCTCCCATATCTTGGGGAAGAGCCACTCCGAGGAAATCTTGCCGCCGTAGCGAGATAGCCATCCCTCGCTCCGTTCGCGGGCGATCTCGTTCAAGCGGTTGGCCTCGGGCTGGGCAGCGTGGTGCTTCCAGATTTTGACCCAGGCGTAGGGGTTATCCCGCCATTCCGGTTTCATGCAAAGCGGTGTGCTCGTCTCATCAATGGGCATCATCGTGCAAGCGGTGAAATCGGTGCCCACGCCAATGACGTCGCCTGGGTCCACCCCTCCCTCCTTCAGCACGGCGGGGATGGTTACCCGCAGTACCTCGATATAGTCCGCCGGGTTCTGCAACGCAAAGTCGGGCGGCAGTTGAATGTCGGTGCCAGGCAACGTCTCGTCAATCACGCCGTCGGCGTAGGTATGGACAGCGCTGGCGATCTCTTGACCGTCGGTCACGTCTACGAGCACCGCCCGCCCAGATTCGGTGCCAAAATCCACTCCAATTGCGTATTTGTGCTCGCCCATGTCAACCTCCTCTGTGGTATGTTATGTAATATGTTAGCCGGATGGAATCGGGGCGCTCATGCGTCAGCCTATGCCAGTAACCGCTGGAATGTATCCGGGGAAAGCTCGTCCAGCCGCTCAACGACAACATCCGCTGCTTTCAACGCGTGCGCCGGATTTGTCGTCGTAACGGCGACGCATTTCATCTAGAACTTTTCATTTTCATTGCTCATTCACGTACCCAGGCTGCTGCTGGACTATTCCGATGAAAGCGAGCATGTTTTCCAAGGGCACATCCCCTTCAACGTCATGCGCTGGAGCAAAAATGTACCCGCCATCGAGACCGAGTTCCAAGAGGTATTCGGTCTCCTTACGGACATCATCGCTGGAGCCGTAAGGCAGAGTCCGTTGTGTTGAAAGACCTCCATGGAAGGCTAAGCGACCACGATATCGCCGGATTAGAGAGGTCACATCCATTACTTCCGGCTGGAATGGGTTGAAGCAATTCACTCCTATCTCAATCAGGTCATCAAAGAGCTCGTCCACATCTCCACAGGAATGAATCACAACGTACTTACCTGCTTCGCGCACGACACCGTACATGCGTTTTAGCACGGGATAAATGAACTTGTGCCACACAACAGGCCCCATTTGCAATCCACGCTGCATTCCCCAGTCATCTCCAAAATAGACCGCGTCAAGGTCGTATTTCAGGGCTTCTTTGACTTGAGCTATGTTGTAATCCGCAATGGTGTTCAGTAGGTCGTTGACAAAACCTGGATGGTCGTGAAAATCCATCATCAGGTTTTCCCAGCCACGCATTGTCCAGGCTCTCTCCCAAAGCGAAAAACCGATTTGGAAGACGCGAAAGCGGTCGCTGGATTTCTCAATGCGTTCAGGGATATCGGCAAAGAAGCGGGGGTCCAAAGGGTCGGGAAAGTTGTAGCCCTTGAGCGTGGGCTTGGGCAAGACGCAGTTTTGAGGGCTACCGATATCTTTGTCAATACTCCTGTCCCATATCACCCCAAAGACGTCCTGGAAACAGTTATTGCCGATATCAGTGAAAAAACCGATGTCGCTCCCCAATCTGAGAAAGTGGTTTTGTAGCGCATCTTCTAAACTTGTCCTGAGCGGAGCCGAAGGGTCAGATTGACCAAAATGCTGTTGAAGCTTTTCCCGTGCTTCTTTGGTCAATCCAATGTTCCATGGAACGTAGGGCGGACGTTTCCTATCAAGTACCAGTTTGATGACTTCTCGTTTTGTCATCTTTATCAATACTTTCCGTATTCGAGGGCTGTCTCAAACACAGTGACAATGTTTTCAGGGGAGACAAGTGCCTGGATGTTGTGGACAGCAGCGAAGACAAATCCACCGCCGGGAGCCAGGTCATCAATGCGTCGCTTGACCTCGTCGGCTACATCATCAGGCTTGCCGAAAGGCAGCACACGTTGGGTGTCTACTCCGCCGCCCCAGAAGACAATGTCCTTGCCATACTCTTCTTTTAGCTGCTTGGTGTCCATGCCACGAGCTGAGACTTGTACCGGGTTGAGAATGTCGAAACCTAGTTCGATCAAATCTGGAATCAAATCAAAGACAGCCCCGCAACTGTGATAGTAAACCTTGGCGTTCGTCTTACTCTTGATAGCCTCTAACAAGCGGCGTTGTTTGGGTTTGATCACCTTACGGTAGATGTCGGGCGATATGAGCCAACCATCCTGTCCGCTTACGTCGTCCCAATATGTGAAAACTTGGAGGTATTCTCCCACCTGCTCCAGATAGTTGTTGCAGGACTCGATGTAGATTTCGGTAATCTGGTCCATCATTCGATCGGCAAATTTCGGCTCAGTGACCAGGGCCATGAAGAAATCCTCCAAGCCCATGGTTCTAGCAGGTTGCTCAAAGATTCCGCCGCCGATGATGGCGCTACCTACCAAGGCATAATCCGTGCTTTCGTAGAGATACTTGGCCTGTTCGCAAAGTTGGGCATTAACCTCTGGGGGATCGGGTCGCGGCCAGGTGTAGTTGTCCAAGGCCTCCATGGTGGCTTCCTTGATGGGAAAGTCCACCCAGTCGAAGTACAGCCCCCCATCTTTGGGCCTATGCAATTTGGATCCCCAACGATCTACGAAGGCATAGTAATCGCCTTCCTCAAAGATATTCAGGTCAGGCGCTGTAGCGGCCGGCAACTGGACCATACGAAAATCTACACCGAAACGCTCCAGAAGCGTCTCATCCAGGTAGGGTAATTGCTGGACATAGTCCACCATCTGGATCTCTTCTAAATCCATCCCCAGGTGTTTCTTGAGTTCGATGTAAGCATCTCTATGGATGGAAGAGCAAATGCTCCCGCCCAGATCAATGGGGACACGGTCGGGCTCTTTGTGATTGAGGGCCGACATGACCCGTTCCCGTGGATTCATATTCTCCCTCTACAGAGAGCTGTAAGGCGTCTTTGTTATTGTATTGACCATGGCCCAAAAGTTTTCAAGTGATGTATCAAGCTGTACGTGGTGAGTCGGTCCTATGATCAATCCGCCGTTCTTGCCAAGTGTTTTTAGACGTGTGATCACTTCTTTCCCAACCTCAGCCGGTGTGCCAAAGGGTAGGGTATATTGCTCATCAATGGAGCCCCAGAAACACAGTTTGTCCCCGTATGCTTTCTTTACTTTTTCAGGATCCATAGACCGTGGTTGAATCGGATTGAGAACGTCCAATCCGATTTCAATCAACTCGGGAATGATTGGGTAAATATTGCCATCTGAATGATAGGCTATTTTCACGTCTGGATTGATACTTCTTAGTGTGGAGATAAATGTCGCCATGCGTGGCTTGAGGAATCGCCGCCAAGTGTCCGGGGAAATGAGCATCCTATTCTGAGCCCCCACATCATCTCCTATCCAAATCATATCTACACCCATTTCCACCAATTTCTTAGCTGCAGTAAGGTGATAGTTAAACGGAATATCAAAAAGTCTTTCGACAAAAGCAGGGTTGACAACCAAGTCCATCAGCGTTTTCTCGTACCCTCTGAGTGCCCAGGCGGTCTCAAAGATCGTCGTGACGGTGACTCCCACAATCCAGTATTCATCTTTGTATTCTTTGATGACCCTTTCCGCTTCAACATATAACTCGGGCCTATTCGGATCAGGTGGTTGATACCAGTCTATCGCCTTATCATCGGCAAGAGGGTGCCCCACTATTTCAGTATAACGGCCTTTACCAAATTTTGTTTCATACTCTACGTTCTTCCACCCAACTCCCCATTCATCGGTATAGGAAATTCCATCATCACTGTATGTTTCGGTGGCGTAATATGAATTAGCCCACCCGACAGACGTCAAGATCATATCTTCGTCTATAGCACGCTCCAACGCGTACGTATTACCGCCTCCGTGGGGGTTATGGAGATCTGCGTCCGTTAGCCCCAAGTCATTCTTAAGCCTTGAGGCAAACTCGGGCGTAAAACTAATTTGCAGGGGGCATCTATCGGGCTCCTCGTGATTGAGAGCCATGAGCACTCGATCTCGATGTTTCATTCTTACCCACCTTCAAACATTGCCGCCACGAAGGAAGACCGGGAAAAGTAGCCTCATTCGCGCGACCCATCGAGCGGCGGCTCAACGGATACCCCGTCGAGCGTTGTCAACGCGCCAGTCTTCTATTCAAGGCGGCGTGCATCGAAACAGAGAGGATGATGATCAAACCATATATCAGTTGCGTCCAGAATCCTGTCAGACCTATGGCGACAGTTCCCGCTTCTATAGCGCCAATGATGAAACATCCGACAAACGTCCCCAATATGGTCCCCGTTCCGCCGAAAACTGAAGTGCCGCCCAGGAATACGGAGGCCAGCGTCCTCAGAAGATACCCTTCGCCCAGGGTGACCCAGAAGTAACTCACTTCCAGGCTAGCCAAAAGGCCCGCCAAGGCCGCAGCGAGACCGATGACGGCAAATACCATCATCCTTGTTCGGTCAACGTTGACACCCATCAGTCTGGCACTATCCTCGTTATCCCCAATTAGATACACGTGCGCTCCGAATTTGTGACGGTTCAAAAAGACCCACACGAGTACCGCCACAATAACAGTCCAGATCATTTGAGCCGGTACGTAACCCGCCAGCCTACCCACCAGCGCTTGACGGAAGACCGTTCCTTTCGCCGGCACGAGAGAAGCTGGGTGTCCACCTGTGATAACCAGGACCGCTCCCCTCCAAAAGAACTGCGTACCGATAGTTGTCACTAGCGATGGGATTCCCAACTTGACTACTATGATGCCATTTAACAGCCCTACCAGGAATCCTGCAACCAGACATAAAACAAAAGCCAGCACTAAATTGCCGGTTGTCTCAAAGAACCAGACAAATACCAGCATGCCTATGGCCATGATAGATCCGAAAGACAAGTCCATTTCACCCGCGATCACCACCATGGTCAATGGCAAAGCAATAATGGCAAAGAACGGTATTGTAGACATAAATGCGCCATAGATTGCGGATGAAAGAAACGTCTTAGGCGCTCCTATGATAAAAAACGCCCATATAGCCAGCAGGACACAAACGATGCCAATCTGCAGCCCATACCGGCGAGCAAATCTGACCAGGCTGCCCTGCCACAATCGCCTTTGGCTGATAGCCCCAGCTTGATCTTCAGCGCGAGAAGTCATTTCATCTCCCTCTTTCTTGATATATTTATGTACTACTGGGCGTTGACTGGACACGAAATCGCCGTTCCAGTCAGGCCGGACTTGTGTCAGTCCAAACTTCCTGTCTGCGCCACCCGATACATCTTGTCCATAAGCTGTTCCAAAGTGATGTCTTTTGTCAAAAAATCGCCCGCAACCTCTCCTCTATCCAACACGACAATTCTGTCCGCCACTGAATGCACGTGAAACACGTTGTGATCAATGAATATACACGACTTGCCGGCCTTTTTGATGTCCTGGGCGAATTGCAACAATTTCCTCGTCTCTGACAACGATAAACCCATGGTCGGCTCATCCAAGATGATGAGCTCGGCATCGAAGTGCAGAGCTCGCACAATAGCCACGCCCTGTTTTTCTCCTCCTGAAAAGGTCCTGACCACAGAATCAGGCGCAACGGCCGCTGATGTAAACCCCATCGAGCCAACCATCAAATTCTTCGTTTCTTGCTCCATTCTTTTTACATCAAGAAAGCCAAAGCGAGTGGTTAGCTCTCGCCCCATGAATATGTTTCTCCATAGAGTTTGGAGGTCTGCCAGGGCTCGTTCCTGATAGACCGTTTCAATTCCAAGTTGTCGGGCTTCTGCGACGGACAAGTTCTCCACTTTCTGTCCATTGAAATAGACTTCGCCACTGTCTGGTTGATGGTAGCCAGTGACGATCTTGATCAGCGTGGACTTGCCAGCACCGTTGTCGCCTACCAATCCCACAACTTCATTATGGGGGACGGCAAAGTCGACCTGATGCAGTGCTTGAACTTCCCCGAAACGCTTGGAAATATTTTCCATTTCAAGTATGTAATCCATCAGACAATCTCCTTTTGCGAAACAAGGGGGCAAACGGCACCGAATGTGTTTGTTCTCAGTGCACATCATCGCCACACGACCCTAAGCGCGGCGAGCATGCGCCGCAAACCATCGTGCCGCTTGCCCCACATAGTTCTACTTCCGCACCGCCTCCCGCAGAATACGGTTTGCGATCGTTTTACCGTAAACCTGAGGAGCGAGAAGGCGAACGCCCTACCTGATCTGCTGCTCCGCAAGTCCGGCCAGGATTTCGACATTGTCTGCGTGGGCAAAACCGGACCCCGTGTCAGTGTGCAGACCTGAGAATTGGTATTTCTTGGTCAGGCAGATCTGCACAATGGGCAGGTAGCCCTGCAGAAAGGGTTGCTGATCGAGCACCAGGTCCGTCCACCCGCCCCGGATCGCTTCTACCGTAGCGGGCGAGAGGTCAAACCCTATGCCGTATATGTCGTCCGGGCCCTTACCGGCAGCCGTCAGATACGTCTCCAGGGTAGCGGTCAGCCCTCCGTGATCGGTACAGACCAGCTTGACATCAGGATTGGACGTCACATATCCCGTGAAGACCGGGGTACCTGCCGTAGCGTCAGCATCTGTAGCAGAGTCAATCTCGATGTAGTCAACCGTCAACCCTGCTTCTTCCAGAGCATCTATGACGCCTTTTGTCCTCAACCCGCGGGTTGGCGCGGACAAAAGCCCCCAGACCATGGCCCGATCACCTGCTCCGAGGCCAGACCTCTTGATGGCCTCTTTGCCGAGCATATAGCCGGACTCGTACAGTTCCTGTCCTACGTAACCGAACCCTTCGCCCTTGTACCTCTCTTCGAGTCTGGGCAAGGTTGTGTTCTGGCTGGTTACGAGGATCCCCTGTGCCCTGGCTTCGTCAACGGCAGCCTCAAAGGCATCATCTCCTGGATGCCCCATAATGGCGATCCCGTCAGGTTTGGTGGCGGCAGCTTCTTTGAATTGGGTGACCATCTTCTCGGGATTCCAATCCGAAAACATGTATTCAACGTCGGCACCCAAGTCTGCTGCTGCAGCTACCGCTCCATTGTAAACGACAGTGCCAAAGGGGCACCCTGGCGGCCCGCCGGGGAAGAAGACGATCTTTACCCCCTCGCAAGTCTTGCCTGCGGTAGGCGCCTCCGGGCATTCGGGACACTCGGGGCACTCAGCCTCAGGACATTCTGGACACTCGGGGCACTCGCCAGCCTCAGGGCATGGCGGGCACTCGGGGCACGGCGTTGGCTGCGGGCCACAGGCGGTAACCAGCACCGACAGCACGACGAGGATACAGATTAGCCAACTGAGTTTCTTTGCGCTCATTTTTTCCTCCTTTGGAAGATTGGTTGGGCTTCCTCGTCGGACTCCTCTCGGGAAAGCCCAATGCGCGAACAATAGAGTAACACATGGAAACAACGTATCACATATTTGGTTAAGATTATCACCCCCTTTCACAAGTCCTGGGAGAGGCTCACAGCGCTTCCCATTGGGCGTGCCGTCTGCATTGCGGGCAAGGTCCATCACTCCCGCAATTCCAACGGGCCTCTACCCCCATGTCGGGAACCAGGCGATGTTATGGTGAGGTCGTAGCAAGCTTACGTGGGTTTGGCGGCCCGAAGCCCGGTCCCTCGGATGAAAATGGTCATAAACAATGTTCGCAATCGTTCCGTATAAGGTATCAGGGT
>SOHZ01000313.1 GCA_004377365.1 Anaerolineales bacterium | reverse complement strand
CACGACGGCCTGATGGCCTGGCTGCATTCAAGTCATATATTCGATTTCCGTGTCCATTTCCACCAATTGGCATAGCATCCTCCTTGAATCTACCACAATCCCACATCCGAGCGAGCGCCGACGAGAGATAGACCTGTCTGGGGGGACCAGTGTCCCCATGCTGGCGTTTTTCGTTGGCCGGAAGTAGTATAGGCTAAGGGAGTGGTTTTGTCAAGACGCATTAGTAACTCAAAAGCCGGTAGTCCTCCTATCGCATGTAGACGGGTATGGATAACTGCTCTGGTCCGTGCCCATGCCGGCGCGGGCAAATAGAGCGTTTCTACAAAGGGTTTTCACTATCGCTAACTGTTACTCCTGCCAAGCGACGGAGGGCTTCAAGAAAACTGTCACCGTCCAACTCCGCAACCTCATACTTTGGCGTCTCGGAGTCGTACCACTCTCCCAAAGCTGCCGTCGCTGCCTTGCCCGTCTCCACGCGCCGCACAAACTGATCGCCTAATACTGCCTGCAGCCGCTCGCCGTCATTGTAGAAGTATTCTTGAAGTAGCGGCACGACGCGATGGTACCAGACAAAGCGCAACTCGTCGGCGTTCGTCACGTCGAGAAAGTAACTGTGCCCAATCTGATGGTCACGATCAAGTAAAGCGCCGATACGTTCGTTTAGCTGTCTTAGCAGCGATTCCAAGTCTACACCAGCCACGATGTCGAGTAGCGACGGATCTGGCATCAATTCCACAAATGCGAACCGTCGCCTTAATGCAAGGTCGAGCAGTGCAATGGACCGGTCGGCAGTATTCATCGTGCTTATGATATATAAGTTGGGCGGCACGCCGAATGTATCCTGGGAATATGGCAACACGACACTTAACTCATTCACCTTCCCTAACCGCTTGTCGTCTTCGATCAGCGTGATAAGTTCACCAAAAACCTTAGCGATGTTGGCCCGGTTGATTTCGTCAATAATGAGAAGGTAACGATGCTCTGGGTCATCCTTCGCCTGCCGGCAAATTTGCTTGAACACACCATCCAAGACCTCATAGCGTATCTGCCCGTCATTGTCGGTCAGTGGCTTTAGTCCTTCGACAAACTCCTCGTAGGAAAAGGATTGGTGAAAGGTGACAAACTCGGTTTTGTCTCTGTCGGTGAATTGGTCGGCAAACTGACGCACGCAGTAAGTCTTGCCTGTACCCGGTGGTCCATAGAGGATAATATTACGAGTGTGTTCTGAAGTTTTTAACAACTGTTCTACTTCTGGCGGAGGTGGTGGTGGCGGCGGTCCGTTTGGCTTTGGTGGAAAAAAAACGGCCAACTTGACTTGCCGGAGTTTTTCCTGCACATCAGGGAAATCTTTATGTGCATCAATGGCATCATCTAATATGTTTTGTGCCTCCTTGTCTCCGACTATGATGAAGCCAATCATCCCTATTCTTTTCCGGCCTGCGAAGTAACGCTCCTTGTCTACAGGCAAGCGCGTGATTTCGTGCCAACGTACACACAATTCAACAGGAGCACGTAGGTTGCCTGTGTAGTCCCTATCTACTTCGAATTGCCCTACTTCTGCCTTACCATAAAGTCCAACGATATAACTCTCGTTACCTTTTCTGGAATAGAAGAAAACGATTCCTTGGCCACTGTCATAGTTTACCGGCTGATACCTTGCTTGGAAGAAACCAACCTTGTGACCATCCACGATATGTTTGTCCATATCGAAATTCCACCGCTCGTGAGGAACCCCACCCTTCATAACCCAGTCGAAATTTGAGAGCTTTCTGTCTTCATCAGTAAATGTTCCCTGCCAATAGTCACTTTGCCACGACAGACTTGCAATAATGTGCTTCATAGCTGACTTACCTCCTGTAATATACTTTTCATTTCTTTGGCTAAACTCTTCCTTCCCTCTCGTTTCCCCAACTCCACTCGCAAGTCCACTGTAGCTGCCATAATGACTTTATCGCTATCCTCCAGTGCAAAACGTATATGCAGTGGCTCAGATAGAGCCGCTGTCTGCGGATAGAGCAGCAACACGCGCGGGCAGTGGTAGCGATAGAGGTAGGCATGCATCTGGTAAAAATCGCTCTGCGATACCCCCAGTTTGATGTCGGCTTTGTCTAGCCGCTTGTATTTGGTATCTAGCAGCAGTGGAAATTGGTTCCCGTCACGAAAAGCAAGGTCGGGCTTGAGCCGAAAGACAGGTTTGCGATCCCTTCGCGCCAAGTAGAAAGCTACTCCGCGCGACTGGGGCAGCAACTCGCACTCCTGCAACGCGGGTGGAAGAATATTATCGTGCCTGTTGTGGCGCAGGATAAAGTTGACCACGAACGACTCAAAGAGTTGGTTCATATCGAAGACAAACGCGAACGTTTTCAAGTCTCCCGCTGCTAATTGCAGCGCGCTGTTGTCGAGAAACAGCCGAGCAAGGTTGAGCAACGGCTCAAACCGCTGGTTGAGCCGTGTGAGTAGGGTAGGGCTGGCATCGGCAACAGTGACCTTCGGCAGAAGGGCGACCTCCTCCAGCCATTGCCGCAGCACATACAACTGCTGACGGGTCTCGGCGTCTCGGGTCAAGTGCCAGAGTCGTTCAACGACGAAGCGAAAGACACGGTTGAGCCGATTGTCAGAGGTGAACTCGTCGTACGCGATAGCGAAGATATGTTTGCGTTCAGGACGGCGGAGTTGGTCAGCCAGGCGCCACTTGCCTTTCAGCACGGGCAACTCATCTTCGATGACTTGGTACCCCCGATACGCACCGCGCTGCCATTCCTGTGTCAAGTGCGAGGCAAATAGCCGCGTAAGGATTTCGAACCAGTCCAGGTCACGTTGCAATAGAGGAGCGAGCGCGTGTTCACGGACCGGCAACTGCCCGGCATATTCAAGCATATAGAGCAAGTTATAGGTCGCCTCCCGCGCACGCTGTTGCTGGCTGGCCGCGTCATTCGATTGATATATCTTGGGCAGCACCTGAATCGTGCGCCTGCCAAGGCGAATGACGCCGACGTACTGGGTAGCTTTCACCAAATGTCGTCTGCCGCGCACAGTCGCGCGCAGAACATCCACCCCGGCCGCGCGATTCAAACGCTCAAGCGCAGCAAGGTCACGGTCTGTCCAGTCAAACTCCCCAACCTCATGTTCAAAGAGAGTGATCGTGGCTGTCATCGCAAGGTCTCTGCTTTTCCTATCCACTGCTTCACCGAACGACATCTCGCGCTGATCGGCTACCAGGTAGTCCCCCTATTGAGTGTCGGTGGCATCTATGTGGGGACCAAATCGGACAAGGCATTCTCCAAGGGCCCGCAACTGTGCCCTGAAACCCTGGCTGGTTTGAGCTTGGGCCGCATTGTGGGCAGCCTGTGAAATGATAGATCGTTCATCAACACTCTATGGGATGACTACCTCAAAGACCAGATCCAGCCGAATCCGGTCCTGGCCCTTTTCATCCCCGCTGGCGACCTTGAGCCGCTCCAGAGTCGAGAGAAGATACATCCCCACCTCCAGGTGATATTCGCCGCCAGGAGCATCGGCGGCAGTGGTCAGGCGGTACCGATCCACCACGATCTCACCTGTATCCCAGATAGAGGTGGGATAGCGGCCCTCTGCCGGTTGATTGTCCTGCTGGGCTACAATGCGGCCGTCGGCAGCGACCAAGTGGGTGAAAACAGTATAGTCTTCGCTCATCTCCCGGCGAGCCTGCCAATACAAGGTCAGGTCCAGGGACTGGCCTGGCTGGACTGCCTCAAGGCTCACATCGTAGCCCAGAAGGGTCACCTGGTCACCCAGGTTGACTTGCAGGGGGTGCTGGATGGCCAATTGACCAGACTCAAAGTGGGGCTTGACTTTCACCCAGGCAGAGAGGGATTCCTCCATGAGTGTCGCCTCCTCGTCCAGAGTGATGAGCCTGGAGAGATCCGTTGGCCGATAGAGGCTCACCTGAAGCTGGTACTGTCCCAAAGGGATGTCTAATGGTATTTTGAGCTCGTGCCGGTCGGCGATCCTCTCCCCTGGCCGCCAGCGCGAGGTAGGGTGCTGCCCTCCCTGAGGTCCGCTGTCCTGCTGGGCCAGAACCGCACCGTCTACATCCAAAAGTTTGACGGAGACACTATAGTCCTCCACCAATCTGCCTAGAGCCTCCCAAAGCAGGGTGAGGCGCAGGGTGTCGCCAGGGACATACTTGTCCTGGTCGAGGCTGTAGTCGTAGAGCCACACCGGCACCGGCTCTGCAGCCTTTTCCGCTCCTTCACTCACCAACACCGGCCGTTCTAGACTGAAGGAGGGGAGAGGGCCAGCGGTGGCATTGACCAAGAGATGGTATTCGCCGGGTGTGGCTGGTGACAGCAGGCTCACTGGCACCACAGAGGCCCCGGAGGTGACGAGGGGCATTTCTACCGCGATTCGCTGGCTGGTACTCTCGCCGTTACTGGCGCGCCAGGTGGTCATCACTGACACCTCCTCCGTAGGCTTGACGACGCAACTGCGCGGCCCGCTGTTGGCTACCAGAAGGTAAGCGGTATAATCCTCGGCAGGGACAGTCTGCAGAGGCAAGAACCCTTTAACAGTGAGAGCGTCCCGAGTCTGGGCTCGGGGCTGCACCCGATAGACGACATCCTGGCCAAACCGTTCCACCAGGGTCAGTTCCCCGAAAGTGGGTAAGGTTTCCTGAACCTCAGGCCAGCGCTCCGGCTGGTAGGCCCGATAAAGCGCCTCGTGAAGGACCACGTACTCCACATCCAGGCCCTGCAAGAGGCTAATGGCCCGCTCCGAAGGGAAATGCACCATCTCCCAATCTATTTCCCCATGCCGGGGAGGGACAAAGCCGCTGTAGCCGTCAATGCTCTCCTGCCAGTGGTAGGTGGAGAAATATTGATAGCGGAAGAGGTTGTAGGTGGGCCAGACCTGGTCGGGGTCAATAGGTTCCAACGATGGAGGATCGGCCATGCGGAAGGCCAGGGGTAGCTCCACGATCACCGTGGGCGGCTGCTGGGCCAGCCAGCGGTAGACCGGAGGCAGACGATCTCCCCTTTCGATGAAGGCGACCTCCACGTGAGCCCAGCTTCTCAACAACAAAGGATATAGCACTAGCAGAAAGATGCCTCCCCGCCAAGCCCACTGCCATCCAGTCCAATAGCGAATGGTGAATAGCGAATAGCGAACCAGGGAGACAAGCGCTTTCTCCAAGCTGGTGATCCCCAGGGCGGCCAGGACCCCCAGGCCCAGGGTGGTGAGGCTGAAGAAGCGGCTGGGGGCGCGCATGGCCTTAAAACCAGGGAAGTAGTCAAAGAAAAACCGATAGGGCATGGGGAAAGCGGGCCACTCCAGGCTCTTGCTGACGCGCAGTGTAGGCCCCAGGGCCATGGCCAAACCAAAGAGGGCCAGGATGAGATAGAAGACAGCATTTTCCCTCCGGCTGAGGCTGTGGTGGATTGCAAATCCACCACGAGCGGGGACACCGCTGGGGTTCTGCCCTCTTTCCGGCAGAAAGAAGCCCAGCAAAGCCAGGACAAGAGCTGCCAGGCCAGGCAGAAGGTAGCCCTTCAAAAGGGTGCGCAGCCTGGGAGAGAAAGCAACCAGCTCGGACAGGGTTCTCTCCATGCCCAAATCGCGGCTGACTTGAAAATAGGGCAGGGCGAAGGGGATGACAAGAACCGCTATCAGCCCGCCCAGAAGAGCTAACTTTAGAATCAAAGAGAGTGAAATCTTGCGCCAGCGAAGCACGAAATAATACAAGAGATACAGGCCCACCGCCAACCCCGTGTAGAAAGCGTAGTAGAAAGAAGACAGGCATTGGGCGGTGAAAAAGGTACAAAAGAGCAGGCCGTCTTTAGTTCTGCGCCTTCCAAGGTAACGGTCCAGGTACAGCAGAGTCAGAGGCATCCATTGCATGGTTAGCAGTTGCAACTGGCTGAGGTGGCCAGCGCGGTAGGGGGAGAAGGCAAAGACCAGACCAGCGACAAAGGCCGCGTAGCGGTTTCCCGACAGACGGTAGGCTAGCAGGTAGAGGCTGAAGGCTGACAGGATAAAGCTGAGCAGGAACATCAGGTTGTAGGTCAGGATAGGGTTATCAGCGAGAGCAAAGATAGGCACGCTGAGCAGGACGTTGGGAAAGAGGATCTCCGAATAAGCCAGGGTGTTGGGATAGGGGTAAAAGATGTTGGTATCGAAAAGCTGAAGGGGAGACGTGAGAAGCCGATGAGCCTGCCAGTTGGTGATCCACAGGTTGAGCAGTGAATCGGAAGTGTCCTGAAGGGCCTCGGCCAGGTGCAGGGACAGAGGATAGATCATCAGCAGGGTCAGCAAGCTGAAGCCCAACAGGGCCAGGAGATCAACATTGGCCGCGTGAGCCAGACTGGAGCTCTGTTTGTTCAACTTTCGGCCTAGGTCTCGCTCCTCGTTCATCGTGTCTCAATGATAAGCCGAAAGGGGTCTTTTGTCAAGGCGAACAACACAGTTGACAAACATACGCAATCATGTTATAATAATATTCGATTATTCTAATATAGCCAAGAAAGAGCAGGTGAAGCATGGAAACTCGTGCTTACAAATGGCAGGCCAGGATAGCCAAGGCACTGGCCCACCCGACGCGTATTGCTATCCTGGAGATATTGCGCCGGGGGGAGGTCTGCGTGTGCGATATGTGCCCTGATTTGGAGGCCAGCCAGGCCAACGTCTCCCAGCACCTGGCCGTTCTACGCGACAGCAACCTGGTGGCAGCGCAGCGCGAAGGGACGCGGATGATGTATCACGTGACCGACGAGCGAGTGTTCCGGGTGCTGGACCTGATGGGCTCTATCGCTCACGGCCAATTGGACGCGGCCCGCCAAGCCCTTGCTGCCCTGGAGAACATTGCGGCTTGATGTGTACTGAAATCGCACCTGGGGCCAATTCGTCACAATTCAAGGTGCCGGGGCTTGACAAGCATCCGAGGGCTACTGCTAGCCTACCTAATGGCCGACCCGGAGCTTCCCTACAGAGCATCCTGGTCACGGGCAAGATCCTGGGGAACGAGAAGACGTGGACCTAGGTGTCGCTGGTGACTATCTTCAGCACCCTGGCTGGCTACATCTTTGGGCTGGCGCTGACTATCATCTGAAAAGGAGATTCAAGTGACTGGAGAGAGACAATGTGATTGTATGAGGAACCCTTTTGCTGCTCTACCACCAGAAATGCAGCCCAAGCTACAGAAGAAGAGCTCGCTGCGTAAAACGACCTGTCCTGGCTGTGGCCGCGAGTATTGGACCAATCGCAGCACCGACCTCTGCTTTGACTGTGAGAAGAAAGGCGTGAAAACGCCGTAGCACACCATGGTCGAGATGGGAGGACAGTTTGTCTGATTATTACGATCTTGCGATATTAGGTGCAGGACCGGGCGGTTATGTGGCCGCGCTGCGGACTGCCCAACTCGGGGCGCGTGTGGCTCTCGTCGAGAAAGATCACGTGGGCGGGACGTGCCTGAACGTCGGCTGCATCCCAACCAAGGCCCTGACGACCTCTGTGGAACTGTTGCTTAAGACCCGCCGGGCCAGTGAGTTCGGCCTTTCCATCCCAGATGCTCGCCCCGACCTGACGTCGTTGATGGCCTACAAACAAGCCGCTGTGGACAGGTTGGTGGGCGGTGTGGAACAACTGCTGAAGGAGCGCAAAGTCACGCTGGTGCGGGGTGAAGGTTACCTTGTCCGCCCGGACACGCTGCGTGTCACAGACGCTGCGGGGACTGCCATGGAGATTTCAGCCCGGCATGTGGTCCTTGCGCCCGGCTCTGTCACGGCTCGACCGCCCATCCCTGGCCTGGATTTGCCGGGGGTGATGACCAGCACCGAGGCTTTGCACATCACCGACGTCCCGGCGCACCTGATCGTCATAGGTGGAGGCGTGATCGGGTTAGAATTCGCCTGTATCTACGAGGCACTGGGCAGCCGGGTGACCGTCCTCGAGATGATGCCGACGCTGTTGCCCGGGGGGGCGGACGAGGCGCTCGCCAAGCGGCTGGCACTCATCCTGCGGCGGCGCGGGATGGTCATCCACACTAACGCAACGGTGCAGGCAATTGAACTGGCCGAAAACGGGTTGCGCGTCCTCTTTGCCACAACCAAAGGTGAAGACTCTGTCGAAGGCGACCGTGTGCTGGTGGCCACGGGCCGCTGGCCCAATACTGGCGGTCTCGGACTGGCCGAACTCGGCGTAAAGATGAACGGTCGCGCCATCGCTGCAGATGAGTATCTGAGGACGAGCCTCTCCAATGTATGGGCCATCGGCGATGCGGTCGGTGGGATGATGCTGGCGCACAAGGCGATGGTTGATGGTCGCGTGGTGGCCGAGAACGTGACCGGCGGCCAGCGCGCCGTGGATGATCAATCGGTACCCAACGTGATCTTTACCCGCCCCGAAGTCGCCAGCGTCGGCCTGACCGAAGCTAAAGCCCGCGCCCAGGGAACGGACGTCAAGGTGACCCGGTTCCCGTTTTCGGCCAACCCACGGGCCCAGATCCTGGGCGAGGCCGAAGGGCTGGTCAAACTGGTGTGTGAGGCCAGCAGCGGGCGCGTGCTGGGCGTCCACTTGATGGGGCCGCACGCCACCGACCTGATCGCGGAAGGTGCACTGGCAGTGCAGGTGGGCGCTACGGCAGACGACCTGGCCTGGACAACGCACGCCCATCCGACCCTGCCCGAAGCCGTGCTAGAAGCCGCCCTCGGCTTCCGCGGCGCAATGATTCATTTTCACTCTCGAAGATAAGGAGACGATCATGCCTGAGTTTCTTGAACTCACCGTAGATAAATTCACTTTCAGGACCGCCACCGACCGGCACTATAACAACGAAGGAGTGTGGGCGCTGGCCGAAGGCAACCGGGTTCGGATCGGCCTTTCGGATTTTTTGCAGCAAAGGAGCGGCGATGTAGCCTTCGCCGAGGTCAAGCCAGAAGGAACGACGCTGGCTTTCGGCGACGAAGTGGCTGTGATCGAGACGATCAAGGCGGACATCAGCCTGCCCTCACCGGTGGCCGGCAAGGTGGCAGAAGTCAACCCAGCCATGGATATCACGCCGGAGGTAATCAACCAGGACCCATACGGCGAAGGCTGGCTGGCTGTGATGGAGGCCGATGATTGGGAGTCCGACCGCGCCCGCCTGCTCGATCCACGGGCCTATTTTGCCCTGGTGCAGGAGCAAGCCGAGGAGGAGATGAAGAAGCTATGAATGACCGTGGACGAAAAGTCATGATCGTGCCCTGCAGTGGCATTGGAAAGACCTACGGCACCGTGAGCCGCGAGGCGGCCTACGAAGTGACCGAGGACATGCGCCCTGCCGACACCCAACTGGTGGCGCTCTCCCTCCTGGTGTTGGGCGACGAGGAGGCGCGTGCGGCAGTGACCGGGAACCCGGCGGTGACGATTGACGGCTGCAAGCTGGCCTGCGCGACCAAGATGGTGGAAGAGAGCGGCGGGACGGTGGCACAGGATTTGGCCGTGCTCGACGCCTACCGCCGCCATCGCCAGTTCAGGCCAAAAGGCATCGCTGAACTCAACGAAGGTGGACAAAAACTGGCCCACGTGCTGGCGGAAGAAGTCGCTGCCGTGGTAGACGATCTTTCTGGGAATGGAGATGAAAATGCCTGACCTGCCAAAGAAGAAAGTGGGAATAATAGCCTGTTCCGGTGAGGAATTGCCGGAGGGCACTGTGACGCGAGTGGCCGCGTTGAAAGTCCTGGAGCAACTGCGCCCCGCCGACACGGTGACTATTTGCCTTCCGCTCTTTCTGGCCGGTGGGGAAGGGGATCGCGCTTTCGCCCGCTTCTACCCAACCATTGCCGTGGACGGTTGCGACAAGCGCTGCGCCGCCCGTGCCACCGAGATGTATTCCGGCAAACCGGCGGCCAGCGTCGTGGTAAGCGATCTGCTGACCGGGGATAAGCTGGGGCCAATCGAAGGCAGCCGCACGTTGAACGAGGCCGGGCGAAAGGCCGCTGAGATCACGGCGCAGAGGGTAGCCGGCCTGGTAGATGAACTGCTGGGCAGACCAGCGGTCCGGCCCGCCGAGGCGGTTGTCGTGGAAGCGGCCCAGGTGTCGGAACCGGAGGAAGAGGAGGAGGCGGTGGTGGCCACCTGTGAGTGCGGCTCGGGCATCCCGGTGCAGAAGGTGGCTGTGAACAGGCGGGTGGTCACGTTGATCGCTCTGCCGGCCATCTTCGAGCAGTTCCACCAGGCCGGCAAAGCGCCCGGTGATGGCACGGTGCACGAGTTGCTGAAGGTGGTCAAGATCTACAATCCCATCCCCGACGGCGAGGAGGAAGCGTACAGAGAGGCCCTGTCGCGCGAGTACGCAACATTCTACGAGAAACAGGAGGTCCCGGCATGAGCCGTACGGCAACTTATCACACCACTGTCTCGTGGAAGGGGGAGCACTGGGGGCACATCGTCATGGGCAACGGTCCGGAGATGGATTTCTCCGCCCCGCCCGACGCCCAGGGCCACCCTGGCGTGCTGACCCCTGAAGATGCCTTCGTGGCGGCGGTCAACACCTGCATCATGATGATGTTCATCTGGGCGACGGAGCGTTTCAAGCTCAATTTACTGTCGTACACGTGCCGCGCTGAGGGCACCAAGTTGATTGAACTGGACCGCACAGAGGTCTTTACCCACGTCCGTCTCTGGCCGGTTATCCAGGTTGCTGCGGGGGAGGAAGACCCGGCCGTCGTCGAAGCGCGCGTGCGTCGCGCCCTGCAGGGCGCGCAAAAGTACAGTCTGGTCGCTAATTCGGTCAAGTCGGAGATCGTGGTCGAGCCGACAATCGAAGTGAAGTGAAAAATCAATTCTATAATAGGAGGCGCAAATTGGCAATCAGTATTAAGGTTCTGGGACCAGGGTGCATCAATTGTGAACGAGTTTTCCAGGTGGTGGTAGCTACATTGGAAGAACTGGAAGCAGAGTCAGGCGGTGATTGTCCCGAAGCTACCTTGCAACATGTTAGCGACTATGCCGAGTTTGTGAAGTATGGCTTGATGTTCACACCGGGACTGGTGATCAACGAGAAGTTGGCCTGTGCCGGCCGCATCCCCTCGGAAGCCGAGGTCCGGCAGTGGCTGACCTCAGCCGCAGATGAAACCGCAGTTTGAAGTGTACAGGATACAGGATACAGGGGGCGACTGGGAAAGCGGGAAGAGCACAATTGTCTTTAGTCTGTCTGGGAGATGCAATCAGCTTCTTGCCCAAGGAGCAGATCGTGGCTCTGGTCAAGGAGCTGAGGGCGAAATACGCATCAGAATAAACGATATGCCCCCGCCAGGTAAGCCCAGGGTTGGTAGTGGGTTCACCTGGTGGGGGCCGCCGCTGTGAGGAGACAAGCTATGGACATCAAGGTGTTGGGGGACGGCTGCCACGGTTGCTTGCAGCTCAAGCTGCTGGTGGGCCAGGTGCTGGACGAGCTGGGACTCCCGACCCCGGTGCGGCGGGTGAGCGACCGTAAGGAGATGGATCGCTACCTGCTGAGCGAGCCGCCGGCCTTGGTCATCAACGGCCAGTTGGTGGTCGAGCGACGCCTACCAACCAAAGAGGAACTATGCCGCTGGATGACAGACGCTCTGAGCTGGGAAAGGCGAGCCTGGACGACATGAATAAAACCGCACTACTGCTGACGCTGCTGTTGATCTGCGGAGGGCTCTTGTTGCCTGTGGCCCAGGCCGAAGAGCCGGTGATGCGAGCTGTGCTGTTCTGGTCAAAGACCTGCCCCCACTGCCACGTGGTCATCAACGAGACGCTGCCGCCACTGGAGGCAAAGTATGGTGAGCAATGGCAAATCGAGCTGATCGAGACCTCCGAGCCAGCAGGGTATGAACTGTACCGGGCCGCTCTGGAGACGTATGATGTGCCGCCTGACCGTCAGAGGGTGCCGGCCTTGTTCATCGGCGATCACCACCTGGTGGGTTCCGTGGAGATTCCCCAAATCCTGCCGGGGCTGATCGAGCAATATCTGGATGCCGGTGGGGTGGATTATCCAGACATTCCCGGCCTGGTGACCGGGAAGCTCACCCCCACGCAAGCCGCCAGCCCCACTCCCCGGCCCACACCGACCATCAAAACCTGCCACGTCTGTGACGAGGAAAAGCTGCCCCCTACGCCGATGCCAACTGTCGCGGCCGACGACGCGCCGACCATCCACCTGGCCTACTTCTACCAACCCGGCTGCCGGGAGTGCGACCGGGTGCAACTGGACCTGAACTACCTGCAACACCGCTACCCGCAGCTCGTCGTCCACGCCTTTGACGTCAAGGCTGAAGCTGCTTTGGCCGAGTGGCTGGGGGAACGGGCCGGCGTACACGAGGAGAAGCGGCTGACCGCTCCGGCCGTGTTTGTGGACGACGAGGGGCTCGTAGGTGAGGAGTTGCACGCCCGCAGCCTGGAGGAACTGATCGCCCGCCACGCCGCCACGGGCGCCGAGGCGGTGTGGGAAGGGTGGGAGACAGCCCAGAGCCAGGCGGCCGAGGGGATCGTCGAGCGATTCCGCTCCTTTGGCCTGCTAACCGTGCTGGCTGCCGGGCTGGTGGATGGGCTGAACCCCTGCGCCTTCGCCACCATCGTCTTTTTCATCTCGTACCTGGCCTTTATGGGCCGCAAGGGACGGGAGGTGGTGGCCGTGGGAGCGGCTTTTGCCCTGGGCGTGTTCCTGACCTACCTGGGCGTGGGGGTGGGGTTGCTCAAGTTCCTGGCGTCGCTGCCCTTCCTGGATGCCCTGAGCCGTTGGGTGTATGGACTGACAGCCGCCCTGTGCCTGTTCCTGGCTGCCGGCAGCCTGTACGACTGGTGGCAGGCCCGCCGGGGCAAGCCGGAGGAGATGCGCCTGAAACTGCCTGCCCGCCTGCGGCGCTGGATCAACCGGGTCATCCGGGAGGGGACGGGGCTGCGGGCCTTCGTACCGGTGGCCTTTGTCACCGGGGCGGTGATCTCGATCATCGAACTGGCCTGCACCGGCCAGGTCTACCTGCCGACCATCCTCTTTGTGTTGGGCGTGCCGGGTTTGCGGGCCAAGGCCATGCTGTACCTGCTGCTCTACAACCTGGTGTTCGTCCTACCACTGATGGCGGTCTTTTTGCTGGCCTACTTTGGCACCACCTCGCAGCAATTGGCCCAATTCATCAACCGCCAGGCGGCGACGATCAAACTGGCCACGGCCGGGCTGTTCGTGCTGCTGGCCGGGTGGCTGGTGATGGCATTGGTATGAAAGGGCGTTTGTCTCGGTAGCATGGCAGTTCGCGAGGTCTTTGAGGCGCAGACACTAGCCAACTTTCCGCTTTCCTATGATGTTTCTGGGCGGCGTATTCGTGCCGGTGGCGTCGCTGCCGCAGGCTTGCAGGTCGTCGCCCATGCGCTGCTGCTAACCTACTCGGTCGAGGCGCTGCGGGCAGCGCTGACGGGCAGGTCGCTGGTGTCCGATGTGCTGGACCTGGCAGTGCTAACAGGGTTCGCTGTCGTCCTGTTCACCCTGGCCGTGTGCGTTCTGGCGCGACGGCTGGACTGAATCGAGGTGTTGTGATGCTTATTGAGAAATACGACTTGGAAGTCTTCACCCCACCGTGCGAGCCGGGCGCCGAGCGCTTCAGCGCCATCGCCCGGCTGGTGACCGACATCCGCGAGGTATTCCCCTACCTGAACGCCACCTTGCGTGGTGCCGTCTACAACGCTAACGTACCAGCTCTGAGATGGACGAAAGCCGGACACTACATCACCTTTCAGCCCTACCAGATCGCCGTCAGCAATGTCGTAGACCGCGATGCGGCGATCAAGGAGGTAGAAGGGCTAGTGAAGTTGGTCAACCGCACCTGGGAGCGGCGAGGGGAGATCAAGCCAGACTACGAGGCGCACCGCCGGCCAACGCCCATGGAGGTGTACAAGCTGCTGCCGGGCACCAACTGCAAGCAGTGCGGCCAGCCGACGTGTTTCACCTTCGCCCTGAAGCTGGCGGCGGGTCAGGTACGTTTGGAAGAGTGTCTCCCCCTATTCGCGCCGCAATACACCGACCGGCTGGCCCAACTCCAGGCCATTGTCATCGAGGCACCGGCGATTGGATAGGGGAAATCAAGGGAGGAGGATCGCGAACCAAAAGTGGCTACGCAAACTGGAAGGCTTTCCGCCTGCAGCCTTTCTCGCGGTGTGCTCGATATGGCGGCGGGAGCAGGAGGAACAGGAAGGAGAAAGACTCGCATGAAAGAAGCTCGGATTGCGTCCGGCTGGGCAAAGCAGTACATCCGGGAGAGCGGTGGCATCGTCAACATTGCCACCCGCATGACCGTGGTGGACTGATGAACGGCCTACGAGACCCCATCAGGTCTGATGGGCAAGCCTGAAAACGAAGAGGATTACATCCGATTTATGGCCGAGGATATCGAGGTCTACCTGTCGAAAGAGATCTGGGAGGGGTTGGACCCCAAGGTTAAGGAACTGCGGTTCGCCATTCCGGGATATGGCCGGTTCTACCTAAAGTTCAACTGAAAGGAGACAAACCATGTTATACGTCGGGCTTTCGTTACTGTTGTTTGCCCTGTCGTTCATCGCCGGGATGTTAGGATTGGGTGTGGCCTTCATCGCCACACCGGTTCTGGGGTTATTCGGATTTGAGTTGAAGCACGTCATCATGCCGTGGTCGCTGCTGCTCAACGGATTGACGTCCATTTCGGGCGCGATCGCTTACTGGCGGGCCGGCATGGTGGATAAACGTGCCGCCATTCCGCTGCTGGTGATCACCACGCTAAGCGCGCCTTTGGGTGTGCTGATCCTGCAATTCGTGCCGACAACGATCGTGTGGTGGATTTACGTGGCTGTGCTGGTTTTCCTGGCCTATCGCATGGCCTTTCCGCCGAAGATGCCTGAAAGCGATGTCATCACCGTGTCTGATCGCACGCGGGTCAAGGCTGGCGTGCTGGGGTTCTTGATTGCCATCTTCGCTGGGTTTCTGGGTGTGGGGCCGGGCTTTCTGCTGATGCCCACACTGGTCTTTCTGGGTTACACGGCGCGGATTGCGGCGGCGACCAACATGGTGGCCGTCACGCTGCCATCGTTCTCGGCCTTCGTTACCCATCTGAGCACAGCACAGTTCGACTGGCTGATGGTCGGACTGACTTCGGTGGCTTCGGTGATCGGTGCACAACTGGGCGCGCGCTTCATGGCCAAGCGTGTCAAGAGCCCGACGCTAAGCCGGGTGTTCGCCACGACGCTGGTGCTGCTGGCCGTGCAGCGGATATGGATTCTGCTAGCGGCCTGATCTGACAGAGCACGTGTCATCAAGGCTCTGAGCCATCCGATGCGGCTGCGCATCCTGGATATCCTGCGGGAGGGTGAGGCCTGCGTCTGCCATCTGCAGGCGGTGCTGGGCAAACGCCAGCCCTGCATCTTCACATCTGGCCGTCCTTCGAGGAGCCGGCCTGGGTGAGGTTATCCTGAGCGTGGTGCAAGACGGTCGCTAGCCGAAGGACGGTTGCCCCCACAAGGAGCAGAAGCATGCGGATTAAAGTGATGCAGGACATCATGGCTGCCAACGACCTGATCGCCCGGGAAAACCGGCGCATCTTCGACCAGCACGAGGTGTTCGTCGTCAACCTGATGTCGTCGCCCGGCGCGGGCAAGACCACTCTGCTGGAGCGGACCCTGGTGGCGTTGAAAAACGAGTTCGCTATAGCCGTCATCGAGGGGGACATTCGCGGTCAGTTGGACGCCGAGCGCATCGGGCGCTACGGTGTGCCGGTGTTGCAGATCAATACCGGCGGCGAGTGTCATCTGGACGCCAACATGATCCGCAATGCCCTGGACAGGCTGGAGTTGCTCGTCATCGAGAACGTGGGCAACCTGGTCTGCCCGGCAGAGTTCAAGGTGGGCGAGGACCGCAAGGTCATGATCCTCAGCGTGCCGGAGGGGGACGACAAGCCTTACAAGTACCCCTTGATGTTCATGGGATCCCAGGTCATGGTCATCAACAAGATGGACCTGCTGGGTATGGTGGATTTCGACGTGGAGAAGGTAGAGCAGGCTGTGTTGGCCCTCAACCCAGAGATGGACATCTTTCGTCTCTCGTGCAAGACGGGGGAGGGGATGGAGGCCGGGCCGGATTGGCTGAGGGGACAGGTGCGCCGCGAGAGGCAGGCGGGCACTCCGTGTTGGTGATGATGGAGGTTGCGGCCTAATGACCCGCATAACCATCGGCAGGGACAGTGAGCTGCGCTTCCCGGACCGCTACAACCTGGCCCCAGGGCGCGAATTGCTCCTAGAGCGGATCGAGGATGGCTTTGCCCTGCGCGAGATCAAGCGCGACGCCCGACGGGCTTACATCGAGGTCACAGCCCTTTGCAATCTGGACTGCGCCATGTGTGTGCGCCAGGTGTGGCGAGACACTCCCGGGGAGATGACCTGGGAGACGTTCCAGGCCATCATCGAGGGGTTGTACGCCTTCCCTGACCTGCGGCGGATCACCTTCGGCGGCTACGGCGAGCCGCTGACTCATCCCCGTTTCCCGGAGATGCTAGCACTGGCTACGGGGTTGGAGGTGGGGATGACCCTGACCACTAATGGCCTGCTGCTGGACGAGACGATGGCTGAGAAGCTGCTAGACGCTCACCTGGACACTGTGGTCGTCTCCCTGGACACGGTACACCTCCAGGCTTACGAGCAGGCTCATCTCGAGGGTGGCATGGATCAGGTGCTGGACAATGTGCGTACTCTGCGGGAACTGACCCGGCAGCGAGGGCAGATGAACCCCCGCATCGGGCTAGAGTTCGTGGCCATGCGCAGCAACCTGGAGTGGCTGTCCAGGCTGCCAGAGTTGGCCAGCGACCTGGGGGCCTCCTTTGTGCTGATCACCAATCTGCTGCCCCACACACTGGAGATGGCGGAGGAGGTTCTCTACGACCGTGACGAGCCGCTGCCCACTCCCATAGGCTGGCCAGTGCCCGGCGCTGATTGGCTTCTGTGGGGCATCGCCAAGCTGCCTCGCATGAAGTGGGGAGCCTGGCGACGCTGTCGTTTCATCGAAGAACGGGCTCTGGTTATCGGCTGGGATGGCGGTGTGAGCCCCTGCTACGCTCTGATGCATTCCTACCCCTACTACATCTACGGGCGGCACAAAGAGGTCAGCCGCTATATGCTGGGCGATGTTCGTGAACAGCCCCTCGCGGATATCTGGACCTCGGACGATTACGTCTCGTTTCGGAGCAGAGTGCGGGAGATGCGTTTCCCTTCGTGTGTGGACTGCGGCATGGCCTGCACTTTCGCCGAGGACAACGAGGATTGCTGGGGCAATGCGCCATCCTGTGCTGACTGCCTGTGGGCGCAGGACCTCGTGAGATGCCCATGACGCGCAAAGCCGCCTGCGGCATCTCAGCAACCATTCACCCTGCAGCTCAGATGTAGCCAGCTTGCATACTGTGTCAAGTCAAATGAAAATGTTTCCGAAGGGTGTGTACATTTGCATATTAACAGGAGTTGATATATAATAAGATCTGCCTATGACAACTTTCATTCGCAAGCTGTTCTGCGACGTCGGCATAAGGTTCTATCTCCGAGCTATGGCTGCTGTGGGGAAACCTATGCGCTATTAGCCGATAGGGTACAGCGGGAAACGGCTGTGCCTCCCAATGCGGAAAGGAGATCCCTCGTCTGGTACAAGGCCAGATCATGGATCTCCTTCTTTAGTTGAGGCCGGAGAGGAGGTGGTGTCGAGCCGTAATAATCGTTGGCATTTCACAAATGTTTCTGGACAAAACACTTAATATGGAGGTGTTCAAAGATGAGCAAGATCCTGCGTGTTAACATGACCGACCTGACGGCTGCGTACGAGGACGTGCCGGAGAAGTACAAACTGATGGGTGGGCGCTGGCTCACCTCGTCCATCGTGGCCGACGAGGTGGAGCCCACCTGTCACCCCCTGGGACCCAACAACAAGGTCGTCCTGGCCCCGGGTATCGTCAGCGGCACCGATGCCCCCTCATCCGGCCGCATCTCGGTGGGTGGCAAGTCGCCTCTCACCGGCACTATCAAGGAGAGTAACGCCGGCACCCCGTTCAGCCAGCACCTGGCTCGCCTGGGCATCAAGGCCGTCGTGGTCGAAGGCTTCCCCAAGGAGAAGGGCAAGTTCTGGCTGCTGAGGGTGGATAAGGACGGAGCCGAATTTCTCCCGGCCGATGAGTACGTGGGCCAAGGGCTGTACGAGGCCTACCCTGCCCTGTTCGACCGGTTTGGCAAAAAGGCGGCCATCATGGGCATCGGTGTGGGCGGCGAGATGAAGATGGCTATGGCCGGTGTCTGCTTCAACGACATTGACGGCCGTCCCAGTCGCTACTCAGGCCGCGGCGGAATGGGAGCGGTGCTGGGCAGCAAGGGGCTCAAGTTCATCGTCACCGACGATACGGGTGGGCCTGGTGTGGATATTGCCGACAAAGACCTCTTCAACACCGGCCGCAAGAAGCTGACCGAGGCATTGCGCACCCATGACGTCACCAAGAAGGGCGGCGCCCTCAACACCTACGGCACGGCGGTGTTGATCAACATTCTGAACGAAGCCGGCGGCCTGCCCACCCGCAACTTCTCCAGCGGCTACTTTGAGGGCGCGAGCAAGATCTCGGGCGAAGCCATCGCCGAGACCATAAAGCAGCGGGGCGGTGCCGGGAAGATGGGCCACCCCTGCCATCCCGAATGCATCATCCAGTGCTCGAACGTCTGGCCCTACCCCGACGGGACGGAGCACTCCTCGGTACAGGAGTACGAGTCGGTGTGGGCCTTCGGGGCCAACTGTGGCATTGATGACCTGGACGTGACCGGCGAGTTGATCCGCCTGTGCAACGATTACGGCGTAGACACCATCGAGTCCGGCGGCACCATCGCCGTGGCTATGGAGGGCGGCCTGGCCGAGTTCGGCGACGGGCAGAAGGCCATCGAGTTGATGCACGAGATCGACAAGGGGACGCCCCTGGGCCGCATCCTGGGCCAGGGGGCGGCCTTCACCGGCCGGGCCCTGGGAGTCATCCGCGTGCCGGGGGTCAAGGGCCAGAACATGCCGGCCTACTCCCCGCGGGCGGTGAAGGGCATCGGCGTGACCTACATCACCAACCCGCAGGGAGCCGACCACACCATCGGCTACACCATCGCCCCGGAGATCCTGTCCGTGGGCGGCAAGGCCGATCCGTTGACCCCTGAGGGGAAGGCGGAGTTATCGCGGAACTTTCAGATTGCCACCGCCTTCATTGACTCCACAGGCTACTGCCTGTTCATCGCCTTCGCCATCCTGGACATCCCTGAGGGGTTTGAAGGGATGGTGGAGAGCTGCGCTGGGTTGCTGGGGACCAACTGGACGGCCGATGACGTGACCCGTATCGGCAAAGAGATCCTTAAGAAGGAGCGGGCCTTTAACGAGGCGGCTGGCTTCACCAAGGCCGATGACCGCCCGCCAGAGTTCATGCGCTACGAGCCGCTCCCACCCCACAACCAGATCTGGGACGTGCCCGATGAGGCACTGGACAGCGTCTGGGAGTTCTAACCCAACGCCTGACATTGCAGCGGGGATTGGGGATTGCTTTGCTCCAATCCCCGCTCGCTTCTTAATGAAGGAAGAACATGATCGAGATGCACCTATACGGCAAGCTGCGGCGCTTCGCCAGAGATCAGGACCCCACCGGCTATTCCATCATCCACGTGCCAGTGCAAGAGGGCGACACCATCCAGGGGGTGCTGGAGCATCTGGGCGTCCCGATGGAGGAGGTCGGGAGCAACATCTTCCTCAACTGGCAATACTCCGCTCTGACGAGAAAGGTGGAGGACGGCGACCGCCTGGCGGTCTTCCCAGACGACATGCAGTTGCTCTACAAATGGTATTTCGTGAAGGTGGGTCGAGAAGAGGATGATCGAGGTTGAGGCGCGGCTGTATGCCACGTTGCGTAAATATAGCCCCGAAACGGGTGTTGGTGAACCGGTGATCCAGCAGATGCCTGAAGGGTCCCGGCTGGCCGACCTGTTGCTCAGGCTGGGCGTGCCAAAAAGCGAGGTGAAGACGGCTTTCGTCAATAATCGGCAGCAGGATGAGGACTACCGGCTTGATGATGGTGACCGGGTGGCCTTCTTCCCACCAGTGGCCGGAGGGTGAGCAGCGGGCAGCCCTGGTACTTGAGTGCGATTCCCAGATGATGGAGGGACAGATCGGGGAGTACAGATGGCAGCAGGCCACGCCCCGGCTGACTTGACAAATCCCCCTACATGTGCTATCATATCAACGTGCATTGATAGAGTTGCGCTCCCTCTGAAAGTCTACCCTGTAGACGGTGAAAACGAAGGTATGAGCACGAACACGAACGAAGAGGCCCTGGCAGAGTTATCCAGCATCTTGCAGGTCATCGCCGACGAGAAAAGGCTGCGCATCCTCAAATTGCTGACCCAACAGGAGATGTGTGTCTGCGACATCGTGGAGCGGTTGGGATTGTCCCAATCGTTGGTGTCTCACCATCTGGGGGTGCTCAAGCGGGCTGGCCTGGTGCAGGATCGCCCGGATGCGCAGTGGGTCTACTATTCCATAGACCCGGGCAGGCTGGTGGAGGTGAACGCTCACTATCTGGCTTCATTTGACGTAGCCAATCTAGCGCCTGAAGCCGCCTATGGTGCCAGCCCCAGAAGGTGCTGAGGCGTTCTCTTTTTTAAATTGCATATCAATGGACTTTGATATAAACTAGAGTTCATCGTCTTCGCCCCTGGATGAGGGAGGTGAGGAGGCATGACGGTTGATTTGGCGGTCAAAGTCGAGCCTCAGCCCGTGGGCCTGGCTCAACTTTCCAGTTTCCTAAAGACTCTTTGTGAAGAGAACCGGATGCGCATCCTGTGCTTTCTGATGCAGGGTGAGCGAAGTGTCTGCGACCTTGCGGCCTGCCTGGATCTGCCCCAGAACCTGGTGTCGCATCACCTGAGCGTCTTGCGGGGGTTGGGTCTGGTCACCGCCCGTCGTGACGAACATGACGCCCGGTGGGTCTATTACTCGGTGGATCGGACCGCTCTGGCCCAATTGAACGCCTTGTACCTCAGCTTCTTCGCCACCGAGCGGGTTGAGCCCTGGCGGTTGGGCTGCGGCCCTGAGGCCGACTGTTGCCTGAAGTGCCTGACCACCGGAGCCTGCTGAGGAGGACTGATACCATGAAAGACGAGGTCAGGGCCCACTATGCGGACCTGGCGCTGAGAGATACGCCCCTGTCTTGTTGTGGGGGGGCCTACACGCCGACCGACCTGGCCGACCTGCCACCCGAGGCGGCTGGGCTGTCTCTGGGCTGTGGAAACCCAGTAGCCCTGGCCAGCCTGCAACCCGGCGAGGTGGTGTTGGATATCGGCTCCGGGGCGGGCCTCGATGCCTTTCTCGCTGCCCGCAAGGTGGGCCCAACAGGCCGGGCTATCGGCCTGGACATGACGGAGGCCATGATCCGGCGGGCCCGCCAGACGGCCGAGCAGGCCGGATTCAGCAACGTTGAGTTTCGCCTGGGTGACGCCGAGGAAATGCCCCTGCCCGACGAGTCGGTGGACGTGATCATCTCCAACTGCGTGATCAACCTGACCCTGGACAAGGCGCAGATCTTCCGGGAGGCTTACCGTGTGCTCCGGCCGGGTGGGCGGTTGATGATCTCCGACATTGTCACGGATAAACCGCTGCCGGAGCCGGTGCGCTCCGACCCCAAGGAGTGGGCCCGCTGTGTGGGCGGGGCTCTCCCTGAGGAGGAATACACTCGCCTGATTGCCGAGGCTGGGTTCAAACGTGTGATCTGTATTCACGGGCTTGATTTTCGCCAGGTCGGTGATGTCCGCGTGTACAGTGCCAATATCAGTGCCGAAAAACAAATGGGTGTGGCTAAAACAACTTGGAATCGAGGCTTTAGCCGGCTTTTTCCGCCTGAAGGCTCCACTCCCCAAGCCATTTTAGCCAGACCCCAAACAAATGAGGAGGTTGTCTGAACAATGAGCACGAACGGAACCAAGGTCGAGATTTTCGACCCGCCTATGTGCTGCCCCACCGGGCTGTGCGGGCCAGCGATAGACCCCGTCCTGCTGGACGTGAACGAGATGATGTTAAAGTTGAAGGGCCAGGGGGTGACTGTGGAGCGATATCTAATGGCCCGGCAGCCCCAGGCCTTCCTGAATAACGCCGAGGTCTACCGTTTGGTTCGCGCGCAGCAACTGGCCGCCCTGCCCATCACAGTCGTTAACGGGCGGGTGATCAAGGTGGGGGCCTACCCCACGCTGGACGAGATCCAGGCTGCATTGAACGGAGGCACCTGATGTCCACGTCCTCCGTCTTTTTCTCTGGCAAGGGCGGGGTGGGCAAGACCAGCATGGCCTGCGCCACCGCCGTCCACCACGCCGACCGGGGTCATAAGACCCTCATCGTTACCACCGACCCGGCCTCGAATCTGGCCGACGTCTTCGAGCAGCCCATCGGCCACAAAGTCACGCCTATCGAGACCGTGACCAATCTATGGGCCATGGAGATTGATCCCGACAAGGCCACCGACGAGTACAAGGATCGCGCTCTGGCTCCCATCCGCACCCTGTTCCCGCCGGAAGTCGTCCAAGTCATGGAGGAGCAGCTCAGCGGCCCGTGTACGGCCGAGGTGGCGGCCTTTGACCGGTTTGTGGATTTCCTGGACGTGGGCGACGAGGACCTGCCCTTCGAGACCGTCATCTTTGATACGGCACCCACGGGCCACACCCTGCGCCTGTTGGAGTTGCCGGTGGACTGGAGCCGCCACATCGAAGAGGCGGCCGGGGGCAGCGGCCAGACCTGCCTGGGGCCGGTGACCATTATCCAGAAGGCCAAGGCCAAATACGACCGGGCGGTGACCCTGATGCGCGACCCGGCCTGCACGACGTTCGTGTTTGTTCTCCAGCCCGAGGCCACACCTATCAAAGAGACCCAACGGGCGGTGGCCGAGTTGTCCAAACTGGGCATCGAGACCCACCGGCTCATCGTCAACGGCATTATCCCGCAAGAGGAGGGCCGTAACCCCTTCCTGGCCGAACGCATCCAGATGCAGGCCCCCTACCTGGCTCAGATCGAGCGGGAGTTGCCTCTGCCGACGCAGCGGATGCCGTTGCTGGACGAGGAGATCAAAGGCATAGAGCAGTTGCGTTACGTGGCTGGGTTGCTGTACGGTGAGGAGCAAGTGGCCAGTGGCGGACGGCGGGGAGCGCATCTGATCTCCGATGAGGAGGTACGGCGCTGTTCGCCCTCGTCTCGCCAGTGTCCAGTGGCCCGGCCGGATGAGGTGGTGCCCCGTCTGGTGCCGGCCAATGGCCACAGCCGTACCCTGTTCTTCGCCGGCAAGGGCGGGGTGGGCAAGACGACTCTCTCATGTATGACGGCAGTGTGGCTGGCCCGGCAGGGCTACCGCACCCTGCTGTTGACCACCGACCCAGCGGCTCACATCGGTGACGTGCTGGGCCAGTCAGTGGGCGACGAGGCGGAGCCGGTGTCCGAAGTGGACAACCTGTGGGCGGTCAAAATTGATCCCAAGGCGGCTGCCGAAGCGTACAAGGCCCGCATCCTGGAGGAGGCGCGGCAACAGGGCCGCTCCCCGGAGTCGCTGCAGGCCATGGCCGAGGAATTGGACAGTCCGTGCACCGAGGAGATGGCAGCCTTTGACCGCTTTGTTGATTACGCCTCTGTGGATCGGTACGACGTGTTGGTATTCGACACCGCCCCCACCGGCCACACCCTGCGCCTGCTGAAGCTCCCGGTGGACTGGAGCCAGCAGTTGGAGGTCAAGCTCTACGTCTCAGCCGAGCTTTCGCAGGCCGACGCGGCGGCCAAAGCCCGCTTCGGGCAGGTCATTGACATGATGCGCGACCCACAGCGATCCACTTTTACATTCGTAATGTACCCTGAATTCACACCCATCGTCGAGGCCTGGCGGGCGGTGGAGGAACTGCGCACGGTGGGCATCGAGCCAGGGCTGGTGGTGGCTAACCAGGTATTGCCGCCGGAGCAATGCACCACCGAGTATTTCTGTCGGCGGTCGCTGATGCAGGCTCGCTATCTGGGGGAGATGGCCGAACGCTTCCGAGTGCCCATCCTGACGATGCCCCTGCTGCCCAGGGAGGTCAAGGGCCTGCCGACACTCATCCAGGCTGGCGAGACGCTGCTGAGCCTTTTCCCAAACTAGAAACAGATGCGATGGTTTGGAGCACGTGCAGGAATGGAGAGAGCCCTGAAAAGGCCGGGGAGGAAAACCATGCAAGAATGGAAAGTGCTGGCACAAGGGGGTGAAGGCGCCAGGATCAGCCGTTGTCCGGCTGGGCACATTCACCTGGACTACGGGTGTGTGACCCTGCGCTTTACCGAGGAGGATTTTCGCGCTTTCGCCGCCATGGTAGCCCGCGCGGCGACCAATCTGGACGGGACACCGCTGCTGAAGGGGTTAGCGGCCCTGCCGAAGGATGTAGCGGCGACGTTCTCCAAGAATTGATTGGCAAAGGAGGCAACAGACAATGGCTGTAGCACAAATCCAAAAGAAAACGATAGAATTGAATGAAGTCAGGGAGGCGGCACGCAAATTTGCCAGCGTCCTGGCTCTCAGTCCCCAGTACGAGGCCTTCGAGCGGGCCCACGAGGCACTACGCCACGACGACTCAGCCCAGCAGGCCATCAGTGCTTTCCAGGACAGGCAGCGCGCCTGGCAGACGCAGATGATGCTAGGCATCCTCAGCCCGGCCGAGCAGGACGAGTTGCATCGCCTTCAGCAGCGCATGATGACTCATCCCACGGTGCAGAATTACTTTCGCTGCCAGGAGGAGTTGTCCGCATTGTGCCAGAGGGTCAATGAGATCATCACTTCGGTCATCGGCCTGAACTTTTCCGCCAGTTGCGGGCCGGGCTGCTGTTAAGGGAAGGAGGTGTAACGTGCAATTGGATGCCAACGTGGAGGCAGCGGCTCGAGAGTTCGCTCTGAAGCTGCGCCAAGCGCCGCCTATCGTGGAGTTCTGGCAGGCTAAAGAACAAATGGAGGCCGACGAGGAGGCCCAACGCCTGCTGGCCGAGCTGCAGGACCGCCAGCAGCGGCTGCTGCTCAAACAGCAGAACGGCGGGGACATCACTCAGGAAGAGATCGACGCCTTGCGCCGCTTGCAGCGGGAAGCGCAAACGCATCCCCTGATCTCGGCCTATTTCCGGGCCCAGCAGATAGCCCAATCCTACCTGCCCGACGTCAACTATGAAATCAGCCAGATCCTGGGTTTCGACTTGGGGGCTCTGAGCGGGGCCGGGAGTTGCTGAGGTGCTGGCGGGCAAGACGGTGATCCTGGGCGTCACTGGCGGCATCGCCGCCCATTATATGCCGGAGCTGATTGGCGTCCTGCGCCAACGGCACATGGTCACCGTGCGGGTGGTCATGACCGAGGCGGCGACCCGCCTCATCACTCCGCTGACCCTGGAGACGGCGTCCGGCAATCCGGTGGCGGTGGGTCTGTTCGAGGCGGCCAGGCGCTGGCCAGTGGCCCACGTCAACCTGGCCCGCCTGGCCGACATTGTGCTGGTGGCCCCGGCCACGGCCAACACCATCGGCAAGGTAGCCTGCGGCCTGGCTGACAACCTGTTGACGGCGATCATCATGGCCACCCAAGCGCCGGTGGTCTTTGCCCCGGCCATGAATCCCCAGATGTGGGTCAACCCCATCGTGCAGGGTAACATCGGCCGCTTGCGGGAGCTGGGTTATCATTTCGTCGAGCCCCGGGTGGGCATGCTGGCCACCGGGGAGCAGGGGATGGGCTGCATGGCTGAGGTGAATGTCATCGTGACCAGGCTCATTGACATGGCAAGAGAGTTACCAACAAAGGTGGAAAATCGGTGAGAGGAGATGTGAGTACAAATGCCAACGTATGACTATCAGTGTCAAGAGTGTGGGCACACTTTTGAGGTGTGGGCCACTATCAAACAGAAGACAGCCGGCCTCGAGCCAGAGTGCCCGGCGTGCCACAGTATGGAAACACAGCAGGCCTTCCGCTCAATGATGTTCATCGGGCACTCGTCCGACGGGGAACCCGTGCCCAGGCCTATGTCCGGCTGCGGCCCGCTGTGTAAGCCGGGCTCGTGTTAGCGTGGCGGTCGCCAGGGGGACGATGGAACAACCGGTGACAGTACGCATCTTTGGCACACTGATTGCCTGCCGGGAGGGCACGGTGGACGCCTGGCGCGACACGGCGGCCTTTGCCCGCCGTGCCCTGGGCAAGCGCTTCGGAAATCGGGTGGCAGTGGAGTACTACGCCCTGTTCTCCCCAGAGATGGATCGTTTCCCCGAGGTCGTGGCCCTGGTGGCCGCCGGGCAGGGGCAGGTGCCCCTGGTCTTCGTGGAGGGGGAGTTGCTGTCTTCGGGTGGCAAGGTCTCAGTGCCGGACATCCGGCGCCGATTGGAGGCAATAGGCCTCAAGCCGCAACTGTAGCCTGATGGCGACCAGGGAGGGACGAAGGTGTCTTTATCGCGAGGGAGCGATTTATGTCCGACAACGATCTGCTGTGCCATGGTTTCACTATCACCCACGTTCTGGACTGCCTGGCCGACCCGACCAAAAACCGGGTCATTGCCGAGTTCTCCAATGATATTTCCCCAGTTTTCCCCTATCTGAACGCTATCCTCCCCAATTTAATGTACAATCCCGGAGCCAATACCGTCACCATCAAGCGGGAGTGGCGTATCCTCACTTTTTACCCCCATGTGGCGGTGATGGCCAAGGTAGATGGGGCCGAGGACGCGGCGGTCCAACTGGAGTGGTTTCAAGACCTGTGCAACGATACCTGGCAGCAGCGGGAGGAGATCAGTCCCTGCCACGAGAAGCGCAAGCTGTTAGGGCCGCTAGATGTGTACCGCTTGCTGCCCAAGCTCAATTGCAAAGCGTGTGGCGAGGCGACCTGCATGGCCTTTGCCTTTGGGCTGCTGCTGGGCAGCCACCACTTGTCTGAATGTGCCCGTCTGCAAGAGAATGCATTTGTCGAGGGTGGCCGGCGGCTGGCGGAGTTGCTGGGCTAACAATGAGAAGCCCATTTTCTTCGAGAAAACGGGCTTCTGAAACTGGAAAAAAGAGGAGATGAACATGCCAACAGAACAAGAGATTCGTGAAGCGCTGCGCCCGGTCACTGACCCGGAGATCGGGATGAGCGTGATAGACCTTGGAATGATCCGGGAGGTCGCCATCGAAGAGGCCACAGTTGAAATCAAGATGGTGCTCACTGCTCCCTTCTGCCCTCTGGCTGACTTTATCACCGACCAGGTGCGCCAGGCAGCGGCCGCCGTGCCGGGAGTGAAAGAGGCCAGGGTCACGCTCCTCCAGGAGCGGTGGGACCCTTCGTGGATGAAGCGGTGAGCGGATAGAATCTGTCCACATCCGTGGAAGGCAAGGAGGAAGCCAATGTGTGAAGCCAGGGTGTATATGGAATTGGATGGTCAGCGTGAAAAGGTGATGGAGGATGTGGTGCGGATCGAGTCAACCGAGGCTGGCATTGTGTTGACCAAACTGTTCGAGCCGCCCCAGACCGTCCAGGGTGTCATCCGTGAGATTGACTTCCTCAAGCATTCTGTAACGCTGACCAGGGAGGGCACAGACCTATGAGCAACCGCGTGGATATTGCCTACGAGAAAGCGCAGGCCGTCCTAGCGCGGGAGTGCAGTCCCCTGGGGCTGATGGCCTCGCCTGAAGGCTACCCGCATGTCTGGGCGCGGGATAGCGTCATCACCAGCCTGGGGGCCATCTCGACCCCAGGACACGAGGACTGCCTGCGCACGTCTCTGCAAACCCTGGCCGGACAGCAATCGGATCTGGGGGCCATCCCCAACAACGTCAGCGTAGCCACGGGGCGGCTGGACCACACCAACGCCGGCTCGGTGGATTCTAATCTGTGGTATATCGTCGGCCACTATGTCAACCACCGGATGACCGGCGATACCGGCTTTTTGCGAGCACACTGGCCGTCGTTGGAGCGGGCGCTGTTGTGGCTGCGCTACCAGGATTCCAATGGCTGCGGCCTGTTGGAGGTGCACGAGGCCGCCGACTGGGCCGATCTGCTGGCTAACCGCTTCAACATCCTGTACGACAACGTGCTGTGGTACGCGGCGCTGCGGGCTATGGCGAAAACGGCTGCCACACTGGAGAAGGACGGGGCGCAGTACGACGAGATGGCCTCGGATGTGCGGCACAAGCTGCGCATCGTGCTGTGGGTAGGTCCGGAGAGCGCCGACGAATGGGGGCCCACCTGCCCAGGCCACACAGAGTGGCAGCACACCCTCAGCCAAGTGGACCCGGTGCTGATCAAACGGCCCTTCTTCCTGCCCTACGTGGCTTTCCGTGACTACGGTGACTACTGTGACGTGTTCGGCAACCTGCTGTCCGTGTTGTTCGGGGTGGCCAACCCAGCCCAGGAGCGACGTATCCTGGACTACCTGTATCAGGTGGGCATCGCCGAACCTTACCCGGTGCGGGTGCTGCATCCGCCCATCCACCCTGGTTCCAAGGACTGGCGGGAGTACTATCGCAATAACAACCTGAACCTGCCCGACCAGTATCACAACGGCGGCATCTGGCCCTTCGTGGGCGGCTTCTACGTAGCTGTTCTGGTGAAGACGGGGCGACAGGAAGAGGCGCGGCGACAACTGGTGAAACTGGCCGAGGTGAACCGGCTAGGGATGAACGAGGAGTGGGAGTTTAACGAGTGGTGCCATGGCCGCACCGGCCGGCCGATGGGCTATCCCCACCAGGCCTGGTCGGCGGGGATGTACGTCTACGCTCACCGTTGCGTGGCCGAGGGTCAAATGCTAGTGTTCGGGGATAAAACGTGGAGGTGACATGACAGAACTGTACCCAATGCTGAGTGTAGAAGAAGCCCTGGCCCGGGTGCTGGCTGCCTTCGAGCCGTTGCCGCCGGAGCGCGTGCCGGTGCTGGAGACGTTGGGCCAGGTGCTGGCCGAGGACACCTATGCAAACATGGACATCCCGCCCCTGACCAACACGGCTATGGACGGCTACGCCGTGCGGGCTGCCGACACCGCCGACGCCAGCCCAGAGCAGCCCGTGCGCCTGCGTATCGTCTATGACCTGGCAGCCGGCTACACCACCGACGTGGCGGTGACGCCCGAAACGGCCATCCGCATCATGACCGGCGCGCCCATCCCGCCGGGGGCCGACGCTGTGGTGCGCTTCGAGGACACGAAACGGGACGGAGAGTGGATCAACGTCCTCAAAGGGGTGCCGGTGGGCAAGAACGTGCGCCAGGCCGGCGAAGACGTGAAGAAAGGTGCGCTCATCCTGCCACGGGGTACCGAGATCCGCCCGCAAGAGGTGGGCATGCTGGCTGCCCTGGGGCACAAGGAGGCCTGGGTCCACCGCCGGCCGCGTGTGGCCATCCTGGCTACCGGCGACGAGGTGATCGAGGTGGACGCTCCCTGGCAGCCGGGCAAGATCCGTAATGCCAACAGTTTCTCCAACGCCGCCCAGGTGGTGCGCTACGGCGGGGTGCCCATTTCGCTGGGCATCGCCCGCGACGACGTGAAGGAACTGACGGCCAAGATCCGCGCCGGGTTGGAGCAGGGGGCCAACCTATTCCTTACCTCGGGCGGGGTATCGGTGGGCGACTTTGACGTGGTCAAGACGGTGCTGGCGGCCGAAGGGGAGATGGGCTTCTGGCGGGTGCGGATGAAGCCGGGCAAGCCGCTGGCCTTCGGTCACATCGGCCCTTCGGCAAGCTCAGGATGCAGGGCGCCGCTGCTGGGACTGCCGGGCAACCCCGTATCGGCCATGGTCAGCTTTGAGCTGTTCGCCCGTCCGGCCATCCTCAAGATGCTGGGCAAGACCCGGCTGGACAAGCCGACGGTGGAGGCTACGTTGCTGGACGAAATCACGCGCAAGGACAACCGTCGTCACTACCTGCGGGTCATGCTCGAGGAGCGGGAAGGAAAGTATCTGGCCCGGCTGACTGGCGATCAGGGTTCGGGCATTCTGCTCTCGATGGTGCAAGCGCAGGGTCTGGCAGTGATCCCCGAAGACGTGGATCATCTGCCCGCCGGGGCGCGAGTGCAGGTCATGATGCTGGACTGGCCGGAACGTGGATGAAATCACCTGCTGTCAGTACGAAGACTTTGTGAAAGCCCTAGCCGATGAGACCAGTCAGAGTATCCTGGAGCTGTTACCTCTACTGCGAGCCCCGAGAAGAACGACGAGATGAAATTGCCGGACAGTATGAAGTGACGGTCACAGCAGTGGATTTCTAGTAGGCAAGGTGCGCACACGTGGAAGATAAGATGCTGGTAAGTAAGAGCGGCGATCTGCGGCTGTCAGAGGAATTGCGCCGCCGGTGGGGTTTGATGCCCGGCGCAGAACTTCTGGTTCGGGAAACTTCTGAGGGGTTGCTCCTACATCCGTCGGACCCACCACTGGCCAAAGTCTACGTCGAGCCAACCACAGCCTGCAACCTGCGCTGCCGCGTCTGCGTGCGCAACTCTTGGAGTGAACCGGTGGGGTCTATGGAGATGGCGACGTACCGACGACTGGTGGACGGGCTGCGGGAAGTGGCGTCGCTGCGTACCGTGGCCTTCTGGGGGTTCGGTGAACCGCTGTTGCATCCCGACATCGTGGAGATGGTGGCACTGGCCAAGGAACTGGGAGCAAAGACAGAGCTGATCACCAACGGACTCTTGTTGGACAAGGAGATGGCCGAGGGGTTGGTCATGGCCGGGCTAGACACGCTCGTCGTCTCAGTGGATGGGACCTCGCCGGAATCGCACGCAGACATCAGGTCGGGCACCGACTTTCGCGTGGTGCAGGAGAATGTGGATGGCCTACACACCGTGCGTCGCGCGAACTCTCGTGACAACCCGGAGATCGGCCTCGAGTTCGTTGTCACACGACGCAACGTATCCGAATTGCCGAACCTGCATCGCCTGGCCTACTCAATGGAGGCGAGCTTTGTCGTCGTGACGAATGTGCTGCCCTACACCGAAGAGTTCAAGGAAGAGATTCTCTACTGGCTAGCGACCGGCAGTTCGTACTCGCTGGTACGCTCCAAGTGGTTCCCAGAAATCGTGCTACCACGGATGGACGCGCGTCGCGAGTACTTGGAGCCGCTGCTGGGGCTGTTGCGGCATGGCGGAGTTATTGATCCCCTGCCAAGGCGTTCTGACGGGGCGGAGGGCTATTGCCGCTTCGTAGGGGAGGGGGCAGTGGCCATCGCCTGGGATGGCGAAGTAAGCCCCTGCGTTGCACTGATGCACTCTTACACGTGCTACGTTCTGGGACGAGAGAAGATGATTCGGCGTTACACATTGGGCAACGTCAGCCGGGAAGAGATCACGCGCATTTGGGATCGCGATGAGTACGTGCAGTTCCGGGCACGGGTACAGCAGTTCGACTTTTCGCCATGTGCCGACTGCGGCGGTTGCCAATTGGCCGAATCCAACGAGGAGGATTGCTTCGGCAACCAGTTCCCGGTCTGCGGGGACTGTCTGTGGGCAAGAGGGATCATCCTGTGCCCATGAGCGAGATGAAACCCGTGGAAATCTATACCAAGGAAGGCTGTCCCTATACGCGGGGTTTGAAGCGAAAGCTAGAGCACGACGGCCTGTCCTACGTCACGTATGATGTGCTGGAAGACCCAACTCAGATGCAGGAGATGCTGGCCCTCAATGGGCAGCGACGGGAGGTGCCGACCATCGTCTGGCCGGGCAAAGGTGTAAAAGTCGGCTTCCATGGAACCTGAACCGTGTAAGCGCGCCGACCGGTGGTCGGAAAATGATCGTGTGAGGATAGATTTCGGAGGAGGTAGACCATGCCGGGGAGAGGACCGACGATGTGGCGGACGGCGGGATGTTGCGGCGGTGGCGATACCGAGGTGGCCCAGGTGGCTATTGATGACAGGGGCTTTACCGTTGGCATCGTGGGGCTAAAGCCGGTCTTTGAGCAACTCTATACCATGGGACGGGAGCCGGAGGACGGGGTTCGTGACGAACTGCTGGCCATGGTCAAAACCCGCAACTACGTCCCGCCTTCGGCCGAGGAACGATACAAAACCGCGCTCCTGCGAGAATACGCTGCTTTCTGTGCGTCCAAAGAGACCGGGTAGCGAGGCAATAAAGTGGTCGTTGGGCCGTGACCCGTACCTGGAACGGCAACAGACTTGAAGAAGGGTAAGTCCTGATGTTTACAACTCTGCTCCCAGATTGAATTGGGGCAGAGTTTGCTATTATCTGCCCGGCGCGCCAGCAACACGCTCGAGAAGAAGGGACACACCATCGCGCTGGATTTCACGCCAGAGAGTACCTCGATAGTGCACCTCTTCGTCCCAACGATCCTGGTCGAGGATGTGGTATTGAATAGCACGTCGTACTCCAGTGAGCACTGGGCGGCGATCTCACGGATGCGCCAACGCGTTTCAGGTTGCTGGGTTTTGAGTACCAGCAATAGGTCAATATCAGAACCGAGCTCGAAATCTCCCCGGGACTTGGAGCCGAAGAGCCACAAGCCCGTGAGATTGTCGCCCAGGCTCAGGTGCAAACGGTTCACATAGTCGTCTAGTGCCATCCGTTCGTGGGGTTGCAGATAATTCAGTGTATCATTCATGGTATGGCTCCCATACCAATCGGCCAGTGTCCACCGCCTGACGAGCGTGCGCCAGATATTGAGCGATCCTACGCTGGGTTAAAGCGTCGAATTCCATGTCCCAATTATACACCACCTTCGCCAGGGGGGCAATTCACAGGGTCTGTAGACAAAAACCAAGTTGCTCCTGCTGGACAAAGTACGCTGAATGAAGTACAATAATATTGAGAGTGAAGTGAACCCCTGAGATTGGACACTTTTTCGGTGATTTTTAGTTCAAATCGAGGGCCAGAGCTTGCTCCTTTCGCCACTGTTCCTCGAACTCGGCCGGGGTGAGGTAGCCCAGCGAAGAATGGATACGCTTGTGCATGTACACCTCGTCGAGAAAGCGACCCAACTGCCGGTAGGCATCATTGTAGTCGAGGTACTCTGACAAGTCAACTTCCTCTTCCTTGATGGTCCGGATGAGACGTTCAGCGTAGCCGTTCTGCCAGGCCTCGCCCACATCGGCCATGCTGATTTGGACATGAACATCCTGGAGTACCTGGGTATAGGCGGTAGCCGCATACTGGACGCCCTGGTCGGAGTGATGGATCTCTAGTGCAGGATACTTGGCCAGGGCTCGCTGTAGAGCAGTCAGGGTCAAGGTGTGATCCAAGCTCCGTCCCAGGTGCCACCCGCGGATGCCACGGGTGAAGACGTCCATGATCACTGCCAGGTAGACAAAGTCGTAGCGCAAGCGGACGTAGGTGATATCTGACACCCAGGCCTGCTCGGGTCGCACGATCTCCAGGTCCTGGACCAGGTTCGGGTAGCGGGGGAAATCGTGCTCGCTGTTCGTTGTGCGGCGTTTTCTGCGCTTCGTTTTGGCCTGTAGGTCCATTAACCGCATCAGGCGTCGTACGCGCTTGTGGTTGACTGTCCATTCCTGACGCTTCAACTGCTCTGTGACGCGGCGATAGCCATAAGTGGGCCACTCAGCGGCCACGGTTTTGATGGCTGCCTTGAGTTCCGCTTCGCCCGGCTGCTCGGCGGGCTGATGGTAGTAACTGCTCCTGGCACAACCGAGCATATCGCAAACGACTGTGACGGGATAATCCTGAGCCAACATCTCAATCACCTGCCGTTTCTGGACGAGAGGGAGCTCAAGACATTCGAGGCTTTTTTTGCCACTTCCAACTCCATCGTCAACCGCCCAACCATTCGCTCCAGATCGGCGATGCGCGCTTGCTCATCGCCCCTGCTGGGCTGGGTGGCAAAGATCTCGGGTGCTCGCTCCAGGAATTCCGTTTTCCAGCGGGTGAAGACTTGTGGCCTCAGTTGGTGCTCACGACAGATTTCGGCCTTGTCCTTGACCCCGGTCAACTCTTCGAGTACCACCTGGGCCTTGAACTCGGGTGTAAACGTTCGACGCTTTGGCATTGTATTTCCCCTTTCTTGGACTTATTCTACTTGAACTATCGTAGTTGTCCAATTCTAGGGGGTCACTACAACGTCATCTTATCTCCCCATGAAAACGTGATCAAGACGTAAGGCGTACAACTTAAAGGTGTGCAACATTCTCGATCTTACCACAAACGCGCCAGATGTCAACTCAATCACACAGACTAACTGACCACGCGAAAACTCTGCCCCAATGCGGTCTCTGCCTCGCAAGGTGTGGTTCGTAAGTCTGCATGTAAACAGAGAAAGGAGATTGTTTTTCAATGAGTGAGCCAGTGATGTCAACAGATCCGCTGCAAGCGGGCTCGCTCAAGACCTGGTTTCTGGAGCTCAGGCCCCAGTTCCTCTTGCTGGCTGTGGTGCTGGTGCCTATCGGTACGGCGGTGGCCTGGCACCAGGGAAGCTTTAACCTGGCCTATTTTCTGCTGGCCTGGGTGGGCACGGTGTTGGCGCACATCAGCGTCAACGTGTTGAACGACTATTTCGACTACCGTAGCAGGCTGGATTTCCACACCCAGCGCACGCCTTTCAGCGGCGGCAGCGGCATCCTCACCGCTGGCCTCTTGGAACCGACAAAGGTCTACATTCTCGGGGTAGCCAGCCTGTTCTTAGCCGCTGTGATCGGAGTCTATTTCGTGGCCGTTCGGGGCTGGGGCCTGCTTCCCATCCTCTTGATCGGGGGCCTATCAGCTTATTTCTACACTCCTCTCTTTTCGCGTTGGCAGATAGGAGAACCCCTCGCTGGCCTGGGGCTGGGTACGTTGGCGGTCCTGGGGGCCTACTTCGTCCAGGTGGGTGGATACAACTGGGAGGTCCTCGTCGTGGCCTTGCCGCCGGGCTTCCTGACAGCCAACCTCCTGCTCCTCAACGAGTTCCCCGACCTGGAGGCTGACAGGAAAGCGGGCCGGCGGAACCTGGTGATGGCCCTGGGCACGAAAAAGGCCGGGCGGTTGTACACCGTTCTGATAGCGGCAACCTACCTGTGCATCATCCTGGGGGTGGCTTTCCGCTTGATGCCCTTGCCTGTCCTCGTTGGCCTGCTGACCTTGCCAGTGGCCTTTAAGGCGGTGCAGGGGGCCTTGCAGCACTACAATGACATCCCGAAACTGATTCCGGCTTTGGGAGCCAACGTGATGACTATCCTGGGCACCGACCTGCTGTTGACGGTGGGATACGTGCTGGCGACGTTGTTGGGTCTTTGAGTGGTGGGCTGTCCCGCAGAAGGAGGGGATCATGTTGATGAAGCGACTATACATCGGGCTGATTGTGTCCTTGCTCTTGGTTACCGGCTGTGGTCCTCCTGCTCAACCCACTCCCTCGACGCCTGCTGAGGCCACGGCTGCACCCTCGGTGGTAACGCCCACGCCGGTCAGTATATTGCCCACTCCCACCCCCCTGCCGCCTCCGCCAACGCCGACTCCTATTCCTACGGAGGAGAAAAGGGAGGAAAGCCTCACGATGACCATTCCTGCTGGCGAGTTCATCATGGGCAGTGACCAGGGCCGGGAGGAGGAAAGGCCAGCCCACACCGTCTTTGTTGATGCTTTCGAGATTGACCTATTCGAGGTAACCAACGAGGATTTGGCTAAATTCGTGGAAGAGACGGGTTACGCCACCGAGGCGGAGAAGGCGGCTGATGGTGCTACCTGGCGCAGCCGGGGCGAGGGCAAGGAGAGGCATCCTGTAGTCGAGGTCAGTTGGAACGACGCTGTAGCCTATTGTCAGTGGCTCGGCAAGCGCCTGCCCACCGAGGCCGAATGGGAGAAGGCAGCCAGGGGCACTGAGGGGCTGATCTATCCCTGGGGCAACGAGTGGGACCCCACCAAGGCCAACACCAAGGACAGCGGTCTCAGAGGCACCACGGTAGTGGGCAGCTTTGCCGAAAGCGTCAGTCCCTACGGCCTGTTCGACATGGCCGGCAACGTTTGGGAGTGGACGTCTGACTGGTACGAGGCCTATCCCGGCAGCGACTTTCAGTCTGAGTATTTCGGCCAGAAGTACAAAGTGATCGGGGGAGGAGGCTGGTTCGCCGAGAGTGACCGGGTGCGGACGACTTATCGCAGTTGTACTAGCGTAGAGGCGACCAACGACAACCTTGGCTTCCGCTGTGCCAGATGACCCGATGGTCAGATTGCGGAAGGCTGTCTCTTGAAGTAGAAAAAGGCCCTCGCTTTCTTGGCGGGGGCCTTTTGTTCAGGCGCTTCGGTTCGCGTCCAATGCTCTACCCCCAGAGACTGCGGCTCATCGGCCCAGCAAGCGCTGAGCCTCTTTACGAAACCAGGTTTTCTCCCCCTCATTGCCACTCATATCGGCCAGCTCCAACCAGACGTCCACACTGGAGTTGTCGAGCATTGTAGACGCCAGAAAGTACTTCTTTGCCAGAGCCATATCGTACGCTTTGGCCAGCGCGCCCTTGCGGCGCAGTTCCTCGGCGTCTCGCTTCGGATCGGCTTCTACGCTGATCTCACCCCGTTCTGCTGACATTGCTTCCGGCCTTGGGGCTTCGGTCACTGCGAATCCGACCGTCGGGCGGGGCTCCTCCCTTGCCCTGGGTTGGACGACAGCCGTCCGATCTCGCTGTGGCGCTGCCTCAGCCATGACGGTCCGATGGCTGATATCTGCCTCCAGGTCGGCCAAGTCAGCCTGATTGAAAAGCTCGTAGGCGTCGGCGTCTGTGGCCAGTTGGATGGTGACCCGATGCTTCGACCAGCGGGCTGTCACTTCCTCCGTTGCCCGTAAGCGTCGCCTGTCTGCTCGCGCTGAAGCCTGTAGAGCCTTGATCTCATAATAGTTGGTTCCCAGGATAAACTTGAGCTGCTTGGCTCTGGTGCCCTGCGGAGGCGGGCCGTAGGAGATACGAGGCCGTAAAGTCCGCCGCCCCGAGGCGTCGGTCACAAAACTGCCGATCAACCACAGGATCAATACCCCTTCGATCTGAAGGGCCAGGTCAATCATCCGGTTCAGGTCTGCCAGCAGGACAGCCCATTCTTCGTCTGCCAGGGGAGAGAAGGCGATCACTGGCAGGTAGGTCTCCCCCCAACGAGTAGCCATCACTCGCAAGAATGGCCGCACGGATCCATACACTGGGAACAAATCTGTGGCTTCGGTTGTGGGGCGATCGTTATCCAGGTCGGCCAAGGCTGCCCAAAAGATCTCGGCCAGTTCACGCCCGAAGGACACCGTACCTCCTCCCAGATCGTACGTCCGATCCATCAGGATCTTCTGGCTGTTCCTCTTTGTCTCTCCACTGATAGTATGTTCGGCCACCTGGTTCCATCGCTGGGCGAAGGACCGTCTTATTTCGGAGAGTCGGGTCTCCTGCTGGGTGGCCGAAAGTGCGGCATCCAGGAGCAGATCCAGCAGATCTTCCAAAGGTATAATCATTTGAGAGATAGATAGGGCAGAGGTGGCCTTATTGATGAATGTCATCGCTTGTTGCCATTGCTGTGTACCCTCGGCCCAACTCCCTCGCCGATCGGTTGGGAAAGCATCGTTCATAGACATAGTTGCACCGCTCCCATCACCAATCTCTTCTGAAACATCTTATCCCTAACAATATATTGGCCCAATCCTATTATATCCCAAAGTCCTATTATTTTCAACTCTTACTCAATTTTGACATTTGGAACGTTTGTTCGTATAATATAGACAGCACTGCTGAGAGGGGTGATGGTCATGGATACCTTTGAGAAGGTGGAAATCCTGGGCCGTTCGGCCCAGTACGACCTCTGCGGGGAAGCTTGTGGCACCGACGCTGCCCGCAAAAAGGATGACCTGGGACGCTGGATCTACCCGGCTGCCCTGCCTGATGGACAAAGGGTGGCCATGCTCAAGGTGCTGCTCTCCAACACCTGCCAGAAGGATTGCCACTACTGTGCCAATCGTGCCAGCCGAGACTTCCGACGGGTCAGCTTTGCACCCGAGGAGTTGGCCAGGGCCTTCGACCAGATGCATCGCAAGGGCCTGGTGAAAGGCCTCTTCCTCAGTTCCGGCATCTGTGGCAAGGCCGGTCGCGCCATGGACCAGATGATCGCTACAGTGGAACTGGTACGCCAGAGGTATGCCTTTTCCGGCTACGTCCATCTCAAGATCCTGCCCGGCGCTTCCTTCGCCCACGTCGAGCGGGCCGTGCAATTGGCCACCCGCGTCTCCATCAACCTGGAAGCCCCCAACGCCGAGCGGTTGGCCCGCATCGCCCCACGCAAAGATTTCGCCGCCAACCTGCTGCAACCGATGCACTGGGCCAAGAGTTTGATAGAGGCCAGTGGCGGCCGCCTGGTTCCAGCCGGACAGACCACCCAGTTCGTGGTGGGGGCAGCCGATGAGTCAGACCGCGAGATTTTGATGACGACCGCGCGGCTCTACAGAGGAATGGGGCTGGCCCGCGCCTACTTCAGCGCTTTCCAGCCCGTAGTAGACACCCCTCTGGAGGGTCATCCGCCCACTCCCCCTCTGCGCGAGCATCGCCTCTATCAGAGCGACTGGCTATTCCGCCAGTACGATTTCACTTTCGAGGACCTGATCTTTGACGAGGCGGGCAATCTGCCCCGCGAAGCCGACCCCAAGATGATGTGGGCTCAAGTCCACCGGGAGCGTTTCCCCATCGAGGTCAACCGGGCCAGTCGGGAGGAACTGCTGCGCGTCCCGGGCCTGGGCCCCCGTTCAGTGGCCCGCATCCTGCGCCTGCGTCGCCAAGGGACTTTTCGCACGCTGACCGACCTGAAAAAGATTGGCGCTGTGGCCAGCCGGGCTGCGCCCTTTATCCTGCTGGACGGTAAGAGACCACCCTATCAGATGAGTTTGTGGTAGCGGGGTCCTGTACCTGTGACTGGAAGTCAGAGGTACTTACCGATGAGCAGATCCAGGTCTTTCTTCACCTTCTCTGGGATCAGGTCGCGCTGGGTGATGCTAGCGTTGGACAGGGCGGTGGCACATTCGCAGGCGCGCTCTTGAGGAATGGTGGGCACCAGGTGCTGAATGGCCTCCTTAGTCAGGGCAGAATTGGCCATCAGGTTCTCGATGAGCATGGCCACGGTGACGGGCTCCTCGGTCTCGTGCCAGACGTCATAGTCGGTGACGTGGGCCAGGGCCGCGTAGCAGATTTCGGCCTCTCGGGCCAGGGCTGCCTCCGGGGCGGCAGTCATGCCGATGATATCTATTCCCCACTGGCGGTAGATGCGCGATTCGCCTTTGGTGGAAAAACGGGGCCCTTCAATGGTGATAAAAGTACCGCCCATGTGCACCGTGGCCCCCGTCTTCTTGACGGCCTCGTAGACCAGCATGGAGAGCTCCGGGCAGAAGGGCTCGGCCAGGCCAATGTGGACTACCAGGCCATTGCCGAAGAAGGTGTAATTGCGGCGTTCTTTGGTCTGGTCAAAGATCTGGTCGGGGATGACGATGTGGCGGGGAGCGTATTTCTCCTTCATGCTGCCGCAGGCAGTGACGGAGATGATGCGCTCCACCCCCAGGCTCTTCAGGGCGTAGATGTTGGCCCGCGAGTTGACCTCGGTGGGCATGATGCAATGGCCCACGCCATGGCGAGGCAAAAAGGCTATCCGCTGGCCGGCCAGAGTGCCGACGGTGATAGCGTCCGAGGGATCACCAAAGGGTGTGGAGACGCGCACCTCCACGATGTCTGTGAGGGCCTCCATCTGGTAGACCCCACTGCCGCCAATGACGCCGATGCGTACTTTATCCATGCTTGTTCCTCCTTGTTGGTTTGATTGTATCTCTACATCCTTGGCCACTCCCACAGCCCATATCGCTGCAACAGCGCGCCCAACTATTCCTCGTCCGAATTATACCACATTCCTCCCTCTTCTGCACAGTGCAACGCTCGCAGATCTGAAAACCGGTCCATGCTGTACCTGAACCCGCGCACGTTGCCCTTCTAACCCCGCACACCCTAACCCGCGCTGCCCCTGGGGGTTTACTTTTGGCGCCGATTGGTGTAAAATAGAGAGAGGAGAAATGATCATTATGAGTGAGACGGTCAGGGTGCTGACACCGCAACAAATCGAAGAAGACAAGCATTGGTGGTTCGCCAGTCGCACCTGGGCTCTGCTGGGGATGCTGGATCGGGTGGTGCCGAGCCACGACGGTTCGACAGGGCTCACCGCAAGCCTACGGGTGCTGGACGTGGGCTGCGGAGCAGGGAACATGATCCATCACCTGAGCCGCTACGGCCAGGTGAAAGGGGTGGAAATTGACCCACGTCCCATCGCCGTGGCCCGGCAACGGGGCTACGAGGTCGAGCAAGGTGATGCCACCCAGCCTTTGCCCTTCGAGGCTGGCAGCTTTGACCTGGTGGCTACCCTGGACCTCATCGAACACAACAAAGACGACATGGCCATCCTACAGGAGTGCTACCGGTTGCTCAACCCGGGTGGGCACATCGTCATTACCGTGCCGGCTTTCATGTGGCTGTGGAGCAACAACGACGTTATCAACGCCCACGTGCGCCGTTACACAGCGGGGGAATTACGGGCCAAGCTCCAGCAGGTTGGTTTCCAAATTCGGCGTATGACCTACAACAATTTCCTGGTTTTCCCTCTGGCAGCTGCCCTGATCCTGGCCCGGCGTGGCACGGAGCAGGAGCCCCGGTTGGCCTCCCATCACCTGGACGAAGACGAGTATCAGGTAGAGATGGAACCGGCCCCACCTTTGCTGAACACTATCCTGTCGGTGGTGGGCTGGGTGGAGGCCCAAATCCTGCGCTGGCTGAACTTGCCTATTGGCACGTCAATTATTTGCATTGCGAAGAAGCCTGGTTAAGGTAAAAAGTAGTCAAGCCTAGAAAGGTGGTGAGGGCGATGGTGAACGAGGAGGCAAAAGAGTTCGTCTTCGAGGACTGGCTGGCTGAGGGCATAAAAGCCTGCAGGGCAGGCTTCCGAAAGAGCGTAGGCAAGGAGTGCTTGCCAGAGGAGTTTGAGGCCCACCTCAGAGCATCCCGCAAGGAAATGCTCCTGGCCGTGCGCAGCCTGATTGATGCCGCCATCGAACGAACCGAGGAAAAGCCAAAGAAAAAGACGACAAAGATCGAAGTAGAGTAGTATGCCAGGCCACGGAGACGTGCTCGCAACAGAACACCACGCGAAAAGGGCGGGGACAAAAGTCCTCGCCCTTTTCGTTGGATTCGGTTTTCAAGCCCGGTAGCGGCTCAGGCGACCCTGTCCCGCTCCCGCCGCTTGACGTAGACCCCGAAGATGATGAGGGTTGCGCCTAGCAAGATGGTGACGCTAGCCATCTGTTCCACGGGTATCGCAACCCCTGAAACCGGGAGCTCGGCTGGCACCTCCACCTTGGTGATACGACCCTCCACTGCCGGGGCGATGGGCGAGTGTGCGCCAATGTAGTCGTTGAATACCTCTTGTATGTCCACGTAGGTGTTCTCGCGATTGGTGCCGTCGGCGAAGGTGATCCATTCGTCCCCACCAGGGGCCAGGAAATCGTTGGTGGTCACCCGGTAGACCTTGTCGAGCTGCAGCGGCTCGCCGCCCACTTTCACGTCCAGGGCTCCCCAGGTCGTGGGCTCATTGCAGTCGCAATCGTTGTAGTAGGACCAGGTGATGCCCGAGGACTGGATGATACCCTTGTGCAGGGTAGCGCTCTGGTTCAAAATCTCCATGATCTGGGCGCCGGTCAGGTCCATGTTGTACAGCGTATTGGCGAAGGGCATCACGGCATAAGTCTCGCCCCAGGTGATGCTGTGCTCGGTCTCGCCTTCGGCCAGCAGGATGTCCTCCCGTAACCCGCCGGCGTTGGTGAAGGCGATGTCGACCTTGGCATAGTCGCGCATGGCGTCGGTGACGATGTTCCCCATATTCGACTCGGCGTTGTAATCGCGCACCAAGCTGACGCTGGCCGAGCCGACCACTTCTTTGGTTATGGGTTCCATTTGCGTCGCATAGTCGGTCACTTTGGCCGCGACGTCGGCGTTAGGCGTCACCTCGCCGTCGTTGATAGCGTGGCCCTCCCAGTTGACCAGGGTCAGCTTTTTGGCCGCCGGGTCAACGGTCACGTCAGCCCGCCCCATCCAACGTCCGTACTTGTAGGCAATGATATAGGGCGTATCACCGGCCATGTGAGGTGCCTCGGCTTCCTCGTGACTGTGGCCCCCGATGATCAGATCCACCGGTTTGCCCGCTGCGTCCAGTTCCGTGGCGATGGTCTCACCACCCTTGTGCTCACTCCGGTCCTCCCAGCCGATGTGGACGAGGAGGATGAGGGCATCGGACTGGGCCTTGACCTCATCGTAGTAGCGTGACACAGCCGTCACCGGATCCTGGAACTCTAGGCCATCGGTGAGCCCTTTGCGGGTGATGCCGGGGGTCTCTGTGTAGCCCAGGCCGATGATGCCCAACTTTACCCCCGCCACCTCCACCACAGTCCAGGGCGTGACCCAAGCAGGATGGTCGTTGGTGCCGGCGACCACGATATTGGCTGCCAACCAGGGAAAGTTGGACTGCGCCACGCGGGCCGCCAGCACATCCTGCCCCCAGTCGAACTCGTGGTTGCCAAAGGCAGCGGCCTTGTAGCCCATCATATTCCAGATATCAATGACGGACGCACCGTCAAGGAGATTGGAAATGGGCTGGCCCTGCATGGTATCGCCAGCATCCAGCAGGACGACGTTCTCAGCCCCTACCTCAGCCTTGACCTCGTCAACGTAGCCAGCGATGTTTGCCGCCCCACCCCTTCCGTTATAGTCCACTTCCAGGTTGCCGTGGACGTCGTTGGTGTGAAGGATGGTGATACTGACCGGGCCCTGAGCCGAAGCCATCGGCACAAAGGGCAAGGTCAAGGCTATCACCATGAGGAGCGACAGAAGAAATCTCTTCGATTTGGAAACAGACATCATAAAACTCCTTTCACTTGTAACTGGTAGCTATAGGACATTCGTCCCGCGTCTGATCGAAAGTGGTACAAATGTCGTTGAGTCCATCACCCCCCTTCCTTCCTCCCTCTAGATCACCGTCTGGCCGCAGTATTCGCACTTGTCTGAGCCCAGCTCGATGCTGCCGCCACAGTTGGGACACTTCATCATCTCAGGCTTGATGGAAGCGCCCAGTTTCATCATCTCGGCTTCGGCATGGGCCACCTGTTCGCGCAACTCTTTGCTGCGAGCCAGGTAGGATTCAGCCGGAACCTCGCCAGCCTGGTGCGCCTTCTTCAGTTCGTGCAGACTCTCCAGGTACATCTTGCGCTTGGCCCGCAGGCCCTCAATGGTCATGTCTTCGGCGCTGTATTGCAGCTTGGGAGCCGGGGCGATATTGGTGACGGCCCAGGCTCCGGCGGCAATGGCCAGGCAGGCGATAAATCCAGCCACCAAGGTATTGTACCAGAAGGGAGCCTTGGCCGATTCCATTTGCAAGAGGGATACCTCTCTCCCGGCGGCCACCACAAATTGGTCCTCAGCGGTCAGCTTGCCTGCATCCAAGCGGGTTATTTCGCCAGAAAAGAACTTGCTCTGTAGGCTGTTGCCCTGATAATCGTAGATGGCCAGCTTCCCGTCACTGTTGCCCGCCAATATTTCGTTGCGGCCATCGTCGTCCATGTCTATGGCGGCGATCTCGCTCACTTTGCCGCCGGGCGAGGCGCTCAGCAATTCTTGCCCCTGATGACTATAGACCACCAGCGATCCTTCCTTGCCTCCCACCGCAACCTCTGTAGTAGCTGGGTCGCCATCCACCTCGACGTCTCGTATCTCCTGCACCCGTTGGCCGATAAACTGAGACCAGAGCGGTTCGCCTTTGCTACCAGTCAAGGCCCAGACTCTGCCATACTCGCCTCCCAGCATCACTTCACTATTGCCATCGCCGTCCAGATCGTAGGCCCGTAGACGGCGCAGGCGCTCCGGGAAAGGCTCCGGACCCCACAATAGCTGTCCCTGCCCATCCAGCAAGACGATCTGGCCAGCGTAGTTGGCAGCAGCTACAGCCGTGGTCCCGGCCAAAGAGACATCATCCAGGCCGCGGACGTAAGCGTCGGCCTGATCAGAGGGGGCGAGGAGGTCGTATTCCCACAGGATCTCGCCCTGGCTGGAGAGGCAGACCAGATGGCCGTTCATGTCGCCAGCCACTATCTCCCGCACCTTGTCTCCCTGGAAATCAACGGAGGTGGCCCGTGAGGGCTCCCCAAAGTTGGGCAGGGCTCGCGTCCACAGTTCCTGCCCCTGACCGGTGTAGGCCATGGCCGTGACCGATTCCCCTGAGGGCTGGTAGATGACCACAAAGTCGTCGGTGCCATCGCCGCTGAAATCGCCCATCGTTGTGGCTGGCAACTGGTAGGTTCCAGACCAAATCTTCTGGCCCTGGACGTCGAGGATGGCCACTTCGCTCTGGCTCTGCAAAAAGACGTCCTTGACCTTGTCGCCTGTCAGGTCAATGATCTTCATGCTCTCCGCCCCCGAAAAGGAGACCGTCCAGACCTCCTGGAAATCCCACTTCTCGCGGGCAGCGGCCCCGGTGAAGAAGAGGATGACGCTGATGGTCATCACAATGACCATCAGGACTACAGCCAGGACAATTGTA
>SOHZ01000514.1 GCA_004377365.1 Anaerolineales bacterium | reverse complement strand
CCTGAAAAACCTGGTTTCTTGTATCGGTTATGCCAAAATGACGTTGTAGTACTAGGGAAAGAGGTGTTGGTATTGACAAAAGATATAATTAAGCTATAATATAGCCGTATGATCATCCTGCTGAGAGGTGAGAGATGGCGACCAAAGTGATGGTTTCTTTTCCCAGCGAGTTCCTGGCTGAAGTGGATCGCATTGCCCGTGAGGAACATCGCAGCCGGAGCGAGTTGCTGCGCGAGGCGATGCGTCTTTATATGGAGATGCGCCGCGGCCAAAGGCGGCCCGGCGACGACCCCCGCGTGCGGTCGGCGGTAGCGGCTCAGGACGCTCTGTCCCGGTTGGCCTCTGGTACCGGTGAGGACAGCGCGGCCGACATCCGTCGCTGGCGGGAGGCCCGCTTGTGAACGGGCCCGTTGTGCTGGATACGTCGGTGGTCATCAAGTGGTTTCGCCAAGGAGAGGTGTTGGCTGGCCAGGCGCTGGCGCTGCGCGATGCCTACCTGGACGGACACATCATGGTCTCGGTGCCGTCGTTACTGGCCTATGAACTGGCCAACGTGCTGCGCTACAAGAGTGACCTGACCACCGGCCAGGTTCAGGAGGCAGTGCAGAGCCTGTTTGACATGGGATTGGAATGGATTTTGCCGTCGAGTACGGTGATGCGCCGCGCAGTAGAGATGGCCCGTGCATATGAGACGACGGTCTACGATGCCGCTTTCACCGCTCTGGCCGAGTTGCTGAACGCGACCTTCATCACGGCTGATGAGCGACTGGTCCACAATCTGGAGGCCCTGCCATTTGTGCGCTTTATGGGTGAGATGGAAGATGTATAGCGTCTTCTGTCTGGGTACCTTCCGTGAGATGGGACAGGTGCCAGGGGTGATCCGACGGTTTGGTGGGGCTGAGCAATTACAGGCGACCGTACAGGAGATACAGCAGCGGTTGTATGCGTAAGAACAGCAGAAAGTGGACGCTCCTATGAGTCAAGAAGAATACCAGTCCATTATTTACGCGGGTAGCGAGGACCGCAATCGCGAATACAAAGAGTCATTCCCCTGGGACAGACGTACTCATGGCGAAACTATGGCCAAGGTCACTAAAACCATTCTGGCGATGAGCAACCTCAGGGATGGGGGACATATTGTCATCGGTGTTAACGAGGGTACATCGTACCAGTCCGTAGGAATGCAAGATGATCACTTGGTGACATTCTCTTATGATGCAATCGCTGACTTTGTTCGGAATTATGCTGATCCCTATGCCCGATTTGCCCTTGACGTCGTGACTCTCGATGAATTGAATTTCATCGTCATCGCTGTTAGTGGCTTTGATGAATTCCCAGTAGTTTGTAATCCCCTATCTGGCCGAACTCTCCGGCAGCCCGGTGCGCGAGACCATCGCCAGCATCTTTGCCGAGCGTAACGTCATCGTCTGCGCCTCGCCCTACAACCTGCGCGACGTGCTGGACATCGTGGACGGCATTGACTCCCTTCGGTCGCTCAGAATGACATTTCGACGGAAGTACGGTTGTAGTAGTAGAAGAAGCCAGACTCGAATTGCAGCGGAGGAGGAGGATGTACAGACAATCACCTAAAGAGATCAAGTTTTTACCGGAACACGAGCGCGTGCTGCGGGGCCTGACCATCAATGAAAGCGGCCCCGGTACCGTGCTCCACGACTTTGACGCATTCTTGATGTTCATCAAAGAACAGGAGCCATCGGTCACACCTATGCATCAACTGCGCCGACGGGTGCTACCTGAAATCAATGCCCGGCTGGCTCGCCCCTTCCAACTGGGGTTGAAGAAACCCTTGCAAAAGTCGTACCCTCACATTCACGGGCTCTACCTGCTGGTGCGGGCTTCGGGGCTGACTTGCATCGAGGGGACAGCCAAGAAGCCGCTGCTCATCGTGGACGACGCGGTCTACCAGGTGTGGGAGGGCCTGAACCCTACCGAACGATACTGCACTCTGTTGGAGACCTGGCTGCTGCGGGGACACCCGGAGATCATCGGCGAAAGGGGACGGTCTTGGTTCCGCATCCCGGAGACGTTCGGGGATTGTCTCTGGCTCTTCCACCGCATTCCCGACGAAGGGATGCCAGTCGCCAGTGACAAGGGAGCCGAGGACTCACTGCGCTATTTGCCGGGGTGGCACAACCTGGGCCTGCTGGAGTTGTTTGGTCTGGTATCGGTCAGGCATGGCCCACCCGAGCCGGGGAAAGGCTGGCGCATCGAATGGATCGGCCGCACGCCCCTGGGAGATGCACTGTTGGCCCTGCTCCAGGCCAAGTTCTTCGGCGACATGAACAATATCTTGCAGCTCGAGGAGAAGATACCCTTCGGCGTGCTCCAACCTGCGCTCCAGGCCTACTTCCCCAAGTGGGAGAACAACCTGTCCATCCCCGAGTGGGCTTTCCGGGAAGGGACGCACATTTTCAAGGTCTCGCTGGGGAGGAGGATATGGCGCCGGATCGCGATTCCGGCCGATCAAACTCTGGACGCGTTGGCTTGGGCTATCCTGAACGCTGTTGAATTCGACCACGATCACCTGTACGAGTTCAAGTACCAGAACCGCTTTGGCGTTTTGGAGCGGATCAATCACCCCTACATGGAAGACGAGGGGCCGTGGACGGACGAGGTTCTAATCGGCGACGTGCCGCTCCGGGTTGGGCAGACGATGACCTATGTGTTCGATTTTGGCGACCGATGGGAATTCGGCGTCACCCTGGAGCGCGTTGACCCGGACATGGTGATCGAGAAGCCCGTTGTCCTTGAGAAGCACGGTGAGCCTCCAGCCCAGTATGGCTGGTAATGATTGCAGTAGCGGCAACACACACCCTGCCCTTCGACAAACTCTCGCCGCGTGACTTTGAGCGGCTCTGCCTGTGGCTGGTCGAGCGCGAAGGCTACCAACGCGCCGAGCACCTAGGCGCAGCGCCCTCCGTGACCTGGTGATGATCAACGCAGCGGGCGTAGCCGGCCTGGAGCCTGCCTCTGGGCTGTTGGAAGACTATATGGGCGAAGGGACGGACGCTGGAGGCACTCGCCAACGAGGTTCAGAGATTGTCACCTGAAGGCGATTAATGACCACAAAGCAAAACCGGGGCAGCCTATAAGCCCCGATTTCTTGCTGTCGAGATAGTGAATGTCCTCCGGTCGGCAAATACCGGAGCCGGAGTAGTAGCCCGAAAGCAAGACCGGAGCACCCTCAGTGCTCCGGTTCCTTCTTGTGATAAAGGAACGTGCTCGACGGCAGGCATGGAATTGCAACCCTCTCAGCGTCTCCGCCTATCACCTGAAGCGATCGTCTGATTTTGCCGTTCGGACTTTATCTTTGACCTGTTCCAGCCAGCCTATGCGGGCTTGAGGTTGGCGGTCAAACTCGGGCACATAGGGCTTGAGGTCCAATAGGGGCGTCCCATCGAGGATGTCCAGGTTCTCGACGTAAAGCTGGTTGCCTTCGATCCTGGTGAGCTTGACCACAGATAGGCCGATGGGGTTGGGCCGGGTGGGCGCGCGGGTGGCAAAGACGCCCCGAGACTGCGAATCCATGAAGGGGGTAACCGTGAGCTTGAAGCTGCGTACCCGATGGAAATGGTAGAGGAGGATCACGTGAGAGAAGCCTTCCAAATCCTTCAACCCTGCCACGAAATCGGGAAAGATCTCGATGCTGCCCGGCGCGCTGGCTTCCCCAGCAGGCTGAATCGGCATGTCCTCGAGGTCTTTGAAAGGACTGTGGATGACTCCGATAGGGCGATAGGTTACGTCCATTTTCGCCTCATCTTGCCTTCTCCCTATTCCCCTTCAGTCTTCTGTTGTAGATCCATTGAAGCGGCAGGCTCACCAATCCACACACAACTATAGAAGTCAGCACATAGACTTGCGGAATTCTCAAGATCCAGGGGATGGTATAGTGAGCTTGAGAAGAACTCGGAGCTCCCAAGAATTGGATGGATAGATTGTAAACCTGATCGCCCAGAAGTGAGGCCAATACATTGAGGTAAAGGCTCGAATCTATCGGCCATACCCAGGCTGTGAGGATGCCCGTTGCTGCTCCAAAGACCAGGAAACTAAAGATGATGGCTCTTTTCCCAGAAACTCCCATCTTGCGGAGAAGCCAAATCAACCCCAGGATCACGATACCGTATATGGCTGAAAGAATCAAGAGTGGCAATATCACATTAACTATCATTCTTGAACGCCAACCTCGCCTGTGCTTTTATTTCCTGCCCGCGAATAGCCCGTATCCCAGGTGGTTGAACACCTCACTGGGGGGTATCCAGTTCTCATCTGTTGTAGCCATTTCTGGCAACTCATTTTTCGGTCGTCTCCCTGTTGAGTGTTGCTGGTTGAGGCCAGAAGCTTTTATATTCTTTTCTTTGCGTTCTTGGCGCCTTCGCGGTGAGATCCGAGTAACATCTACCACCAACACAAGTCGGCAAGATCACCCTCTACTCGCCTGCCAAGCTCAGTTGGAAGGCGTGTAGGTTGTCGTACTGTCGCCCCATGGTCACGTTTACATCGTCGCTGCTCATCCCGTAGACAATGGACCATTGTGTACCCCCGTGTTGGGACACTTTGGCCAGGAGGTCTATGGCCTCCTGCGTGGTGAGCTGGCCCTCGGTTCCCGTGAGTCGTCGGTAGATTCTGTCGTACCGCTGACATCCCGAATGTCCAGTTTCATCAGCGATGACGCGCAGGTGATTGGTCGCCAGATGCCAGGGTGTCTCGTTAGGGATCACCGCCATCTCACCTTCGTAGAACTCTGCCAGGGCTGAGTGTCCCGACGAGTCGGCGATCAGGTAATGGAGAGGCGGGCCACCGCCCCATCTGATGTTATAGCTTTGCAGGATGGCAAGGGCCTGGTCCACGTCGCGGGCCTGATCCAGCATCTTGCGGATGACCATCAGAGAATCAATGGTTTCTTTGTGCCGATCATAAGGCATCTTACTACCCGGCACAGCCGCCATGCCAACGACCAGACCGTGCTCGTTCATGCCATCGAACGGCATGGACGGTGTGTCCAAAAGCGCTCGACGTTCGACGAGGGGCAGATCGGTCAGTGTGCCCGCCTTGGTTCCCCCAAATCCCAGGTAGGTAATATCCACCATCGAGACCGAAGCGTACCCATCCGGTGGGTCGGTGAACAGGAGCACGGCCGGGCTGTATTCCCAGTCAAAGTTGCGGCCATAGAGCATATTGTCCGCATCGCCCAGAGCGGCAAACAGCGAACAGGCCCATGGGGGCGGCACTGCCACCCGGTTTGAGTTCGGCCGGTTGGCACTCACCAACCCCTTGACACCCTCAGCGGAAGATGTCCTCTGATGGTATGCACCGTAGTAGTGCATGGTGTAGAGGGGATAGTCGTCAACCTGCTCCAGGCTGCTGAGTGTCGCCGCCTCTTCATCCGACAGACCATCTGCGCGGTTCTTTTCTGTTGTGGGCGCGGTGGTCAGGATGGAGGCCGGGGGCGGCGTGAGGGTAGCGGTTGCTGGGACGGGAGTAGGCGCAACCGCAGGAGCGCTGCATCTCACCAAGAGCCACAGGATTGAGGCCAGGCCAATGATTTGTCGTAGCAACTTCTAGTTCCTCCTACAAGCAATCACATTCACGCGGGCTGGGCTGTGGCTACGTCCCTGCAGACAGACGTTCTTCAGCGATGTCACGAGCGGCAGCTTCAGTCGTAATGCCCTCTGCCGCTGCCAATTCAAAGAGCTGCCGCAGGCCGCGCCGGACACTTTCGGTCACCTCTTTCTCAGCTCGCTCTTGCGTCCAGCCCTGGGTTTCCAAGCCGAGAATCGCCATTGCTCCGCCGACATTGACCACATAGTCAGGCGCGTAGAGAATGCCTCTAGCCCGCAGGCGTTCCGCATCTTCCGGGCCGGCAAGCTGGTTGTTGGCGCCTCCGGCCACCCCCCGGCATTTCAGTTGGGGGATGGTGTCGGCGTTGAGCACACCACCCAGAGCGCACGGGGCGAAGATGTCGCACTCTGTTGTGTAAACCGCCTCAGCAGGGACAAACTTTAACCCGAGTTCGTCCCGAAAGCGGCGGATAGCGTCTTCGTCCACCTCGCTGAATACCACTTCGGCACCGGCCGCCAGTAGGTGCTCGATCAGCGTGCCCCCGACACTGCCCGTTCCCTGCACCAGCACCCGCCGGCCTTTTAGGGATGCCTCTCCAAAGAGATGCTCGCAGGCGACTTGTATGCTGGTGAACACGCCCAGTGCCGTGAAGGGCCCGGATGACCCGGCTCCGCCAGCGGCCGGCGTGCGGGCGAAAACATAGGGGTCGCCAGTTTCGGCGATAATGTCCATATCAGCGGAGGATGTACCCACGTCTGGTCCGGTGGAGAACAGGCCGCCGAGCTGGTGAATCAGCGCACCATAGCGCCGCAGGAGTGCCGGGCGAAACTGTGGGTCAAAATGGGGAGGAATGGCGATGACGGCCTTTCCGCCACCCCATGGTATGCCAGGTGTGGCGAACTTGTAAGTCATCCCTGCGGCGAGTCGGAATGCGTCCTGCAAGGCCGCCTGCACATCAGGATAAGATTTCATCCGCGTACCACCTGCCGCCGGGCCGAGGCGGGTGGAATGGATAGCGATGAAAATCCAGGCTCCAGTGGGTCGATCATAGCGGACGATGACGGTTTCACCGTCCCATTCTCTCAGCAATGACTCCATTAGACAGGTCTCCTTTTCTGCGATGTCATCTTGTTGTGGGAAGCGCGCCTAACGTCAGTCTGGTGGGATGATGGTCTCTCTGGTCTATGGCGTTACGGTAACAAGCCGTTATGTTTGCCTCATGTCGGCCTGGACGTGGCATCGGGCAAGACCGGTTGGCGGGGGGAGGGGCGACTGCACCGGTGATCATGACTTAGGCGGCCAAGCTTCGCCATGAGAGGCTTTCCCCTGTCGGATTCCGCTCAGTCTATCTGCTCCACCAGATAGTTCTGAATACCCATCTGCTTGATCTGGTCCAACTGGGCCTCGATCCAATCTATGTGCTCCTCTTCATCCGTCAGGATCGCTTCAAGCAGTTCTCGCGTCCCGTTGTCGCCCACTTCTACCGCCAGGTGAATGTCTTCGTTATACGCCTTGATCGCCGCTTCCTCCGCAGCCCAGTCATTCGTGTGCTGAGCTTCGACTTCTGAGCCTATCTTGATCTCGCTCAGACGGCTTACGATGGGCTCTCCTTCAAGAAAGAGGATCCGTGCGATCAGCTTCTCCGCGTGCCTCATCTCTTCGATCGCCCGTTTCTCGATCGCTTCGTGCAGACGATCATATCCCCAGTTGGTACACATCTCGGAATGCACCATGTACTGGTTGATGGCTGTCAGTTCGTCTGCAAGGCGAGAGTTCAACCTTTCAATGACTTTTTCGTTGCCCTTCATAGTCTATCCCTCCTTAAATAATATGTAGGGTGGGTCCTGTGAGAGGACATCCTCAAACGGAATTCCCGAAGCAAGGTTTCAGCCTTCCCAGGATACACGAATTCGCTTGGCCGCCTTGTTGATAAAGTCGTAGGCTCCACACGACTGATGAGTGTGGGCCGACGATGCCTCTAAACGTCCAACCTTCCGCCCACAAGATCTCTATCAATCTGAAGGCAGATGCACTGCGATCTTGCAGACCTCGTCCCCTTTGAGCACGGTTTCTAGTACCTCTACCTCAACGTCTCTGGTTATTTCATACCTTCTCCCTATCTCCCGCAAATCGGATTTCGGGTATCGGCATGCACAGCCAGTCATGATCTCCTTGCGCTCTTTCTCTTCAACTAGCGCGTCTAATCGCTCCATCGCCTCCTTCGACCAAGCGATTACTTCTTCTCGACTTGAATGTGATGATAGCCCGTCGCTTCCTTTCATCACCTCATTTTGGGTTTCCTCTCCCGCAACCTCATCTAGGCGACTGGAGAACCGTGCCAACCAAGCTCGCTCGAAGTCTTGTTCTTCTGGCATTTCACATCCCTTTGTGTGAGACAATCGTCTTTGGTGCAAGTAGGATCTTTTTTCGGGAAGTCGCCGCGAGAGTCTGCGACTTCGATTGGTTCTCCTCAGTCATTGGTAACGCGCGATTTAGATGCGCAGTTCCACCACGTCACCATCGTGAAGGACGTGGTCTCGTCCCACCATCTGACCGTCATATACGTCCTTGCCCCAGACCCGGGCCGATTGCAGTCTTTCAATGAAATCTTTGTGAACTTTGCCTGCAAACTCTGCTACGGTACTCCCTTTCTTCAATACAAACGGTGCGCTGAGATCGGGCTCTTTCCCGGGGGGTTTGGAGTACACACGGATGATCTCCAGCCGTTCGAACACGACCCGCTTTAGCCGTTCAAGGTTGCGGCCGGTCGTCACAGAGACAGGAAGCAAAGGCCAATCATCCTCGAGCAGTTCGCAGAAAATCTCAAAATCCTCATCAGCATCCTCGTCATCGTTCTTGTTGACCAGCACCAATAACGGTACGAAGGTCAGACGTCGTTGTTCGATGTAACGGTCTTTCAGATGACGGGGCACGATACGGTGTTCTTGCAGTAAAGCGATCGTATCCTCAATCTGCTGGATTGGACCTGCCTGCAGATCCACGACCAGCAGGATGAGGTCTGACTTTCGAATCAGATCCAGCAATTCCGGCTCTACATAGTCTCTATTCAGTGACGGTGTATCCACCAACTGGATCTGGATGTTTTCTATCGGCATCATTCCAGGGGTGGGTTTCCAGGTAGTGAAAGGAGAATTCGCCACTTCGGGGGTGGCGTTGGTCAGAGTTGCTACCAGGGCGGACTTGCCCACATTGGTAGGTCCAACGACTGCCACTTGCCCCGCGCCTTCTTTATCAATATGGAAGGCAGAGTCTTGCCGGCTGACCTTTTTTCGGCTTTGGGTCGCGCTTTTCAGCTTGGAGAGCCGCTTGCGCAGATCGGCTCTTAGCTTGTCCGTGCCCTTGTGTTTGGGAATGGTACTTATGAATTCTTCGAGACAGGCGATTTTGTCCGCAACCGACTTGGCGGCGCGATATCGCTGTTCCGCCTTAAGCGCCTCTGGGGGAAGGTTTAGTGGCATAGCTATCTGATCACCTGCGCTTTCTTCCAGGACGCGTCTCAGCGCTCCCTATGATGCAGACTCATTTCGCCAACCAAAAAAGTCGCCCTTGACCAGGCGGCCACCCTGTGCTGCAACACCTCTACCTGACCGGGTGCCCCTTCACCTGGTAGGACTTTTTTCCCTCGTAGGCAGACGAGGGGCTTTTTATTGCGACAATGTAATTATACCACACCTCACCCCTTTTGCAACACTTTTGCGCCCAAACCAAACAAAAAGCTCTTGCCACACGGCAAAAGCTTTCGATACTCCTCGGTGCAGTTTCTAGCGGTGGGCAGCTCGCTTGAGAAGCCAGTGCGCTCCGATTGAGTTGGGATAGCGATAGCAGTGAGCCGTGAAGGATTTGAACCTTCGACACCCTGCTTAAAAGGCAGGTGCTCTAACCAGACTGAGCTAACGGCCCAAAATCACGCCAGGGAATCAAGCCATTTGATCCGATTTTAATTATACCACGATCTGCCTCTCGGTGCAAATGGAATTCATTTTTGACAATTCTCACTTCTTACACTATAATTTTGAGTACAATCTCACAAGTAGAAGTGTTGTGAGCAGGACCTGACGCCGGTGGGGGTGTTTCGTTCCGAACTTGGCCCGCTGGCGGAGTGCGGAATGGGTTCTGCGCCAGCCGAACGCGAGACCTGTACCGCAGCAGTGGTGCGACAGTGGTGCAAGTTTCGAGGGGATCAGAGGGGATTCCAAAGACCATGAAGGTCACTGCGCAAAGCTTTTCTTCTGGAGTTATCTGCGGTGACCTTTTTTGCTTATGAATGGAGAGCCTTGCATAAGCAAGCGTGTATAGTACTGTAGTAGAAATAGCGGTGCCAAGCTGACGCCATGGGGCGTTTCGCTTTGGACTCATTGAGGCCGGAGGAGATACTGATAACAAGGTCACTGCACAAAGTCTTCCCCAGAAGTTGTCTGCGGTGACCTTTTGTTTACCTATTGAATAGAAAGGATAGGGGCATGAGCAGACTGGGACTGTTCTGGATATCTCACCTGATCGTCATAGTCATAGCCCTCGTCGGATTGTGGATGAGCGTTTCCATCTGGCTGAGAGGCAAGGTGAACGGGAGGGCCGATTTGTCAGCCGGGGCAAAGATCGGCGCTCTGTTCAAAATCACTCTGAGCACGGTCTTTAGCGCCAAGTTGTGGCCTCTGCTGAAAGCCTTTGTCTTCGATGGGCTGTTGCACCGCCGCCTCTTCCAAGAGGACAAATTGCGTTGGGTGGCTCATGCCAGCATGTTCCTCACCTTCCTGTTTCTGGGCATCCTGTCCACTATCACCGGATTCTTTGAGGAAGTGCTGAAGCACTTTCTGCACATAGAGAGTCCTCTGGTGCTGTTTATCACGGACAAGGATACGCCCATCATGGCCTTGATGAATGAAATAGGTGGCCTAATCATCATTTTCGGCGGGGTAATAGCCGCGGTCCGGCGCTTTATCGTTAGGCCTTCCCAGTTGCGCACCAAGGCTCCTGATACTCTGCTCATAGTTGCCTTGTTGGCGATCATCATCACTGGCTACCCCATCGAAGCCATGCGTATCATCTTCGAGGATGTGCCGCCCTCCCTGGCCTGGTATTCCTTTGTGGGGTATCCCCTGGCCTTACTGATAGAGCCCTTAAACTGGCCATGGGAATCCATCCATTTCTGGCTTTTCTTCTTGCACGTGGGAATCTGCTCACTTTCCCTGCTCTATCTGCCTTTCAGCAAGTTCTTCCACGTGCTGGTCAGCCCGGTGATTGCAGTTGTCAACTCTGTCCCGAAAACGACCGGCTTCAGAGAGGGGGAGCACTATGCCTGAGCTTGATCTGTCACACTTCAGCTTCAAACAATTGATGGAACTGGACGCCTGCACCCGTTGCGGCGAGTGCGTCAAGTGGTGCCCCACCTTCACTGAAGTAGAGCGGGACGAGATCACGCCCTTGGACAAGATCCACACCTTTGGGGGGTTTGCCAAGAGCCAATACGGTGGCTTCCTGGCCCGTCTCTTTGGGTACCGTCCGCCGACGGAGGAGAGCGTGGCGCGATGGTCCAAGGGAACCTACGACTGCACCCTCTGTGGCCGCTGTGCGGTGGTCTGCCCGGTGCACATTGATACTCGCCCCCTGTGGATCGCCATGCGCGAGCAACTGGTGGACATGGGAACATACCCCCAGGTGATGGACAGCCTGCGGGAGAACGTGGGAGCTAACTATAACATCTCTGGCGATCCAGCTGAGGATCGGCTCATCTGGAGTCAGAACCTGGAGGTGGTGCCGGAGGGTGTGCGGGGCAAGGAACAGGCAGAGGTGGTCTATTTCATCGGATGTACGGCATCATTCTATCCCATGACCTATGTGATTCCCCAGGCTTTTGTGCATATCCTGGAAAAGACTGGGGTTGACTTTGCCACGATGGGGCCAGAGGAGTGGTGTTGTGGGTTCCCGCTAATCATCGCTGGCATGAGTGAGGCGACCAGAGCGCTCATCGCCCACAACGTAGCCGCAGTCCGAGAGTTAGAGGCCAAGACGCTGGTGGCTGCCTGTCCCTCTTGCTTCCATACGTGGGAACACACCTATCCCGAGGTCCTGGGCGAGCCGTTAGGTTTTGAGGTCAAGCACACCACTCAATATCTGGAGGAATTGATCACTGATGGTCGGATCAAGCTGGGCAGCTTTGACCGGCCCGTCACCTACCACGACCCCTGCGACCTGGGGCGCACCGGCGGGATATACGATGCCCCCCGCAACGTCATTCGTGCCATCCCTGGTATCGAATTCAGAGAGATGGCGGAGATTCGAGAGTACGCCCTCTGCTGCGGCGGTGGGGGGGATGTGGAGATGGCCGACCGTGACCTGGTGGCTGCCGTTTCCAAGCGCCGTCTGGAGCAGGCCCAGGCTACGGAGGCTCAGGTGATTCTTTCGGCCTGCCAGCAGTGCAAACGCACCCTGACAACCGCCACCCGTCGGGAGAAGGTACGGATGCGAGTTCTGGATCTGGTGGAGTTGGTGGATCGGGTGTTGGAGGAGTGAGAGAGGCCAGACTTCCGAAGTCTTCAAGATTTCGGAAGTCTTAGGCTTGACAATTGAGACGATTGATATTAAAATCCCCAGGTGGGGGCTAGAATTGTCAGTCTGTTTCTATATCATCAGGCATACCAGAGAGGAGGCAGCAAAGTGAAAATAGACAAGTACGAATTCCCTGATGACCTGTATTATGACGCTGAGCACAACTGGGCGCGTGTCGAGGGAGACGTCGTCGTCCAGGGCCTGAACGACCTGGGCCAGGACCTGGCCGGTGAGCTCGTCTACGTCGAAGTGCCCCGCACCGGCCGCAAAGTGGAGCAGGGCAAGCCCTTCATGTCCATGGAATCAGGTAAATGGGTCGGCCGGGTCAAAGCCATCGTCAGCGGTGAGCTCGTTGAGGCCAACGAGGAGATAGAGTGGGAAGCCACTCTGGTCAACACTTCCCCCTACGACGAGGGCTGGCTGGTCAAGATCAAAGCCGATGATCTGAGCGAATTGGACAATCTGATGCGCCCCACGGATGACAAGTTCGCCGAGTTTATCGCCGCGGAGAGGGAAAAGTACGACAAGTAAGGGTGCCTCGGGGTTGCCCCAATGACTATCAACTACCACTGTTGCGGTACAGGCAACTCTGGAAGTTCAACGAGCGGGTGGAGGAAGCAGGGCTGTGCTTCCCTTGACCCGCTTGGCTTTTTTCTACGAGCTTTTTGACATTTCTCAGGTCGCAGGCTATAATTAAGTGCACCTTTTTACAATACCTTGACGATATTAATTTCCTGTGCGTCTAAAAGATTGAGCGAGGCCATTGCTGAGCGCCGTCTGGAACAAGCTGTGGCCCCAGAAGTCCACTTATTTCAGCCTGCCAGCAGTGCAAATGGACATTGCAGCAGGCTGCCAGGCAGACCAAGACCCGTATCAGAGCCCTGGACGTGGCCGAGTTGGTCTGGCAGGCGATGGAGGCTGCGAGGTAGGTAGCCATGGAAAGGAACGGGTGGAGTTGAAACTTTCTGAGTATGAGCAAAGAGACTTGGGCATCTTAGTTGACAAACTGCGACACGAGCTTGAGCAACTTGCTACCGATGAGCAAGAAGGAGCCCGGGTGGCCATTGGACAGACTGAAGCAGGGCGATACCTTCGAGTCATATACGTGCCTGACCCTGAACCGGGTAGTGTGTTCGTGATCACCGCTTATGAACTTCGTAGGAAAGCCTTGACGGCGTATCGCCGACGTAGACGAAGGAGGCAGAAATGACAAATAAACACTTTCCATCTGGGTGGGATGAAGAACGAGTGCGTCGAGTTCTTGCCCACTATGAAACTCAGACAGAAGAGGAGGCTGTCGCCGAAGACGAGGGATCTTTTAAGGAGAGAGGCCGGACGGTGATAGAAGTTCCTGTCGAGTTGATGCCTGTCATCCGCGAGGTGATTGCCCAATACGAGGCGAGAGTAAAGGCCTGAGACAAGCGGGAAAGGGACCGTATCTCGCGATTGGAGGCACGGTTGCCCTCATCGTCGTTTTACTCCTGCTGGCTTGCTATCCCGCGAAAGTGACGACCAAGGGGGACCGACGGTACTTCTCCGTCGGAATCATGCAGCGAACAGGCAGTTTTGGAGCACAATGTTGGGGTAGGTTTTCAGGGGCGACCAAAGCATGCCCCTTGATTTGACAAAAGGCATTTTATGTGTTACAATTTTCACTAGTGGCAGCAACGGTGCTGGGTCTCGAAAGAGATATGTCATTACTACATCGTTACCTGACGTATGGGGTCTTTGCGAAAGCCATTCCTTCAGTCCAGATCAGTGGGATGGAAGGAGTTTATTGGCTATTTGCAAGGGCCTTTTTTATTCATGCAGACAAGGAGAGCTAATGAACAATCAGAGGACGCTTCGTATTGGAGAAGTCACCCTCTCGCCAGGGATGCAGCACGTGGCGGAGATGCTGGCTATCTGTATGCAGTGTGGTACCTGTACGGCCTCCTGCCCCGTGGCTCATGAGATGGACTATACACCCCGCCAGATTCTGCACCTGATCGAGTTGGGGATGGAACAGGAAGTCTTGTCCAGCCAGAGCATGTGGGTCTGTGCCTCCTGTTTCCACTGTACGACACGCTGTCCCAGAGGCATCGAGATCGCCGACGTGATGGCAGCGCTGCGCAATCAGGCCACCGCCCAGGGATATAAACCCGACAAAGCCATGACCTTCAGTAAGGCTTTCATGACTGTCGTCAATCGCTACGGTCGAGTGTTCGAGCCGGAGTTGATTATCCGTTACGGTCTGGGAACCAATCCCCTGTCTCTGGTGGGGCAAGCCCCCTTCGGAATCAGTATGTTCCTGAAGAATAAGCTGACACTCCGGCCTGATCGGATGGAGGACGTGCGCGAAGTGAGGGCCATCTTCGACAGGGCTGAGAAGGAGAGGAGTGAAACGTGAGATACGCTTATTATCCCGGCTGTAGCTTGCAGGCCAGTGCCAAAGAGTACGATCTCTCACTGAAGGCTGTCTGCAACAGGTTAGACATCGAGTTGGTAGAACTGAAGGACTGGAACTGTTGTGGAGCTACTCCGGCCTACACCGTTGACCCCCTGCTGGCGATGGGCCTTTCCGCGCGAAACCTGGCCCTGGCTGAGGCGGAGGACCTGTCGGTCATTGTCGCCCCTTGCCCAGCTTGTTATAAGAACTTGCGCAAGGCTGGCAAAGCGCTCGAGGAGGACCCTGAACTGAGGGAGAAGGTCAACGACATGCTCACTGAGCACAAGCTGGATAGCATCCCGAAAGTCAAGCTACCCTTGGAGGTTATCGCCAGCGACTTTGATTGGGATGCGCTGGAAGTGGAGCGGCCATTGGCGGGACTCAACGTGGCCTGCTACTATGGATGCCCTGTTGCCCGACCCAAGGGCGGTTTCGACAATCGTGAGGCTCCCCAGGCTATGCATCTTCTGGTAGAGAAACTGGGTGGGCAGCCCGTGCCTTTTGCCTACGACACGAAATGCTGTGGTGGAGGGATCGTCTTCACCAGAGATGAGATCTCCCTCGACCTCACCGCTAAGCTGCTGACCAAGGCCAAGGCAGCCGGGGCTGATTGCCTCAGTGTCATGTGCCCCTTGTGCCACCTGATGCTGGATGCCTATCAGTCCCAGGCCGTGCGAAGGCTGGACACCCGTTTCGACTTGCCGGCCTTATATTTCACCCAGCTCATGGGTTTGGCTCTGGGGCTTGGAAGGGAGGAATTGGGCCTGGAGAGAAACATGGTTGCACCTTTCAGTCTACTGGAAAGGATGGGGTTAAAAGTATAATGGAAGAACTGAAAATCGGCGTCTATATCTGTCATTGTGGCACCAATATCGAGGCTACAGTGGATGTAGAGGGGGTGGTCGAATATGCCAAAGGGCTGCCTGGGGTGGCGGTTGCCCGGGACAACAAATACACCTGCTCCGATCCAGGACAGAAGGTCATCCAGGAGGATATCCGAGAGTTGGGGTTGAATCGGGTCGTGGTGGCATCCTGCACCCCCCGTATGCACGAGCCTACTTTCCGCCGCGCTGTGGAGGCAGTGGGTCTGAATCCCTATTTCTTCGAGATGGCCAACATCCGCGAGCAATGCTCCTGGGTGCACGATGATCGAGAGGAGGCGACCCGCAAGGCAAAGGAGTTGGTGACGGCGGCGGTCTACCGTGTGGCCCTCCACGAACCTTTGTATCCTCGTCAGGTGCAGGTCACGCCTTCGACCTTGGTCGTAGGCGGAGGCATTGCCGGCATCCAGGCCGCCTTGGACATCGCCGATGCCGGATACCAGGTCTATCTGGTGGAACGGGAACCGACCATCGGCGGCAAGATGGCCCAATTGGATAAGACCTTCCCCACTCTGGACTGTGCCACCTGAATTCTGGGGCCCAAGATGATGGATGTCGGTCGACATCCACGGATCGAGCTCCTGAGCTACAGTGAGGTGGCGGACGTTCAAGGTTATGTGGGCAACTTCCAGGTCAGGGTCAAGAAAAAGCCCCGTTACATTGATGAAACGAAATGCACTGCCTGCGGCGAATGCGCTTCCGTTTGTCCCGTGGAAGTGCCCAGCGCTTTTGAGATGGGACTGGGTACCCACAAGGCCGTTTATCGTGTCTTCCCCCAAGCGGTGCCCAATGTCTTCATGGTTGACAAGCAGACTTCCCCTTGCAAAGTCACCTGCCCGGCCCATGTCCGGGTGCAGGGCTACCTCGCCCTCATCGCCCAGGGCAAGTACGATGAGGCTTTGGCTTTGATCCGCGACACCGTCCCCTTCCCTGGCGTTTTGGGGCGGGTCTGCAACCATCCCTGCGAGACGGAGTGCAAGCGCAAGGATGTGGACCAGGCGCTGGCGGTTTGCAGTCTGAAGCGCTTCACTTACGACGACGCTGCTGCGTCGGCTCCCAAACCGGAACCCGTGGAGCGAACGAAGAAGGAGAAAGTAGCCATCGTAGGGGCAGGCCCGGCTGGTCTTACCGCTGCCTGTCACCTGGTCCGAAAAGGTTATGGCGTCACTGTCTTCGAGGCCCTGCCCGTAGCTGGTGGCATGTTGGCTGTGGGCATCCCGATCTATCGTCTCCCCGAAGAGATCCTGGAGCATGAGATTGACTGCATCAAAGCCCTAGGGGTGGAGATTCAACTGAACACGCCCATTGGTCGGGACGGCGGTCCCAGCCTGGATGACCTGTGCCAACGCTACGATGCTGTCCTCCTGGCCGTGGGGGCTCACCAGAGTCGGAAGCTGGGCGTCCCTGGCGAGGATTTGGAGGGTGTCATTCACTCCACCGATTTCCTGAGACAACTGAATTTGTTCCACATGGGGGCGGCCGATTCTCCGCCGAAAGTGGGAAAGCGGGTAGCGGTCATTGGTGGTGGCAACTCTGCTGTTGATGCGGCCCGCAGTGCCCTGCGACTGGCAGGCGACGTGACCATTGTCTACCGCCGCTCGCGCGTAGAGATGCCAGCCATCCCCAGCGAGGTCGAGGAGGCGGAGGAAGAGGGCATTAAGATTCACTTCCTGGCCACACCGACCAAGGTTCTGGGTGAGAATGGTCGAGTGACCGGCATGGAGTGTATACGTATGGAGTTGGGCGCGCCGGATGAAAGTGGTCGCAGGAGGCCCATTCCTGTCGAGGGCTCTGAGTTTACCCTGGATGTGGATACAATCATCGTTTCCATTGGCCAGAAGCCAGACCTTGCGCCGCTGTCCAAGGCGGAGGCCACCCGTTGGGGAACCTTGGTTGCTGACCCAGACACCAAGGCCACACCGCTGGAGGGGGTCTTTGCCTGTGGTGATGCGGTCACCGGGCCGTGGTCAGCGATCGGGGCCATCGCCGGTGGCAAGGAGGCTGCTGAGTCCATTGACCGCTATCTGCAAGGCCAGGACATGCGCGAAGGAAGGGTCTTTGAATGGCCCCAGGCTGCAGATATTCATGTGGACACCGCCGGCAGGGAACAGATATCACGGCAGGCCATGGCCAAGATCCCTCTGACCGAGCGCAAGACTAGCTTCAAAGAGGTGCAGTTGGGTTTCACAGAGGAGCAGGCGCGAGCTGAGGCAGATCGTTGCCTCTCCTGTGCTGTCTGTTCCGAGTGTCTCCAGTGCGTGCAGGCTTGTGAGGCCAATTGCGTTAATCACGAAATGCAGGAGGAATTCCTCGATCTGGAGGTGGGCACCATTGTCCTGGCCACCGGTTATGACCTCGTAGACATGAACCTGCTTCCGCAATATGGCTATGGGGTCTACGACAACGTCATTGACGGGCTCCAGTTCGAGCGCCTCTCCAGCGCGGGGGGACCTACGGCTGGCAGGATCCTCACCAAAGACGGTCGCGAACCGGAGGCCGTCGCCTTCCTGCACTGTATCGGCAGCCGGGACGATGAGGTGGGCGAGCACTGCTCGCGTATCTGCTGTATGTATACCCTGAAGCAAGCCCACCTGGCCCGGGATAAAACGGGCGGCAAGGTGTACGAGTTCTACATTGACATGCGTACTGCGGGCAAGGGTTACGAGGAATTCTACAAGCGCATCCAAGAGGAGGGGGTGTACTTCATTCGTGGCAAGGGCGCCGAGGTCAAGCCGGAAAACAGTCGGCTCCTTGTGCGGGCTGAGGATACCCTGCTCGGTCGGCCGGTGGAGGTGGCCGTGGACATGGTAGTGCTGGCCACCGGAGCGACGCCAGCCCGGGGTGCTCAAGAGGTCGCCCGTCTCTTCAGCGTCAGCCAGGGCAAGGAAGGCTTCTTCACCGAGGCTCATCCCAAGCTGCGCCCGGTGGATACTACCACCGACGGCGTCTTCCTGGCCGGGTGTTGTCAGGGCCCCAAGGACATCCCCGACACTGTGGCTCAGGGCAGCGCGGCCGCCAGCCGGGCCCTGGTCCTGTTGAGTCAGGGTGAGGTGGAGATCGAGCCCGTCACCGCCGAGGTGATCCCCGAGCGCTGCTCCGGCTGCGGCGAATGTGTGTTGAGTTGTGCCTACAGCGCCATCGCCTTGGAAGACGGCAAGGCCGTAGTGAACTCGGCGTTGTGCAAAGGATGCGGTACCTGCGCTGGAACCTGCCTGGCCAAGGCCATGGTCCTTCATCACTTCACCAACGAGGAACTGGTGGCCCAGGTGGAAGGCATCTTTAGCGGGATGCCGGCATACGAGCTCGTTCTCGCATAAACTGTGAAAAGGTTGAAGAGATATGACTACAGACTTTGAACCTCGTATCATCGGCTTTTTGTGCAACTGGTGTAGCTACGCCGGGGCGGACGCGGCCGGCATCTCACGGTTCAAATACCAGCCCAACATCCGCATCGTGCGGGTGATGTGCTCGGGGCGGGTCTCGCCAGAGTTGGTGCTGCGTGCCTTCCGCGAGGGGGCCGACGGGGTGCTGGTGTTGGGTTGCCACATTGGTGACTGCCATTATGTCAGCGGCAACCACCGCACCGCCAAACGCATGCCCGTCTTGTGTCGCATCCTGGACTATATTGGCATCGAACCGGAGCGGCTGCGGCTGGATTGGGTTTCCTCGGCTGAGGCGCCCAAGTTCCAACGAGTGGTCAACGAGTTCACCGAGACGATCAAAGAACTGGGACCAGCAAGGCAGGTGATGCAATGATGGAAGAACTGAGAAAAGTTGTGGGCGAATTGCTCAACGAGCGGCGTCCTGAGCTTGTCGAAGGATTGGATGGAGTGGTGGCCCTGCGTGAGTCCAGCGAAGGGGTAGCTCCTCACTTGTTCCGATCAGGTGATGAGCTGGCCGAACTGGTGATCGTCCCGAAATACCCCATGGCCTTAGTGATGGACTTGCTTCAGGATGCCGACTCTGATGCCAGGTTGGGCGTGGTGGCCCGGGGCTGCGACGAGCGAGCCTTGATCGAGCTGGCCAAACGACAGCAGGTCAACCTGGACAACGTGCGGATCATCGGGATCGCTTGCAGCGCCGAAGAAGCCAAGGAGTGCCGCTGTGCTCTACCCTATCCTCAGAACCTCATGGTGGGGGAGCAGGTCGAGGGTGTGGAAGACAGTCTGATCGCCGAGCACGAGGCCCTCGCCCGCCAGGAACGGCTGGCGTTCTGGAAGCGGCAATTCGCCAAATGCCTCAAATGCTATGGCTGCCGGAACATCTGTCCTGAGTGTTTCTGCCAGGAGTGCGCGCTGGAGGACCAGATGTGGGCGCAGACGGGAGTGCTGCCTCCGCCTTTCCCCACCTTCCACATCCTGAGAGCCATGCACACCGTTGGCAAGTGTGTGGGCTGTGGTGAGTGCGAGCGGACATGCCCGGCTGGGATACCTTTGACTATTCTGTACTCGTTGCTGCGCCGTGACGTGAAGGAGCTATTCGGCTACGAAGCGGGTGCGAGCATCGAGGACCGGCCGCCGCTGGTGGTTACTTTGGATGAAGTTCCGATCAGAGGATAGAGGAGAGAAGATTTATGGACTATAAAAACGTTTTGACCACCTGTGTCTATTGCGGCGCGGGCTGCGGACTCTACTTGCAGGTGCTGGATGGCAAAGTCGTAGGAGTGCTGCCGTGCAAGACCCATCCCATCAGCGAGGGCAAGCTCTGTGTCAAGGGCTGGAACGCCCACGGCTTTATCTATCATGAAGACCGCCTGACCAAGCCGCTCATCAAAGCGGACGGTGGGTTCAGAGAAGCCACCTGGGATGAGGCCCTGGGCCTGGTTGCCAGCAAGTTGACAGAGGTCAAGGAGAAACACGGTCCCGATGCCATCGGCTTCCTGGCCTCGGCCAAGTGCACCAATGAGGACAACTATGTCTTCCAAAAGTTCGCCCGTGCAGTGATCGGCACCAATAACGTGGATCACTGCGCTCGTCTCTGACACAGCCCCACCGTGGCCGGTCTGGTCACAGCGTTTGGCAGTGGGGCCATGACGAACTCTGTCCCCGCACTACAGGAGGCGGACTGTATCCTGGTCACTGGTTCCAACACCACCGAAGCCCACCCGCTGGTGTCTACCCGCATCATGCGGGCTGTGGAGAACGGGGCCAAGCTCATCGTGGTTGACCCGCGAGATATCCAACTGGCCCAATTCGCCCACCTGCATCTGCGCCAGCGGCCGGGTACTGACGTGGCCTGGCTCAATGGCATGATGCACGTCATCCTCAAAGAAGCCCTGGAGGACGAAGAGTTCGTTGGCACCCGTACCGAGGGCGTTGAGGAGCTCAAAGCGGCCGTGGCCGAGTACACCCCCGAGCGGGTGGAGGAGATCACTGGCATCCCGACCGAGGATCTGGTTGCCGCGGCACGGATGTACGCTGGTGCCGGGCGGGCGGCCATCGTCTATGCGATGGGCATCACCCAGCACACCACCGGTACCGACAACGTCATCTCCTGCGCCAACCTGGCCATGCTGACGGGCAACGTGGGCCGGGCCAGCACCGGGGTCAATCCCCTGCGCGGTCAGAACAACGTGCAGGGAGCCTGTGACCTGGGTTGCCTGTCCAACGTCTACCCTGGCTACCAGGCAGTGACCAGCGAGGAGATGCGCGCAAAATTCGAGAATGCCTGGGGGAGCGCGCCGCCTCCTAAAGTCGGTCTGACCGTGACAGAGATGATAGACGCTGCCGGAGAGGGGACACTCAAAGCCCTGTACGTCATGGCCGAGAACCCCATGCTCAGCGACCCCGATATCAACCACGTCCGCCACGCCCTGGAGCACACGGATTTCCTGGTGGTGCAAGACATCTTCCTCAGCGAGACCGCCGAGTTGGCCGACGTGGTCTTGCCCGGTGCCTCCTTTGCCGAGAAAGACGGCACTTTTACTGCCACCGACCGGCGGATACAGCGGGTGCGGAAGGCGATAGAACCTCTTGGCGAGAGCAGGGCAGATTGGCAGATAGTGGATGAATTGGCGCGACGTATGGGAGCCAAAGGCTTCGACTTTGCCTCCCCGGCCGAGATCATGGACGAGATCGCCTCTCTCACGCCTATCTACGGTGGGGTCAGCTACCAGCGGCTGGAGGAACTGGGCTACCTTCAGTGGCCGGTCCCGGCGGCAGATCACCCGGGCACGCCCTATCTGCACAAGGGCAAGTTCTCGCGTGGGCTGGGCCACTTTACGCCGATCGAGTTCAAGGAACCGCAGGAATTGCCTGACGAGGAATACCCGCTGACCCTGACCACCGGGCGCATGATGTTCCACTGGCACACCGGCACCATGACCCGCCGCTCCGAAAAGCTGCATCGGGAGGTGCCTGACGGCTACGCGGAGATCAGCCCCGAGGATGCAGAGTCTTTGGGCATCGGCAAATCGGAGATCATTCGCCTCGTCAGCCGTCGCGGAGAAATAGAAACGCGGGCCTGGATCACCCGGCGGGTGCCGCCTGGGGTGGTCTTTGTGCCGTTCCACTTTGCCGAGGCCGCGGCCAACGTCCTCACCAACGCTGCCCTGGACCCCGTGGCTAAAATCCCCGAGTACAAGGTTTGCGCTGTGCGCGCTGAAAAGATCGCATGAGAGCGTATTGTCTCACCCCTTCCCTGTCTCCTTTCAGGGGGAGAATCTAGATGGAGAAAGTAACAAGACTCTGGAAAGTCTCCTCCAGAGTCTTGTTTTTTGGGCTGATTTGTGTATAATAACAGTATGGCTACAAGTTTGAAACTCTCCCCTAAAACTAAAGACGCGCTTGTCCTTTGCCTGCAAAATCGGCCAGAAATTCTCTTCGCCATTCTGTACGGTTCGGCAGCAGAGGGCCGTCCTTTCCGAGACCTGGACATTGGCCTCTTTGTTGATCGCGCGTCCTTGCCTGTCCCCGCAGAGCTGGATTATGCCTTCGCCCTGGCCGATGAGCTGGAAGAGGTTGCGCTGTACCCTGTAGATGTGCGGGTCTTTAACGACGCACCACTCCCTTTCCGCTACAACGTCAGCCGAGGCATCCCTTTGATGGTCAATGACAAAGAGGTTTTTGCCCGCTTCTTGGAACGCACGTGGGACGAATTTTTAGATTTTCAGCCTGTGGCTATACAATATCTGAAAGAACTGCTGAGAGACGTAGACCTTCTCCGCATCCGAGATTTACTGGGAAATATTGCCGAAGCTCAAGGCCGTCTACGCGAATTGGGGCAGCTAGCCGAGACGAGTTCCTGGCCGATTATCGCAATACCGAAAGCGCCAAGTATCTGCTGATTGTGGTTACAGAGGCAGCCATTGATTTGTGCAACCACATCGTGGCCCGGCAAGGGGGGCGAGCACCGCAGGATTACGCAGATTGTTTTGCCGTTCTGGCCGACCTCAAGGTAATCAAGCCAGACTTGGCCAAGCGCCTTAAGCAGATGGCCCACTTTCGCAACCTGCTTGTGCATCTCTATTGGAGAGTGGACAATCAACGTTTTATCAAATCATCCAGAACGACCTTGGCAATCTGGACATCTTTCGCCAACAGATGAGTGCCTGGGTAGGGATGGGCTAAATCGAGGTCTAATCGTTAAGTCCGAGGTGGATAAAAGATGCCCAAAAATAGTGCTGAGGTAATCGTCATCGGCGGTGGGGTGATGGGGACCAGCACGGCCTATCACCTGGCCAAGCTCGGCTGTCGAGATGTGATTCTGCTGGAGAAGGACCAACTGGCCTCCGGTTCCACCGGCTTGAGTGTCGGCGGCATCCGGCAGCAATTCTCCAGCAAAGCCAACATCCGCATCTGCCAGGAAAGTGTCAAGGTCTTTGAGCGCTTTGAAGAAGAGTTCGAGACAGAGATTGATTTCCGGCAACACGGTTACCTGTTCTTGTCCACCGAGCCTCAGGACTGGGCCGATTTCCAGGACGATGTGGCTTTGCAAAAGAGCCTGGGGGTGCCCGTCCAGTTGCTCTCCCCGGAAGAAATCGCCGAGATAGCGCCCTACCTGTATCTGGAAGACGTCATCGGTGGCACCTTTGGCCCGGCTGATGGCTACGCCGATCCTCACAGTGTGGACATGGGCTTTGCCAAGATGGCCCGGCGGTTGGGGGTGGAAATCTACGAGGGGACCGAGGTGACGGGCATCCAGGTGGAAGGGGGCCGGGTGCGGGGGGTGACCATCACCCAGGACCAGGTCTCCGCGCCGGTGGTAGTCAATACGGCCGGGCCCTGGGCTGCCCAGGTGGGCCGGATGGCTGGCGTCGAGCTGCCTGTGCAACCCTACCGGCGGCAGGTGCTGGTCACCGAACCTTTTGAGCCCATCCCCGACCCTGTGCCCCTGGTGCTTGACTTTGCACCCAGTTTCTACTTCCGCCGAGAGGGGGCTGGCATCCTGATGGGCATGACGGACAAAGACGAACCCCCCAGCTTTAACACCAACGTGGACTGGGATTTCCTGGACCAGATCGTTGACAAGGCCGTCTATCGGGCTCCGGTCCTGGAGCGAGCGGGGCTCATGCGCAGTTGGGGGGGTCTGTATTCTATTACCCCCGACGACAATCCTGTCATCGGGGGCCACATCGGAGGGGTAGAGGGGTTCTACTGTGCGGTAGGCTTTAGCGGCCACGGCTTCCAACAGTCGCCGGCCGTGGGCCGCATCCTGGCCGAGTTGATCACCAGCGGCCAGACTTCTTTCGACATCAGACCCTTCAGGCTGGAAAGGTTTGAGGAGGGCGAAGTAGTAGGGGAAAAGCGCGTCGTTTGACCATTTATCTCTTGTACGGCTTTACTCGAGCACCCGCATGAAGCCAAACTGTTCAAAGTGCTCATCGAAGGCAAAGGCGGTAGTGATGTCTAACTGCCGCATCACAGCGAAACTGGTGCAGTCGGTGAAGCTGAAATCCTTGTCGTGGTAACGGGCGAAGATCTCCCAGGCCTGATCCTCAACCGCTTCGGTGATGCGGATCACACTCAGACGCCGACTTTGCCGGACCGAATCCCTGAAGCGTAGGATGGCACTGTGTTGGATCTTTCCCCGCAACCCGGTGTAGGTCTCGTCCAGCACAAAATTGGTGGTGAGCAGACGCGTGGCCTGGCTAGATAGGGATTGCTCAACGTACATTGCCTGGTCATGACAATCGTCGCGAGGGTCGAGCAAGGCAATGAAGGCACTGGTATCAACAAAGACCCACTGCATGCTCTCTTTCATTGGTTCTTGGTATGCCAACGTTTGTACTCTCGCTCGTAAACATCGCGGTCGTGGTGAACGGCTCCGTCGGTGGGGCGGTCTCCCCGGATGACCTCCGATTCCGCAGTCAAAGAGCCCAGTTGAAAGATCGGATCGGAGACAGGCTCATCTTTTGGGGGGACAACAGCCGTTTGCTCTTCAACAAGATACCTGGCTATGCTCTCGCGGATCAAAGCCGCCACGCTGGTGTTCTCTTCAACAGCGCGCCATTTGAGCGCCCGATGCATCTCTTTTGACAGTCGCACGTTGGTGGTCACGTACTTTGTTTCCATGTCTGTCACCTCCTGACAATACAATTATACAATTGTATGACTGTATTGTCAAGCAGAGTCTGTCGTCCTACAAAATCACCGGCTCCCGATACTCGCCAAAGACCTCCCGCAAAACCTCACAGATTTCGCCCAGGGTGCCGTAGGCCCGTACTGCGTCCAGGATGTAAGGCATCAGGTTCTCGGTTCCCTTAGCCGCATCGCGCAGGGCTGAGAGCCGCTTCTCCAGGGCCACGTTGTCCCGCTCGTGGCGTACTCTGGCCAGACGCTCCAACTGTCGCCGTTCACCCTTGGGGTCCATCTGCAGGAGAGGAATAGCCAGCGGTTCCTGGGAGACATATTCGTTGATGCCCACTACCGTCCGCTGGTTGGTGTCTATCTCGTGCTGGTAGCGGTAGGCCGCCTCGGCGATCTCCCGCTGGAAGAAACCCCGCTCAATGGCTGGAATCACCCCTCCCAGCTTTTCAATTTTCTCAAAGTATTGATAGGCTTCTTTTTCCATGCGATTGGTCAGAGCCTCGACGAAATAACTGCCAGCCAGAGGATCAATGGTGTTGCTCACCCCGCTCTCGTGGGCGATGATCTGCTGGGTGCGCAAGGCGACGCGGGCCGCCAGTTCTGAAGGCAGAGCCAGGGCTTCATCCATAGAGTTGGTGTGCAGACTCTGGGTCCCGCCGAGGACGGCGGCCAAAGCCTGTATGGTGGTGCGCACAACGTTGTTCTCCGGTTGCTGGGCGGTGAGGGAACAGCCAGCCGTCTGAGTGTGGAAGCGCAGCCACCAAGAGCGCGGGGTGTTGGCTCCAAAATGCTCTTTCATCTCCCGCGCCCAGATGCGCCGCGCCGCCCGGTACTTGGCGATTTCCTCGAAAAGGTCGTTGTGGGCGTTGAAGAAGAAAGAGAGGCGTGGAGCGAACTCGTCCACGTCCAGACCCCGCTCGATGCCAGCCTTCACGTACTCAAAGCCATCGGCCAGGGTGAAGGCCAGTTCTTGGACGGCTGTAGACCCGGCCTCGCGGATGTGGTAGCCAGAGATGCTGATGGTGTTCCACCTGGGCAGGTATTGGGTGCCGAACTCGAAGGTGTCCACGATAAGGCGCATGGAGGGCCTGGGGGGGAGAAGCCACGATTTCTGGGCGATGTATTCCTTGAGGATGTCGTTCTGGATGGTGCCGCCCAGCTTTTCCATAGGGATGCCCCGCTTCTCGGCGGCCGCGATGTACATGGCCCAGATCACCGCTGCCGGGCCGTTGATGGTCATAGAGGTGGTGATCTCGTCAACGGGGATGCCGTCGAAGAGAAGCTCCATGTCCGCCAGCGAGGACACGGCCACCCCGCACTTGCCAAATTCACCCTCGGCTTCGGGGTCATCGGTGTCGTAGCCGTAGAGGGTGGGGAAATCAAAGGCTACCGAGAGGCCGGTCTCACCGTGTTCCAACAGGTACTTATAGCGGGCGTTGGTCTCTTCGGCTGTGCCAAAGCCGGCGAACATGCGCATGGTCCACAAACGGCCACGGTACATGGTAGGGTGAACGCCTCGGGTGAAGGGGTATTGACCGGGAAGGCCCAGGTTGCGCTCATAGTCGAAATCGGCGATGTCGGCCGGGGTATAAAGACGTTCCACCGGCGCGCTTGAGGTGGTGACAAATTCTGCCCGCCGTTCGCCGAAACGGTCCAGGGTCTTCTGCAAAGTGGTCTTCTCCCAGGTTTCCTT
>SOHZ01000145.1 GCA_004377365.1 Anaerolineales bacterium | reverse complement strand
GGAAGTGGTCAAGGAAGGAGATGTTGTCACTTTGAGGATCATCCGTATTGATGCCGACCGACGGCGTATGGGCTTGAGCCTCAAGCGAGTTGAAGAGGGGGAATACGTTGATTTGGATTGGCGCGAGGGATACGTCTCAGACCTGGCCCGGGGACAGGCAGAATTGGAAGGACCGGAGGCGGAATACGAGCTATCACCCGAAGTCGAAGGAGCTGGCGCGGAGGAGATGGCAGCCCCATACGAAGCCACTTTGGAGGCAGAGACAGAGGCCCAGGCTGAATCCCAGCAGGAAGCTGGCCCACAAGGGGAGGTTGAAATAGAGACGCAGGCTGGAAGAGTACGAGAGGTATCTCGCTAAGAGCACAAATAGGGTAGCGGCTACGATCAAATTGACTTGGCGAAGCCAATAGAGAAGTCGAGACAAGTCTCGGCTTCTGTTTTGTTCTAGAATTGAGGAGGTCTCAAACATTGGAAATCTCGGAGATTCTTATTGTCATCGTCGTGGGTATTGTGGCCGGTTTCGTCAACACCCTGGCCGGAGGCGGCTCGCTGCTTACCTTGCCGGCTCTGATCTTTGTCGGCCTGCCGCCCACGATGGCCAACGGCACTAATCGGGTGGCTATCCTGATGAATAACGTCATGGCCATAGTTGGTTTCAAACAGCGCGGCTTAGCCGACTACAAGCTCAGCCTGGGGCTGGCCGTCCCGGGTGTGGCGGGTGCCATCGTGGGAGCCAAGCTGGCCGTAGACATCTCTGACACTTTGTTCCAGAAGGTGCTGGCGGCTATCATGTTGCTCGTCGTGGGGCTCATCCTGTGGAATCCGACGCGACGCTTGCAGGGAGATCAGGCCGTCTTCAGCCCCAAACGCCGCCTGCTGGCTATGGTCGCATTTTTCTTCGTCGGCGTCTACGGCGGCTTTATCCAGGCTGGCGTGGGCTTTATCATCATCGCCGCCCTGGTACTCATCACTGGCCTGGACCTGGTGCAGACCAATAGCCACAAAGTGGTCGTGATAGCGGTCTACACCCTGGCTGCGCTGGTCACCTTTGCCCTCAACGGCAAGGTGAATTGGGTCGTTGGCCTGGTCATGGCCATCGGCAACGGCATTGGCGGTTGGATCGGCAGCCAATTGGCGGTAACTAAAGGGGAGCGGTGGATCCGGGGGGTGCTGGCTGTGGCGGTGGTCGCCATGGCCGCCAAGCTCCTGGGGCTGCTCCCGGCTTTGCCATGACAAACAATAAATCGGTCACCTCATAGACAGCGACTACCCTCCACCCACCATCTCGGCTTCAACGAAGCCCATGAAGTCACGGAATCCTTGAATCACGCCCTGGCTAAAAGAGGGAGCTTTAACGGCATCTTGCGAACTCTTGTGAAAGTGGAAGGGATAAGTCGAATAGAAGCAAACTCGACCTCGGCGATACGACGGATCTCATCCAGTGTAGCCACTTACAGGCTCTCCAAAACGCTTACCAGCGTGTCTCTTTCACTCTCCAAATTGTCGAACTCGAAATAGTCCTCAAAGGCTTCATCTTCGTGATACTTGCCTTGCTTGATCATTTCATCGAGCTCGGTAACGTTCTGGACACCATATCTGTGAGCCAGTCGGAGCAACTCTGATTCAATGATTCTTAACTTTTTCTCCACATAGAGCTTTAAACTCTCGCGCTCCAGGGTTTGAGGCTCGGTTGCCAATTTTTGGGCTATTTGTTCGAAAAGCATCGCTACCTCCTCAAGTCCGTTAAATTCCCTCCAGTCCGTTGTACTCGTGTATGATCTATGGTCTGTTTCCAAGCGATGTCATTATACCATGCCTCAAACCTTTGGACAAGACAACAGCGGTAGTGTTACGGTTAGTGATTGCGTTTTTGATGAGCCTGTGGTACAATGCGAGACGTTGGAGAGCATCCGCCCCGCTGCTCAACTGGCTCGTGAGGGGACGGACTGGACACGGGAGATGCACATCGAGCGTGGGAGGCGATCACTGGCGATTGAAAAGCCAATGTCTGGCAAAAGCAAGACTGTTAAAGAGAATATCGCCGTCGGTTGCTTTTTGTTTTTGGTGGCTTTTTTGCCCCGGGCCTTTGGTCTCAACGTCTTTGTCACCCCTGATGAGTATCTGTGGATTGAGCGTTCTGGGCTGTTCCTGGCGGCTCTGTTGAGAGCCGATTGGGCTGCTACCTTTCAGGTGGGGCACCCCGGCCTGACCACCCGCTGGACCGGCGTCCTGGGCATCTTGGCCACATACCTGCCTCGGTTGCAAACAGCGTCCGGGCAGTGGCTGATAGATGGCCACCCTTCGACAGGGTTTATCCTGAGCAAAGTCGAAGGGCTCAGGGCAGGCCCCTTTCAAGACCTTCTGGCTGATATGAGCGCTCACCTGCCAGAGGTCCTGGCGGCAACGCGCTATCCCACGGTGATCTTTACCTCGATGGGGGTGGTGGGCCTGTATTTCCTGGTCAGGCCGCTTTTCGGCCCGCGCACTGCCCTGCTGAGCGCGGGCCTCCTGGCTTTGGAGCCTTTCTATCTGGCCCTCTCGCGGGTGATCCATCACGATGCCCTCAGCACCACCTTCATGGCCCTCTCGCTGTTGAGTTTCATGGTCCATCTTCGAAAGCATCGGTCATTTCTTTGCCTGGTGCTGTCGGGACTGATGGCGGGTCTGGCCTTCCTGTCCAAATCACCCTCTCTGTTTCTTGTGCCCTTCACGGTACTGTTGAGCCTTGGAGCCTATTGGTGTAGGGCAGGTTTCCGTACCTGCCGGAGGAAAGGGAACCTATGGCCCCTCGATTGGCGTCGCGTGGCTGAACTGGGGCGGGATTGGGCCGTCTGGGGGCTCATTGCGGGGTTGGTTTTTGCGCTTCTCTGGCCAGCCATGTGGGTTGATCCCCTGGGGACCATCCAGGGCGTCATTGACAAGGCATCTGGCTACGCCGCTTCACCCCACGAGCGGGGCAATTTCTTCTTGGGGAAGGTGGGAATGGACCCCGGTCCACTTTTCTATCCGGTCGCCCTCCTCTTCCGCCTGACCCCCTTGACTCTTTTGGGCCTCGGCGGCTCTGTGCTGCTGTTGCTTGGGTTGCGTAGCGAGGCGTATCGAAACTGGCGGCGGATTCCAAGTCCGTCGCGAGCAGATCCACGGTGGAGGTCTTTCAGTCCTAGTGGTGATGGGGAGGGGGGTAGAGTCGGGGACCGCTGGCGCGTTTTGCAGGTGTTCTCCTTGTGGGCTTTTGTTCTGCTCTACGTCCTCTTCATGACCACGGGAGCCAAAAAGTTCGACCGCTACCTGTTGCCCATCTTCCCGGTGATTGACATCCTGGCGGCCCTCGGCCTCTTGACCTTGAGCGGTGTGATCTGGGAGTGGGCCTGCCCTGAGCCCTTTGACTTTCCCTTCGACTCTGCTCAGGGCAGGGCTCAGGATAAACTCTGTCGAAGGGTGAAAGGATGTTTTGACCTAGTTCCGCGTATTCCGCGGTTCCGTATTTCCGCGTTAGGCCTGGGATTGGTGTTGCTTCTGCAAGCTGGCTTTGCTTTACCCCACTATCCCTATTATCTGACCTATTACAATCCTCTGTTGGGAGGCATCCGTCAGGCCGCCCGGACCGTATTCGTTGGTTGGGGCGAGGGGTATGAGCAGGTCGCACGTTACCTGAATCAGAAGGATGACGCAGCCCATCTGAGGGTCGCCACCTGGTATGCCAAGCAGTGCATCGGTCCCTTCTTTAGCGGTCAGGCCTACAAGTTGAACGTCAGCGGTCAGGAGCCTATTGGGGTTGTGCCCTGGTACGACACGGATTACGTGGTCTCTTACATCAACCAGGTACAGCGTGAGATCCCCAACCCAGCCACGGTTTCCTTCTTCCGCTCCCAGCAGCCTGAGTACGTGGTACATATCAAAGGCCTTGACTATGCATCGGTCTACAAGGTGCCCCAAGAGGTTCCCCCTGAAGCCTATCCTTATGAACACGTCAGTATGGTGGATTTTGGACAGCAAGTCCGTCTGCTGGGCTGGGAAGTGGAAGGGGAACTGGCCGAACTGGAAGGACTGTATTACCTCGTCATAACTATGTATTGGCAAAGCCTGCAGCCCATAACCGAGAACTATCGGGTTTATCTCAAGCTGGTGGACGGTGATGGGCAGGTCTGGAGGGAGGACGATAGCAATCCGATATTTGGGTTCTTTCTGACCAGCCAATGGGAGGAGGGTGTGATCCTGCGGGACAAGCATGGACTGGAGGTGCCTCCCGACGCCCCACCGGGTGTCTATTACCTGGGCCTGGACCTGTTCGATCCCGAGATAGGCAGGGGCCTGAAACCGGCTGTGGATGGTGATTTGTTGCTAGGACCGATACGGATAGATGAGCGACGGAGGGTCTATCCTGAGCCAAGTCGAAGGGTCAACAGCAGGTGAGGGCGAACGTTGTGAGCGAGCGCCGATTGAGCGCCGCCCTGAGCTTGTCGAAGGGTAATGAAGCGTATCGAAATCAAGCGAGCGACAAAGGCAACTGGCGACGGTCGCTAGGCATCAGCGTGGCGCTTTTCCTGCTGACCCTTGTGCCACGTGTGGTGGGTCTGGATATTTTCATCACCCCTGATGAGCCACGTTGGATGAACCGTTCGGCCAGCTTCCTGGAAGCTGTTTTGGCCGGTGATTTTATCCACACCATTCACAGCGGATACGCGACGCCAGGGGGAGTGACCACCAAGTGGTGTGGTTCGGCCGGGATTGTGGCCAAGTATCTGCTCCTTTGCCTGAATCCTTCTGTTGAGATGGAAGCTTCCCAGCATGCCGACAACCTGAGGGAATTTCTGCGATGGCTGCAGAGTAACCCCCACAACCATCTGGAGATCATGGCCACTGTCAGGTGGCCCATTGCTCTCATTGTCTCGTGCAGTGTGGTGGGCATTTACTTGCTAGCCAGGGAGTTGTTTGCTGAGCGAGTGGCCCTGCTGGGGGCCATCCTCCTGGCTCTGGAGCCCTTTCACTTGGCTCTCTCGCGGGTGCTGCACCTGGACGCCCTGGTGACCAGCTTTATGGCTCTCTCTACCCTCAGCTTGGCCATCTGTCTGAAAAGGAGCCGGCTTTCGCCTCTTCTGATCTTCTCAGGGATAGCCGCCGGGCTGGGTGTGGCTACCAAAGTCTCGGCCTTGTTCCTCGTTCCCTTTGCCGGGCTGATGGCCTTGGCGGTCTACTTGGCCGACGTTGGCATTACCAAAGATGAAGGGCAGGCAATGGCCCAAAAGTGGCGGAAGGCTCTCCATTTGGCTTTAATCCTGGCTGTCTGGACGGGAGTAGCGGGGCTTACCCTTACCCTCGTCTGGCCTGCCATGTGGGTTGATCCCCTGGCGGCGCTCCAGCGTCTGTTGGGTAGCTCAAGCGAACTTGCCGAGGCCGGCCACCCGCAGTTTTTCCTGGGCCGAGTCACGGATGATCCTGGCCCCTGGTTTTTCCCTGTCGTCTTTCTTTTCAAAGTAAGCCCCTTGACTCTGTTGGGAGTTGTGGCCGGTCTTCCCGTGATCTTGCGAAAAGGGAGGAACCGAGAGGGCTGGCAGTTGCTCTGGCTGTGGGCCTACGCTTGCCTGTTCGCGGCCTTTATCAGCCTCAGCCCCAAAAAGCTCGACCGCTATCTGTTGCCTATATTTCCTGCTATGACGTTGCTGGCCGCCGCTGGGCTTTGGGAATTGGCCGAGATGCTGCAGCAGCGAACGTTGGCCCTGCTCAACCGATGGGCAACTGGGGCAACCAACCTCTTGCCACTGGGCTGTCTGATCTTGCAAGCTCTCTTTCTTTTCCCTCATTACCCATACTATTTCACCTTCTATAATCCGGCTCTGGGTGGCCTCCGGCAGGCTTCACGTGTTATCTTGGTCGGGTGGGAAGAGGGTCTGGAGAAGGCAGCTCACTATCTCAACGAGAAGGAAGGAATCGAGGACAAGCGGGTGCAGTCCTGGTACGCGTTTCTGGGCTTCAACACTCTCTTTCGGGGGAGGTCTCGGGATCTGGGCCCAAAGTGGCACTCGGCTAAGAACATCTGGCTCTGGTACGAATCTGACTATGTGGTCTTTTACATCAACCAGGTACAACGGGAACTGCCGGATGCTCGAACGGTGGCTTTCTTTCGCTCCCTGGAACCGGAGTACACTGTGCGCTTGAAGGGCCTGGAGTACGCCTGGGTCTACAAGGTACCCGAGGAGGTCCCCGAGGAGGCTTATCCTTTTGAACAGGTTGTACTGGTTGACCTCGACGACAAGGTGCGCCTGCTGGGCTATGACGTGGAGGAGGTGACCGTCAAAGCAGACGGCAGGGCTTATCTGCCCCTCACTCTGTACTGGCAGAACCGGGGATCGCTTGAGGCAGACTATCGCCAGTACCTCAAGCTGATCAACGGCGTCTATCACGTCTGGGGCCAGCAGGAGGGCTATCCTCTCTGGGACGGTTTCATGACCAGCACCTGGAAGGAGGGCGTTGCCATCAGGGACGACCGCCAGATCGAGATCTTGCCCGGCACTCCCCCAGGCGCTTACCAGGTGACCGTTAACTGGCTTGAGCCTTACTCCGGGCTCTCCCTACAGCTAGCTGATGGCGGAGAGTTGCTACTGGGGCCTTTTGACATTCCCTCACAGCTGCCGCCCATTGAGTCGCTGGGCATTGAGCATCCCATGACAGCCGAACTGGATGGTCAGGTGCGCTTCCTGGGCTACAACCTCGAAAGTGACTACCGACTTGGTGACAGTCTGCACCTGACCCTCTTCTGGCAGGCTCTGGCGGAGATGGACGAGAACTATACTGTCTTCACCCACCTGATAGATGGGGAGGGTGGTATCTGGGGGCAAAAGGACAACCAGCCGGTGGATGGCTTCTATCCCACGGAGGGATGGACCGTGGGTGAGATCGTGCGCGACCAATATGACCTGACTATCTCTCCAGAGGCTCTACCCGGCTTCTATCGGATAGCGGTGGGAATGTACAGAGCCGAGACGGGCGAGAGGCTGATTGTAGAGCAAGATGGTATCTTGCCTGATGACAAAATCGTGTTGGGAGAGTTCGCGGTGAGGAGTGGGGAGTGAATAGGCGTCGTCTTTACTGCAATGTCAAGCAATGGATAGTTGCCCTGGGTCTCTTTCTGTTGGCCCTGGGGCCACGAGCCTTTGGCCTGGGCGTCTTTATCACCCCTGACGAGCGGCGTTGGATCGAGCGGTCGGTGCAATTCTTCTCCGCCCTCTCGATCGGCGACTGGGCCGACACCTTTCAGACCGGCCACCCCGGCGTGACCACCAAATGGACGGGAACGGTCGGGCTGCTGGTCAAATACCTATCCCAGGTCAGACAGCCGAGCCTGACGGGTCTATGGGCCTTCTTGGAGGCCGTGCCGGTGCGTCCCTCGGTCAGCGTTGAGTATCTGCCGGTGATGCGCTTCCCGACGGTCCTTCTGGCCTCGGCCTGTGTGGTGGCTGTCTACTTTATGGTCAGGCGGATATTCGGCGACAGGGCAGCCCTTCTGAGTGGTGTCCTCCTGGCTCTGGACCCTTTTTACCTCTCCCACTCTCGGGTCATCCACCACGACGCCCTGGCTACTACTTTCATGACCCTGGCTGTGCTGAGCTTCCTGATCTGCGCCTGGCACGGTCGCTGGCGCACTTTCCTGGTCCTCTCTGGTCTGGCTGCTGGACTGTCCTTTTTGAGCAAAGGTCCTGCCTTGTTTCTGGCTCCCTTCGTGGGTTTGCTGTGTGGGATGGGCTACCTGGCTCAAGTTGAAGCTTGCCCTGAGCCCTTCGATTTCACTCAGGACAGGCCCCGCCGAAGGGACTGGCGCAAGATCGAGAGGGGAGCTCTTACTCGGTGGATCAGTGCCTGGTTGGGCTGGGCCGCCGTGGCCCTGCTGATTTTCTTCTTGCTGTGGCCGGTCACGTGGGTTGAGCCGGTGAGTGCGATACGAGGGCTTTTCGATAAAGCCATAGGTTATGCCGGTGAGGCTCACACCAAGGGCAACTTTTTCCTGGGGCGAGTGGTGGACGATCCAGGCCCTCTCTTCTATCCGGTAACCCTGTTGTTCAGAACGACGCCTCTGACCCTCCTGGGTCTGGTTGCGGCCTTTTGCTTCTGGGTCAGGGAATGTTGGTCTGTGGCCTGTCATTCTGAGGAGCGAAGCGACGCCTGTCCTGAGCGAAGCCGAAGGGAAGAATCCCGTTCCTGGCAAGCAAGCGATCTGCCATGTGGAGAACGAGACCCCTTCGACAAGCTCAGGGCAGGC
>SOHZ01000430.1 GCA_004377365.1 Anaerolineales bacterium | reverse complement strand
CAACTCGGTATTACCCCAACATTAACCTGGGAACCATTCTCTCGCAAGACTTTCAAGTTACCCAGCGTCCCTGGTACATCAACTCCACCTTGGAGAACAACCCGGATAGAAAGGCAGTGTGGTCGCCGGTGTATGAGGACGCGACCGGCAAAGGCTTGATGGTCACGGCAGCGGCCCCTATTTATACCAGCCAAGATGAGTTCGTGGGTGTCATCGGTATTGACGTCACCCTGAAGGATGTCAGCGCCAACGTCGAAGTGGCTCGGCTGCTAGGTAGTGGCTACTCTTTCCTCGTTGATGATACAGAACACGCCATTGCTCTCCCGGAGCCGGGCTATCGAGACATTTTGGGACGCGCCCCTGAGCACGACGAATTTGGGACAGACCTGAGTGAGGTCAAGACGGAATTCGCCTCCGTACTGGCCAAAATGATGGCTGGCTCGACTGGCTTTGAGACCTTGGAGGTGGGCGGAAAGGAACTGTTTGTTGCCTATGCCCCTCTGGAAAGCACGGGATGGAGCTTGGCCAGTGTCGTTGAGGCAGAAGAAGTGCTGCAGGCCGTGGCCGCTTTACAAGAGGAATTAGAAACCTCGACCAGGTCACTGGTACTGGCACGCATTTTTCCCGTTAGCGGAGTCATTCTCGCTGTAATGGCAGTCATTGGTTTTTTGTTGACCAATCGCTTCTTGGTCGCCCCAATCCAAAAACTGGCGGCAGCGGCTCAGCAGATTGGGGCTGGCCAGTGGGATGCCCCGCTGCCGCAGACGGGTAATGACGAAATTGGCGTTCTCGCTCAAGCTTTCGCTACCATGACCGGACAGTTACGCGAACTAATGGAAGGCCTGGAGCAACGTGTGGCCGAGCGCACACGTGAACTGGAGCGTCGCGCCTTGCAACTGACCACAGCAGCCGAGGTCTCTCGCGTTGCTACCTCGGTGCTCGACCCCGACGAACTGATACGCCAAGCGGTAAAACTCATCCGCGACCGCTTCGGCTTCTACTACGTTGGCCTCTTTCTCCTGGACGAGGCAAAGCGCTGGGCCGTGCTGCGGGCCGGTACCGGCGAGCCCGGTCGTCAGATGCTCGAAGCTGGTCACAGGCTCCAAGTCGGTGGTGAGTCCATGGTGGGCTGGTGCACGGCCAATGCCCAGGCCCGCATCGCCCTGGACGTCGGTGAGGAGGCCGTGCGTTTCGACAACCTGCTGTTGCCAGAGACGCGATCGGAGATGGCCTTGCCCCTGATCTCCCGTGGTCAGGTCACCGGTGCCCTCACCGTGCAAAGCACTGAAGAGGCTGCCTTCTCCGATGAGGACATCTCTGCCTTGCAGACCATGGCCGACCAGCTCGTTGTGGCCATTGATAATGCTCGTTTGTTCAGGGAAGTCCAGGCCAGCCTGGAAGAAACACAGGCCATTCACCGACACTATTTGCAAGAAGCCTGGGAGAGTTTCACATCGCTTCCCGAGGTCAGATTGGGATACCGATACACCGAACCTGGCGTGACCTCACCAGAGGAAACCTGGTTGCCGGCCATGACTGAGGCTGTGCAACAGGAGGATACCGTCACCGCCGCTGATGGGGGAGAAGGCGCGGAACTGGCGGTGCCCATCACCCTGCGCGGCCAGACTATTGGCGCCCTGGGCCTCCGGCGAGACGAGGCAGGCGGTTGGACAGCAGATGACGCCGCCCTGGTAGAGGCTGTGGCCGAACAAGTAGCTCTGACTCTGGAAAACATGCGTCTCTTTGAGGAGACCCGACGGCGTGCCCGACGCGAGCAGATGATCCGCGAAATCACCACTAAAATGCGCAGCTCCACTGACCTGAATACAATCTTGCAGACAACAGTCCAGGAACTAGCCAAAGTGCTCGGTACATCACGCACCTTTGTGCAGTTGGGCACAGACTCGCAGTCGGTAAACGGTGAAGGTAAAGGAGATCAACCAAATGGACAACAGGAAAACCATTGAAATGATCAGGACAGAGCTCAGAGGTGATGCCCGAAGGCTAGAGGTCAATCGAGCGGCTATCAGTCGGCGCACGTTCCTGCGCTGGACCGCCGGGGCTGCCGGAACGGCTGTCCTGAGCGCCTTCTTGCCGGGCTGTGGACCATCTGCATCTGAGCCGACGCCGACACCAACTCTGGCCAAGTCACAGAAGTTCATCATGGGCAGCGCGGTGGACATATACACTATAGACCCTGCCGTGGGCTTTGACACCGCTATCGGCAGCAGCCTGATAGGGCTCTACGACGCCCTTTTTCGGCACGTTGGCAATCCCCCTCAGGCGATACCTTGGCTGGCTGGGAGCTATGAGGCCTCGGAGGATGCCACAGAGTGGACCTTCAAACTGGTGGAGAACGCCGTTTTCCATGACGGCTCTTCGGTGACCGCAGCGGCGGTGAAGTATTCTGCCGACCGCTTGTTGCGCATCGACAAGGGAGCGGCAAGCCTGTTCGCAGGTATCATAGGCAAAGGTAGCGTGAGCGTGCTCGGTGACCACACCGTAAAGATCAAGCTTCTGCAGCCCTTTGGCCCCTTCTTGGACACATTGCCGTGGCTCTTTATCGTCAACCCCGATCTGGTGGAAGCCAACGCTGGCAGCGATGACGGGCAGACCTGGCTGACGGACCACGAGGCTGGCTCTGGTCCTTTCACCATGGGAGAATGGAAGCCAGGTGAACTCTATGAGTTCAAGGCCGTCCCCAATTACTGGAGGGGCTGGCCTGTGGAGGCCCACCTGGAGGGCTATGTACGTAAAATCATTGAAGACGCTGCGGCCAGGTTGCAGGCCCTGGAGCAGGGTGAGGTTGATATGGTCGACTGGGCATTGCCCGAAGAGCAACTCCGTCTCAAAGAGATGGGCTTCTTGATCGTGGAAGAGCCGTCTATGCAGATCTACGATATCAAACTCAACAACCAGGAAGGCCATACGGCAGACCTCCATGTCAGAAAGGCTATCTCCTACGCTTTTGACTACCAGGCATTGGAAGAGATCTGGGCCGACCGCGCTGTTTTGGCAGAAGGGCCATTGCCACCCAGCCTGGAGTGGGCGGCCAGGGATCTTGAAGTCTATCGCCTCGATCTGGAAAAAGCCAGGGCAGAGTTGGCGCAATCACCCTGGCCGGAGGGAGGCTTTGATCTGGACTATGTATACGTGACTGGCCTGGAAGAGGAACGCAAGACAGGTGAGATCCTACGCGATCAATTGGCCAAGCTCAACATCAAAGTCAACATCATCCCTATGGCATGGGCCGACGCCGTTAGCACCTTTCAGGATTCCAAAACAGCGCCGCCCATATTTCCTCTCTACTCTAGCACTGCCCACCCCGATCCAGACAATTACCTGTGGTCAGGCTATCATTCCTCCCAGGCAGGAGAGTGGACGAATCCCGGCCACTATCAGAATCCTGACATGGATGATTTGCTGGAACGGGCGCGGGCGACAGTGGACCAGGCAGAGCGAAAGAAGCTCTACCGCCAGGCTCAACAGTTGGCCCTTGATGACGCCGTGAATATCTTTGGTGTCTCCAGTCTGGACTTTCACATTTACAGCCCGCACATCAAGGGCTTCGATTACTGCCCGGTGATGGGTAGTGAGGAAGACTTTTACTGGCTTTGGCTCTAGAGTTGAACGCCCGTCCGTTGGACTAAGAAGAGACGGCGCATCTACAAGTTGAGGGAGAAGCCGGGGATAGGGCCGTTTCGCAGGTTTTCGGCCACGATCCGGGGGGTTTCAGGCGGAAAACCGCTAAACAGACGCCTGAATTGAGCAGTATGGCGGCCCTCCCCCAACAGTTGGATGCGCCCAGGAGGGACGAATCATGAGATGGACTGTCAGACAAAGGTTGGTGCTGTCCTTTTCTCTCATAACCATATTGATGGCTGTTATTGGTGCTTTCAGCGTATATAACCTGAATCAGCTCAATGCCAGTACAGAGGAGATTCTGCGGGAACACCAACCTGTCCTGACCAACATGGCGGCCATAGAGAGCGGCGTTCTCTTCCACAGCTTGAAAGTGGACCAATACGTCACTACTGGCAACAGAGCTCACCTGCGCGCCGTTGAGGAGCTGCGCAACGATGTTGAGACACATCTGGCGGATCTCGAGGACCGGGCCCATGGCGCTGAAGATCAACAGCTCGTTCAGGAGATCAGGGAAGCTTATGCCACATATATCTCTCTATCGGACGGGCTGCAAGCCTTCTACCATGGTAATCCCGACGACACGGCGGCTGTTGCAGGTCGTCAGATGAGAATAGCCGCCCTGTTGGAGAACGCTCTGTTGGCCAAAGCAGACGCCCTGTACGAGGCTAAACAAAGCAAGGCTCAGGAGCTAATCCAGGCCAATCACCAGCTATATCTGACCTATGTCACGACCGCTGTTGTATCGAGCCTGGTTTTGACTGTACTGGCTATCATTTTGGGCCTCACTATCGGTCGGTCTATCATCGTTCCCATCGGTCAGTTGGTAGAGACAACACAGAGAGTAGCTGGTGGGGATCTGACGGCAAGGGCCCAAGTGAGGACAAGCGATGAGATAGGTGTTTTGGCCAGTGCCTTCAACAGCATGGCTGCCCAACTTTGTGAACTGATTGAAAATCTGGAGCAAGCCGTGGCTGAGCGTACCCGCGAATATGAAGAGGCTGTCTTGCGCACCCAGCAGGCCTACGCTCAACTCCACGAGACGCACCAAAAGCTGGAGGTCACCACCTACCAGGCTCAACGCCGGGCCATGCAGTTGGAGACAGCGGCTGAGGTCTCTCGCGCCGCCACCTCGGTGCTCGACCCCAACGAACTGGTGCGCCAGGCGGTAGACCTCATCCGTGACCGGTTCGACCTGTACTACGCTGGCCTTTTCCTCCTCGATGAAAGTGACCGCTGGGCCGTGCTGCGGGCCGGCACCGGTGAACCCGGCCGTCAGATGCTCAAAGCTGGGCACAAACTGGAGGCAGGCGGCCGGTCTATGGTGGGTTGGTGTACCGCCAACGCTCGGGCCCGCATCGCTCTTGACATCGGTGAAGAAGCGGTGCGCTTCGATAACCCACTGCTGCCCGAGACCCACTCGGAGATGGCCCTGCCCCTGATCTCCCGTGGACGGGTCATCGGAGCATTGGATGTGCAGAGTGTCGAAGCGGTCGCTTTCTCCGATGAAGACATCGCCGTCTTGCAGACCATGGCCGATCAAATAGCCGTGGCCATTGACAATGCCCGTCTCTTCACCGAGGCCCAGGCTCGCCTGGAAGCGGTGCAGGCTGCCCACCGGAGCTATCTGCGCGAGTCATGGGACGAATTCCTGCCCACCAAAGCCACCACCAGTTATGAGTACGTACAGCCAGGTGTGACACTTCTGGAAGAGGTAGCATCGCCTGGGATCGAACAGGGCACGGCTCAGCGGCGCACAATGGCGCTATCCGGGTCAGGCGACGGCGGAGGTGGAGAAACGCAAGCCCAATCTGCTCTGGTCGCTCCTATCACCCTGCGCGGCCAGGTCATTGGCACTTTGGGTCTTCAGGAGGTGGAAGGGACACGGCAGTGGACCGCCGACGAAATCGCCTTGGTCGAAGCCGTAGCCGACCAGATGGCCTTGGCCATTGAGAACGCCCGCCTGTTTGAGGAAGCCCAACGCCGACTGCGGGAGATCACCACCCTCTACGAGGCCAGTCAGGCCTGTATCTCCATCTCTGATCAAGAGAGCCTGTTGGCAGCTATCATCGAAGCGGCAGCCCGGACGACCGGTGCTACCCTGGGCAGCGTGATGCTGGTGGACGAGAAGAAGGGCGAGTACGTCTTTGGGGCCACCTACGGCATGTCTGAGGAAGCCGTCGCTGCCATTCAAACTGAATTGCACATTCCCCTGGAAGAGGGCCTCGTCGGAGCCGTGGTCACCGCGGGCCAGCCCCTGGTGGTAGCCGACGTGAGCACAGACCCGCGTTGGATTCCTTTGGAAACGAAGGAGCCAATGTGCTCCTTCCTGGGAGTGCCGCTGGTGAGCGGGGACGGGCGCCCCCTGGGAGCTATCAACTTGTCCCATCCCGAAGTGGACGCTTTCGACGAGAACCACGCCAGACTGCTCTCCACCTTTGCCAACCAGGCGGCTCTGGCCATCGAAAACGCCCACCTGTTCGAGGCAACGCAAGCCCGGGCTCGCCGCGAGCGACTCATCCGCGATATCACGGGCAAGGTCCAGGGATCTATTGATCTCGACGCCATCCTGCAAACGACTGTACATGAGTTAGGCAAAGCCCTGGGTGCCTCTCACGCCGTGGTGCGCCTGGGCACAGAAGCAGAGTTGGCGACGCCGCTTGTAGAAGGACAGACAGATTCAGACGTCGGTGAATAGCCCCGCGGGGGCAACTGATCCACAACTTTCAACCTTCTATTATTTCGGCGGGCTCTGCGCTCTCTGCGGTGAGCCCCAGACACGTTGCAAAACTACTGTACAATTTCCAGGCAACCAGAAAGGAGAAGAAAATGCCGAAAAAGTCGGGGCACCGAGGCAGAGTTGGTAACGCCACCTGCGGATCAAGCTAAACCATTAAGTAAAGAGCAAGAAAGGAGAAGAAAAAAGCCAAACAAGTCTGGGTACCAAGGCGGAGTTGGTAACGCCACCTGCGGTTAAGCGATAAAACCATAAGCGAAAAGCAAGACAAGAAAGGAGAAAAAAATGCCTGAGAGAACCATAAGTGACGCCAGTATGCCCAACGCCGGGCGCATCTACGACTACTTGCTAGGGGGACACCACAACTTTGAGATAGACCGCCAAGCGGGGGATCAGGTCAAAGAGCTTTTCCCCTTCCTGCCCAAGAAGATGCGTCTCTCCCGCTGGTGCCTGCAGGACGTGGCCCGCACGCTGACGGTGGAGAGGGGATTTGAGACCATCATGGACTTTGCCTCCGGCCTGCCGACGATGGACCACATCCACACCGCCATGGCCCCTGGCACCACCCTCATCTACTCTGACCACGATCCGGTGACAGTGGAGTACGGGCGGGAGATCCTGAGCGATACGCCCAACGTTCACTATTTCCAGGCCGACTGCCGCCGGCCCGAGGAACTGCTGACCCGCTCCGAGGTGAAGGAGATCCTGGGCGACAACCGGCACGTGGCCTTTGTCTACTGGGGGGTAAGCATGTACATAGCCGACGAAGACATCGCCCACGTCGCCCGCACTCTCTATGACTGGTCGGACGATAGTAGCTGTCTGGCGTTCTACCTCGATATAGCCGACCCGGAATCCCCAATTACAGCTAAGGTGATAGAGGTCTACCGCCAGATGGGAGAAGAACTGCATTTTCGGCCCTTGGACATTTTTAAGGAACTGGCCAAACCCTGGCACGCTGATGAACTGGGCTACAGGGCAATGGACGAGTGGCACGGCGTCGAGCTGGCGATGAGCGAGGAGGAACTCAAAGCCGTTGGCGTTCGTGGTTCAGGATACGGCGTCTATCTGGTCAAGTGAGGGGAGGAAAGAAAGATGAATCCCGGACTTTCCTCAAGGGAGAAAGAAATCCTGAACCAGGTAGCCGGGCAACTGGTCTCTCGGAAGACAGCCATCGCTTCCGAGCTGCATCAGGCGCTGCGGGCTACGGACATGTCCAACCGTCTGCTCATCTCCCCCCGCCGTCTGGAAGAAATGGCGCAGGAGGAGGTGGAAACCTTCCTGCATTTCCTGGAAACAGGAGACGAGGAGGAGACGCGCCAGCGGGGTGTGCGTCGGGCCTCAGAGGGTCTGGGAGAGCGTTCCGCCCTGGCCATGACCGAAGCCCTGCGACGGGCTTGCTGGATGGCGAATCTTGACCGGGAAGCGTTACGTGTGGCCCTCGAGGCCAGCGGCTGCTACGTCAATGCCTTCCTGGAAGGATACATGAGCGGTCGGGAAGAGGACATCCTGAAGGAACAGGAGCGCACCCGCCATGCTTTCCAGCGGGTCCTGGAGAAACAGACTCGCTCGTAGAGGCGGAGAGGAGACGTCGCTGTCGCCCTCACTCCTGGTCGAATGGAGGAGAGGTCCAGACAGTGAGGGCGACAGCAACCAACCGTAGGCCATTGAACAAGCCGTTTTGGACTGGAGAGGTTACGAGTCAACAAATGGATACTACGAAAGTGCAAGTCAAGAAGATAGAGGGTCTGCTTTGCCTCGTTTGGTTTGAGTGTCATCTTATTACTGGCGGCCTTGCTGATCAAGACCTTCTTCTGAGTAGACAAGTTGTAGTTCCATACGGGAGGGAATAGAGAATGGTCCTGGAAGCGCAGC
>SOHZ01000409.1 GCA_004377365.1 Anaerolineales bacterium | reverse complement strand
GAGTTTATCCTGAGCCTGTCGAAGAGCTCTTCGCAATGACACCGATCCTGATCGAAATGTGACATTGTCAAGGTAGTTACCTCTCAAGAACAAGACGCCCTTCCAAAAGTTGGAAGGGCGTCTTTCTGTGGGGCATACGGGAGTGGATGGGAGTCGAACCCACCAGGGCCACCTCTGCGGCACCCCCCAACGGTTTTGAAGACCGCGGAGCCCACCAGGACTCAACCACCCCCACGGAGTATAACCGTCCCTAATGATATACCTTTCCGACTCTTTAGTCAAGTTGGCCGGTTTACAGTCTGGTCATGTTGCTATCTCACGGGCAATGATCTCTAGGACTTTTTGAATACTCAAAGGAGTACTTGGAATAACTTTGCTCTCGTTGCCATCGTGACAGTGGTGAGGAAAACCGTCCAGTTCTGGATGGTCGGGCGTGCTATCCCACCGTTTGCGCAGAATGGTTCGGCTGCTATCCATCCATTGGTGTCGGTAATCAACGACCTCGACTCCATCAGGCTTCAGACGAAAGAATTCGGCTGTTTCGAGGAAGTCACCGTTGGCCAGATCGGCCCGTATACGCAGGTGTCCTGTCTGAGAGGTGACTCGTTGGCGTACCACTCTGTAGCTCGTGATGATAGGGTTTTCTATCAGAGCAAGATGAATGGCTGCCAGATACTCGTCTGTCGTCACGTTGTGTCTGTCTCATTGTGTAGGAGCTTCAGGCGCTCACGTATTTCAAGGGCCATCTGGTAGAGTGCGTTCCAGTCCATGAAATCGGCTGTATCGGGCATCTCGCCGGCTTGCCAGCGGTGAAAGAACTCCTCCGATGGAAGTTGATACTTTTGCTCCAGTTCGCGCAGATCGTTTTTCAAATCGTGTAAGGCCACACGGTCGCGCGCTGCTTGGCTCTCAACGATCTTGCGCAGAGCGACGTCCGTCACCGCGTCGTGGAATCCGCTCTCATACAACTGTTCCAGACTGCGTAGAACATCCAGCGGAGTTGACGTGGTCATGATAGTTTGCCTCTGCTCACGCATGACTCGGAACTCTTCCTCTAGCTCTTCCGCAGAGTAGTCTAGATACGCTATCCCCTCCCTGTCCAGAAGCTCCAGAAACCCTCTCCGTCCAATGCCTAGCAAGCTCCCTGCTTTTCCTGAAGAAATCCTGCCCTGGCGGAAGAGGGATAGCACCAGCCACTTCTCAACCTCTTCTTGAATCTTTTCTTTATCCAGTCCCAAGGAAAGCAGGTCTTCGGAAAGCGTGATTCCCACCGTCGTGGTTTGCATGGTTCTCCTCCTCAAACTCTGTGCCCATTCAACACCCGCTTCAAGAACTGCCCCGTGAACGATTCTGGCATCTCGGCCACCTGTTCGGGGGTGCCCTCGGCGATGACCCAGCCGCCAGCCTCGCCGCCCTCCGGCCCCAGGTCAATGATCCAGTCGGCGGTCTTGATCACGTCCAGGTGGTGCTCAATGACGATCACGGTGTTGCCTGTGTCTACCAGGCGGTTCAATACGTCCAACAGCTTCTCGATGTCGGCAAAGTGCAGGCCGGTGGTCGGCTCATCCAGGATGTAGAGGGTTTGCCCTGTAGCCCGCCGCGAAAGCTCCTTGGAGAGCTTGATCCGCTGCGCTTCGCCGCCGGAGAGGGTGGTCGCTGGCTGGCCCAATCGAATGTAACCCAAGCCCACGTCATACAGAGTCTGAAGTTTGTTCTTAATCTTGGGAATGTTCTCAAAAAACCCCATCGCCTCCTCGACGGTCATCTCTAGCACTTCGGCGATGGTCTTGCCTTTGTATCGAATCTCCAGGGTCTCCCGGTTGTAGCGCTTGCCGTGGCAGATCTCGCAGGTGACGTAGACATCGGGCAAGAATTGCATCTCGATCTTGATGATGCCGTCGCCCCGGCAGGCTTCGCAGCGCCCTCCCTTGACGTTGAAGGAGAAGCGGCCTGGCCTGTAGCCCCGCAGCTTGGCCTGAGGCAGGCTGGCGAAAAGCTCGCGGACATAGGTGAAAACGTTGGTGTAAGTGGCCGGGTTGGAGCGCGGCGTACGCCCGATGGGGCTCTGGTCAATGTCAATGACCTTGTCCAGAAGCTCAATGCCCACAACGTTGTCGTGGCTGCCAGGTTTACCCTTGGCACGGTGGATGTCCTGGGCCAATCGCTTGTAGAGGACCTCGATGACCAGGCTGGACTTGCCCGAGCCGGAGACGCCCGTCACGCAGATGAACTTGCCCAGCGGGAACTGGACGTCAATCTCCTTCAGGTTGTTCTCAGCCGCCCCCTTGACGACGATGGCTTTACCGTTGCCATCACGCCGGTGGTCGGGAACGGGCACCTGGCGCTCTCTTTTGAGGAACTGGCCGGTGACCGATTGGGGACAGGCCATGATCTCCTCGAGGGTGCCGGCCACCACCACCTGACCGCCGTGCTCGCCGGCTCCAGGTCCCAGGTCTATGACGTGATCGGCGGAGCGGATGGTCCCTTCGTCGTGCTCGACCACCAGAACGGTGTTGCCCAGGTCACGCATGCCCTTCAGGGTACGCAGCAGGCGGGCGTTGTCGCGCTGGTGCAGGCCGATGCTGGGCTCGTCCAGAATGTAGAGCAC
>SOHZ01000291.1 GCA_004377365.1 Anaerolineales bacterium | reverse complement strand
GGCCGGCGGGCGAGAAAAGGACATAGAAATATTCTCTCGGTTTACTCTGCCGGCGCATCCCTGGTGGAAGCTGGGGCTGGTGCGGGTCGAGGACCACTATTTCACCGAGCTCTTGTGCTACGATCACAGCTTCTCCCCCACCTGGTCACCCGACGGCAAGGTCATCGCCTACGACAGCGACTACGGCCTTCACCTGACCGCTACGGATGGGTCCATAGGAGGCCAGTTCTACGATCGCAGCCGCGATGCCCTCTCCACGGACGTCCGTGATATCTCGCCGGCCTGGTCGCCGGACGGCACCAAAATCGCCTTCGGGTTCAGCCAGCACGACCACTGGGAGATCTACGTCATGAACGCCGATGGGTCGAACCGGATGCGGCTGACCAAGGAGAAGCTTTTTGCCCCACCACCGCCCAACAACGTGTCCCCGGCCTGGTCGCCTGACGGCCGTCACATCGCCTTTTTCACCGACCGGAATGGGAAATGGGAGCTGTACGTCATGAACGCCGATGGCAGCAATCAGCGCCCCATGTTCTCGATGGGCGAAGGTCTCCGACCGAGCCCCCTGGATGGTTTGCCGATCGAGTACGGTTTCGTCGCCGAGCGAATGGTTTCTTGGACAAGGTGAAGAACAATCGAGAATGAAGAATGAAATGATCAGGAGGATGAACATGAGATTCAAGCACATCGCCCTTCGACTTTGCTCAGGACAGGCCCTTCGCTTCCACTCAGGACTGGCCATTTTCGTGATTCTGGTTTTGATACTCTTTACGAGTACTGCCTGTGGCACACCCTCCACAGGCGCTTCAGACGCTTCGCCGACCCCGCCTCCCCTGCCAGCCGCCCAGACGGCCGGAACCAACGTCGTCTCGGCCGAGGGAGAGGTCGTGCCTGTGCAGCAGACCACCCTGAGCTTTGAGGTAACAGGGCGGCTGGCGGAACGGCTGGTGTCCGAGGGCGATACAATCGAGGCCGGTCAAACGGTGGCCCGCCTCGACCAGACCGACTGGCAGCAGCGGGTAGACGAGGCTCAGGCTGCTCTGGAGCTGGCCCAGGCCCAACTGGTGCAGGCCAAGGCCGGAGCCAGACCGGAGGAGACCGCAGCGGCCCAGGAAGCCCTGGCCGCCGCTCAGGCGGGAACCTCCACCGCCAAGGCCAATCTGGCTTCCGCCCAGGCCGAGTTGGCCAGGCTGGAAGCGGGGGCCAAACCAGAGGAACTGGTGGTAGCCCAGGCGGCCATGGACAAAGCAGCCGTGGCCTTGCAGTTGGCACAAAGCGAGTACGACAAGATTTCCTGGCAAAGCGGCATCGGGGCCACCCAGCAGGCGGTGACCCTCCGGCAGGCCAGCGATGACTATGAAAGCGCCAAAGCCAACTACGAAGCCCTCCTGAGGGGAGCGACCGCCGAGGAACTGGACATCGCCCGGGCGGCGGTGGAAGCGGCCCGCTCCCAGGTTGACGTGGCCCAGGCCCAGGCTAGACAGACAGAGGCACAGTTAGACCTGTTGCTGGCCGGACCGACGGCCGAGGCCATCGCCGTAGCCGAGGCCCAGGTTCGGCAGGCACAGACCGCCCTGCAAGGAGCCAGGATAGCCCTGGGGAAAACCGTCCTCGTCGCCCCTCTGGCCGGCACTGTGGGCGCAGTGATGGTCGAGGAGGGCGAGACGGTGATGGCAGGCACGCCGGTGCTCGTGATTGGCGACCTGAGCGCCCTTCAGGTTAAAACCGACGACTTGAGCGAGGTGGATGTCATCCAGGTGGCCGTGGGACAGAAAGTGAAGGTCAGCGTGGATGCCATGCCTTACCTGGAACTGCATGGCCAGGTGAGCGAGATCGCCCCCATGGCCGAGGAGCGGCACGGCGACATCGTCTACACCGTGACCATTGACCTGGAAGAAGGGTTCGGGGCGAACCTGCGCTGGGGCATGACCGCCTACGTGGACATTCTTGTAGGGGAGTAAGAATGGGGGTGTTCCTCCAGGTGGGCTTTGGCCTGCACTTCTGGTTGAACATTCTCTTGACCTTACTCGGCTATGTGCCGGGGTTAGTACACGCGATTTGGATCATCGCCAAGGAAGATTAGGTACCGCCTATCTCACAGCGAAAGCCCCGCCGCATGCGGCGGGGCTTTCGCTGCCTTGAGTGCCTGTAAAGGCTATGCCTTGTCGGGATCAATCGGGCCTTGAATGACAACGTGCCACTTGACCTGCACGTGGATGTCAGCAGCGCCGACGCCCGGCTGGTCCTGTCCAGCTTGTCCCTCACCCGACTGGAAATTGACACCAGCAGCGGTGACTTCCAGGCCGACTTATCCGGCGACCAGCCAGCGCTAGCAGCGGTTGACGTGCGCTCCAGCAAGTAGTTCGCCCCCGGCCCGCCGAGGACGCCCGCTTGGCCCGGCCGTTACCACGGTCTCTCTGCTCCTGCTGATAGAGCCTGACCCCAGGGAGGCCAAGGGAGTCGAGCTTCTCCAGCAGCTTTGCTTCCTGTGCGAGCACTCAAAGAGCCGCCTTATCGCCCGTCCCTTGTTACTATGGCCGACCTGTGGTAGAATGTACCTGACACACCGATTTCCCTGAAATAGGATGAACTGGCAAGTATTCCTGGCAATCAA
>SOHZ01000417.1 GCA_004377365.1 Anaerolineales bacterium | reverse complement strand
GAGTCTGGACAGAGGGACGAGGAGGTTTGCCCATCAAGGAGAAGGCTGTCGCCGGTCTGGACGAGGACACGGCCACGATCTCCATCGAAGCAGCGCGCAACGCTCTAAAACGGGCAGGCATCAACCCGCAGGAGATAAGAGCCGTCTGGGTGGGCAGCGAGTCGCATCCCTACGCTGTCAAACCCACCTCGACCGTTGTGGCCGAGGCCATCGGCGCCACACCGGATGTCCAGGCCGCCGATTTCGAGTTCGCCTGCAAAGCGGGTACTGAAACCATCCAGACGGCCATTGGTTTCGTTGGCTCTGGAATGGCCAGGTACGCTCTGGGAATCGGCGCAGACATAGCCCAGGGCCGGCCGGGCGATGCCCTGGAATACACCACCGGGTCTGGGGGTGCGGCCTGCATTATCGGCCCCAAAGAAGAAAGCCTGGCCTATTTTGAGGGCACCTATTCCTACGTCTCAGATACGCCCGACTTTTTCCGTAGGCCCCACGAGCACTACCCTCAGCATGGCAGCCGCTTCACCGGCCAACCAGCCTACTTCAAGCACGTGTTGGCTGCTGGTCAGCATCTGATGGACGAACTGGGCTACACTGCGGCCGACTACACGATGACTGTCTTTCACCAGCCCAACACCAGGTTTCCTCAGCAGGCTGCCAAGCGGTTAGGTTTCACTCCCCAGCAGACCGAAGCCGGGCTTCTGGTGTCGCTGGTGGGCAACACCTACGCGGGCTCGTCCATGTTGGGCCTTACTGCTATCCTTGACAAAGCCAGACCAGGTGATAGAATTCTCCTGGTCTCCTATGGCTCCGGTGCTGGCAGTGACGCTTTCTCTCTGATTGTCACTGATCTCATCGAGGAGAGACGCGACCGGGCCCCTTGCACCCAGGATTACATTGCCCGGCGCAAGGAGATAGATTACGCGACCTATGTGCGCTACCGAAAAAAGCTACAAATGCACTGAACAATTCTACATTCTACGTTCTCCATATCCTAAGGAGTATTGTACTTGCGTGACGTTGGTATCATAGGTATCGGTCAGACCAAGGTAGGCGAACACTGGGACAAATCCCTGCAGCAATTGGCCATGGAAGCCATAGCGGCTGCTCTAAACGACGCTGGGCTGGAAAGGGCCGATGCCCTCTACGTGGGCAACATGCTCTCCGGCAAAGTCTCTGGCCAGGAGCACATCGCGGCCCTCATCGCCGACTTTAGTGGGCTGCGTGGTATCGAGGCGGTGAAAGTGGAGGCTGCCGAGAGTTCTGGGGCGGCGGCTTTGCGCGTGGGCTACATGGCTGTGGCCAGCGGGCTTGTAGATACGGTCGTCGTCTGCGGCGTGGAAAAGATGACCGACGCTGTCAGCAGCGCCACCGCCAGTGCAGCCCTGGCTTTGGCCGTGGATAGCGATTACGAGGCGTTGCATGGCCTGTCCCTTGCGGCCCTCAATGCCCTGCTGATGCGACGCTACATGCACGAGTATGGTGTGAAGCGGGAGGACTTTAGCTCCTTCACCGTCAACGCCCATCGGAACGCGGCTGGCAATCCTTATGCCATGTTCCCGCGGCCCGTCTCAACGGAGGTTTTCCTGAAAGCCTCTATGATTGCCGATCCCGTCAGCCTGATGGACTCTGCTCCCCTGGCTGACGGGGCAGCGGCCATCATCCTCTGTCCTGGCGATAAGGCGCGCGGACTCACTACTGACGCAGTGCGTATCGTCGCCTCGGCCGTGGCCACCGACTCCTTGGCCATCCACGACAGGCGCGACCCTCTTTTACTGGAGGGGGCCTACCTGTCGGCTCAGAGGGCCTATCAGCAGGCAGGGGTTGGATCAGTGGATATTGATCTCTTTGAAGTACACGACGCTTTCACTATCACTGCTGCTCTTTCTCTGGAAGCTTGTGGTTTCGCCCAGCGAGGACAGGGCGTGCACCTGGCCCAAGAAGGAGAGATTGCCTTGGATGGCCGCATCCCTATATGCACCATGGGGGGTCTGAAGGCCCGGGGGAACCCGGTCGGAGCCACGGGCGTCTATCAAATAGTCGAATTAGTGGAGCAACTGAGAGGCCAGTCTGGTGTGAATCAGGTCAAGGGTGCTCGCCTGGGCATGGCCCAAAGCATCGGTGGCACTGGAGGGACAGTGATCACCCACATCCTGGAAGCCCCATGACCCTTGCGAAAGTTCCAAAAACCTTCGCAAGGGTTGCTCAAACCCATCATTTCATTTAGGAGGAATTTCACTCATGCACATCCCACGTTATTGGAGAGCGCAAAACCAGCGCTATAGTCTGGCTGGCGAGATCTGTAAGCAGTGTGGAGCCAGGCTGTTCCCGCCTCGCGACGTCTGTCCCGAATGTCGCGAGTTGGCTCTGGAGCCTTTTGCCCTCGATCTCGACGATGAAGTCTATCCCCTCTTTACTCGGGCTCTGGAGGTCCGTGGAGAGGGGTTGCCCGAGGCTATGAGTCTTGTGAACTTTCCGCTGGCGGAGTAGCAGAACGGTTCGGCTGTGCTCACCGGAGCCTTGTTCTGCGTCAGCCGAAGGCGAAACCTGTACCGCAACAGTGGTGCAAGTTTCGGCATGGTTCACAGGAGTCTGAAATAGGGCCACAAGCACCTTGACAA
>SOHZ01000367.1 GCA_004377365.1 Anaerolineales bacterium | reverse complement strand
ATCACTCCTGCGGTGTCCCACTTCTTGAAGGAGACCCCTTTCATTGTGGTTGATAAGGATGGAAAGCTACACGGGCTCATCCTAGTTGACGATCCGCACAATGTATCTCCCGAGACTAAGAAAGAGTGGGAAAAGCACTACGTAACGCCAGGATTAAGCAGCCTTCTTATTCGTTCGGTCAGTAGTTTTGCTGAAAAGCCAGCGAAAGTCAACGATCCTGATCTGGTGATCCCGATACCGCCCAGTTTCAGCTTTGGGAATGGACAATGAGCTATGATCCGCAAGGCACGCCCTGATCTTGATGTCTTGGATATTTTATCAATATTGCGCCCCGGTGCCACCCGGCGTGAGTTTGAAGAAGCGGTAGCCGCCAGAGCTGGCGCCCAATATGGTCTAGCCTTTAGCTACGGCCATGCAGGCTTTTTCGCCTTGTTAAAGGCCTTGAACCTGACCCAGGCGGAAATTATATTCCCTGCCTACACTTGCGCAGTTATGCCGGAGGTTGTTGTAACCACCGGCAACATCCCGGTGTTTGTTGATATAGACCTGGCCGATTACAACATGGACCTAAACTCTCTAAAGTCGGCCATCACAACCAAAACTAAGGCCATTGTTGCCACCCACATGTTTGGCTATCCCACCAATATAGACGCCGTTCGTGAGCTAGCCAATAACGAACAAATCGTCATCGTAGAAGATGCGGCTTTGACGTTCCCTGGTTCAACATCCGGTTCAGATGGACTGCGGGGCGACGTCGGCCTGTTTAGTTTTGGTCCCGCCAAGCCGCTGTTTACCATTCGCGGCGGTATGATCGTCACCAACAATGCCGAAATCCGTGAAAAACTCAGATCTTATCGCGATAGAGAGATGAATCATCTGCCACCCAAAGAATGGGCTAAACGATGGGCTCTTTTGATGATCCATTACCTTTTGTCAAAGAATTCGATCTATGGCCTAACTTGGCGATTGAACTTGTCCAAAGGTACAATCCACAATCTATCTCCACGCTTGCGCCCGGCGGAGGAGGGCCACCAGCATTCTACCTCGTCGCTTGTCGGCGATTATGCTACCCGTTACACCAACCTTCAGGCGCGCATAGGTCTGGCTCAACTGCGTAAATCAGACTTTATCCTTTCTCAACGCCGTGCTTTGGCAAAACTGTACGGCGAAATTCTGCGTGAAATCCCCGGTCTCACACCAGCCCCCACGGTGGAGGGGGCTTCTTATGCACTCTACACAGTGCGCGTCAAAGATCGAGATGCCATTTGCTTTTGCCAGCAGATGCGCGCTAGAGGTATTGAAACTGGTCGCACTTTCAACTATGCTTTGCCCAACCTAGAAAAGTATCGGTCTTACGCCCGGGGCCCTTATCCTTACGCAGAACAAACAAGTCAAGAAGTGATAAACTTGCCTGCTCACACTGATTTGACAGAGAAACAAATCCACTACATCGCTGACAACGTTCGCCAAGTACTTCAGGCCAGTTGCTAGCCACAAGCTGAGTATGTTGGCCGGAGGAGATTCATCTACAGCATTACCGATTTTGATCGTCAGATTTCATTAATAGAACTAAAGGAGGAATCTACCATGAATACGAATATGAACCTTGCTTCTCAATTGGGGTCCTTCACTGTCTTTGGCTTCACCAAATCCCCTCAAAATCTCCATGAATGGTCTGGTCGCCTGGGCATCACTCCTAGAATCATTGATTTTGGCGATTGGGGTCACTTTTTCTTTTACACCTCCTGCGGTGATGCCGAGGAGACAGAGGAAGCCATCGCGCTTAAACTGGGCTTTGTCCGTTCCCCGGCTGGAGCTCCTCTTTCAACGCAGCAGTTGGTCAATCAGAAGATCCTCAGCCCCCAGACGATCAACCATCGCGCCTTGCGGGGCAACGCCCTCGTAGCGTGCCTGGGAAAAGCAGAGGCCAGCTTTTCGGTATACCAAACGCTCTTGTCGGCCTATCAACTGCATTACACAGTGTCGGGCGAGGAGATCCTGTGCTCGGACAGCCTGCGGTGCCTCGTTGCTGCGCTCGGTCACGTAGAGTTAAACGAGGATCTCATTCCCTGGCATTTTACGTTGATGTACATGCCGGGCCGTCTTACTCTCCTCCGCAACGTGAAGCGTTTGTACCCGGGAGAGCTTTTACAATGGAAAGAGGGAAAGCTGGATATTCACATTGCTCAGGACCTGCGGTTTGTAGACGATGGCCCCAGGTTTGACCGCGCTGACGACCGCACGACTGACATCGTGCACGAGCGGTTGAGAGCAGTGTTGGGCGCCTATATGGATGACGTCGAGAAATCTGGACAGGGTGGCCTGGGTAACTTTTTGTCCGGCGGCATTGACTCTTCTCTCCTTCAATTCCTCATTAACGAGCGGTCCTCGCAAACGCCTCGGTCGTTCAGCTATGCTCCCAAGGCGCCAAGCTTTGAATTCGAGATAGAGTACGCCCGGCAGGCAAGCGACGTCTTTGGCACAGAGCACACATTTGTCGAGATCGCACCCCAAGACTTTCCCGAGTTGTTAATCAAAGCAACTGATATATTGGCACAACCCGTTCTTACAGATCCAGAACTTAGTAAGCTGGGCCTGGCAAAAGATCTCGCCGAGAATGTAA
>SOHZ01000609.1 GCA_004377365.1 Anaerolineales bacterium | reverse complement strand
CCTTGGCGATGCCAAAGTCAATCAACACAATCCGATCCTGGTTGTTCAGCATGATGTTGGAAGGTTTCAGGTCACGAAAGATGAGAGGATTAGGTTTGTGGTCATGGATGTAAGAAAGAACGTCGCAGGTTTGGATAGCCCAAGAGATGACCTGCTCCGCGGGTAAGAAAGATGCAGTCCGTTGCAGTAGGCTTTCCAGGTTCTGACCCTCGACGAACTCCAGTACCAGATAGCTGCGATTACCCTCGCTGAAACAATCAAAGATCTTGGGGATGGCGGGATGGTTCAGAGTGGCCAGGATATTCGCCTCCCTCTCGAAATTCTTGATACTCAGTTCACGGAGGTGAGGGTCGGGAGCGGAGTTGATCATCTCCTTGACGGCGCACAGTCTGGCAACCTTGGTAAAACGCTTGTCCCGAGCCTGATATATGGTGCCCATGCCCCCTATGGCTACCGTCCTGATGATCTCGTATCGTCCCTGAAGCTCAGTCCCCTTGGGGAGTGTGGCTCCCTCTTCAAACAACTTTGTCTCGTCACGCAAGATCCGTTTCGTTTCCATTTTTGAGTGCCCTTCACTTCCAGCCAGGTTTGTCGCCTACACTTATATTATAAGGCTTGTGGCCAATAATTGCAAGAGACGGCACTTTTGACATATTCCTTGAAATACACTATAATAAGCACAATCAGGCAAGGCAAAGACGATGAACAAGAGGAGTAGGTGGACAGCCTTGAAGAGAAGAGGGGTCACCGGCTGAAAGCTCCTCGCAAGTAGCATCCACCGAAGGTCGCTTGGGAGTTGGGGGGCTGAAGGGCTGCGGCCTAGTAGGCCCTCACGGGTAAGCCCGTTACAGCGTAGCGAGAGCGACAACGGATTGCCTATACCGCCTGCACCGCAACAGTGGTGCAACAGTGGTAGAGGATGCGACGGATTTTTGTCCCAGTGCCATCGAATGCGTTGTTGAAGTCAAGGTGGTACCGCGGAGGAGCCTCTTTCGTCCTTGAGCGAAAGGGGCTTTTGAGTTATGACAAGACAACCCCCCCTTGGAAAGGATAACTAGCATGAGCAAGAAGGAAATGCCCAAAACCTACGACCCCCACGCCACCGAGCAGCGGCTCTACGATTGGTGGAAAGCCCAGGGGTATTTCAAGCCAGAGACGCAGTTCGAGAAAGGGCTGGCCGACCGGGCTCAGAAGCCCTTCGTCATTTCCATGCCACCACCCAACGTGACGGGCGGACTGCACCTGGGCCATGCCATCACGGCCTCAGTAGAAGACCTGATGATCCGTTACCATCGCATGAGAGATATTCCCACCCTCTGGGTGCCTGGCTCTGATCACGCTGGGATCGCCACCCAGAATGTGGTAGAACGGGCATTGGCCAAAGAGGGGTTGACCCGCCATGACCTGGGACGCGAAAAGTTTGAGGAAAGAGTGTGGCAGTGGAAAGAAAAGTACGGTGGCATCATTACCGAGCAGCACCGCCGCCTGGGCGTCTCCTGCGATTGGGAGCGCGAACGGTTCACCTTGGATGAGGGACTTTCTCATGCTGTGCGGGTGGCTTTCGTTCAGCTCTATGAGAAGGGCCTGATCTACCGGGGGACTTATCTGGTGAACTGGTGCCCCCGTTGCGAGACAGCTATCTCTGACCTGGAAGTTGTTCACCAGGAAGAGGCCGCTAAGCTGTGGTACGTGCGTTACCCCCTGGTAGATGAACAGTGGCCTACGGCAGATGGCAAGTGGGGCAGTGGTCGGTGGGCCGAAGGCGCTACAGAGTACATCGAGGTGGCCACCACTCGCCCGGAGACGATCCTGGGCGACACAGCGGTGGCTGTGAACCCCGACGACCCTCGCTACAAACCCCTGTTGGGACGAGAGGCCATCTTGCCTGCTCTGGGGCGACGCATCCCCGTCATCGCTGACCCTTCAGTGGACCCCGAGTTCGGCACCGGGGCAGTCAAGGTCACCCCGGCCCACGACCCGACTGACTACGAAATCGGGCAGCGCCACGGTCTGGCAGCCATTGACGTGCTCACCAACGATGGCAACATGAACGAAGAGGCAGGACCATACGCTGGGCAGGATCGCTACGAATGCCGCCGCAACCTGGTAGCCGACCTCGAAAAGGAAGGCTTGCTGGTCAAGATCGAGGATTACAGCCATTCTCTGGGTCATTGCCAGCGCTGTGACACCGTGATCGAGCCGCGCATTTCAACCCAGTGGTTCGTCAAGATCAAACCCCTGGCCGAGCGGGCCATCGAGGCCGTGCGCGACGGGCGCATCCGCATTGTGCCCGAGCGATTCACCCAGGTCTACTACAACTGGATGGAGAACATCCGAGACTGGTGCATCTCCCGTCAACTGTGGTGGGGCCACCGCATCCCCATCTGGTATTGTGATGACTGTGGCCAAAAGACGGCAGCTATTACCGAGCCAACCGAATGTAAGCACTGCGGAAGCACAGCCATTCACCAGGACGAAGACGTCCTCGATACTTGGTTCTCCTCAGGGCTGTGGCCCTTCTCTACCCTCGGCTGGCCCGACGACACCGAGGACTTGCGCTACTTTTACCCCACCACGGTCATGGAAACGGGCTACGACATCCTCTTTTTCTGGGTGGCACGCATGATCATGCTGGGGTTAGAGTGCACGGACGACATCCCCTTTGACACCGTCTACCTGCATGGCTTGATCCGTGACGAGCACGGGCAAAAGATGAGCAAATCGAGGGGCAACGCCATTGATCCCCTTGAGGTCATGAACCAGTACGGCACCGATGCCCTACGTTTCACCCTGCTGACGGGCAGCACCCCTGGTAACGACATGAGACTAGCCCTATCGCGGGTGGAGGCCAACCGCAATTTCGCCAACAAGATATGGAACGCAACCCGCTTTGTGGTTAACACTTTGGGCTACGGTTTCACCGTCGGCTGGGGCACGTGGGATATGGGTGCTCTCACCCTGGCCGATCATTGGATTCTGAGCCGCCACAACCGGCTGGTAGCCAATGTCACCCGCCTCATTGATGCCTACCAGTTCGGTGAGGCGGGGCGGCAAATCTACGATTTCCTGTGGGGCGAGTACTGTGACTGGTATATCGAGATGTCCAAGATGCGTTTGTATAGTAGGGACGCCCGACGTCGCTTGATGGTCCAACGAGTCCTCGTTTATGTGTTGGAACGGACGTTGCGTCTCTTGCACCCTTTCATGCCCTTCGTCACCGAAGCCCTTTGGCAAGAACTGCCTCACGAAGGAGAGTCCCTGATGATCGCTCCCTGGCCAGAACCCAGGGACACTGATGACGAAGCTGAGGAGGAGATGGGCCTGGTCATGGATGCAATACGGGCTATCCGCAACGTCCGTGCCGAGTACGAAGTAGAACCGGGGCAGCGCATCGAGGCTATCATCTCCGCTGGCAAAAGGTACGCTCTCCTGATGAGCCAGAGAGACGTCCTGGTATCCTTGGCTCGTCTGGACGATGAGAAGCTGAGGTTGGCTCACACCCTGGTCAAAAAACCGGCCAAAGCTCTGACTGTGGTGGTAGGTGACCTGGAAATCTATCTGCCCCTGGAGGGGATGGTGGATCTGGCAGCGGAGCGGAAGCGACTGACCAAAGAGGTCGAGACTCTTTCGGCTGCCATCGTTCGCAGCGAAAAGCTCCTGGCCAATGAGGATTTCACTCGCAAGGCTCCTATCCACGTGGTTGACAGAGAGAGAGAAAAACTGGCCGCCAATCGTGAGCGGAAGGCCAAGCTGGAAGAGCGATTGAAGGGCCTGAAGGCTTGAGAACCCCACCAGGGCGGGAATGGATAGCGGCTGCTAGAAATGATAGAGGCGGCGAAGTGGGATGGTATGACTCGCCGCCTCTATCTTTGCATGGCGAGGACGCTGCTGTTGTCAATCCCCGCCATTGGTGGTAGAATAATAGAGTCCACACAGCGAGGGATGGCAATGGGCTTGATCTTGGTCCGATACGGCGAAATAGCCTTAAAGGGCAAGAACCGCCCTTATTTCATCGGGCGGCTGCGCAAGAATATCAGGGATTGCCTGAAGACGAATGGTCTGAGTGGCAACGTCAGCATCGTCGGTCAGCGCCTCTATGTGCACACTGACGAGGTGGAACGGGCAGCCGATAAGCTGCGGGATGTCTTCGGCATCGTCTCCCTCAGCCCGGCTGTGGAAGTACCTGCCGACATCAAAGCTCTTAAAGAAGAGGCCCTGCGCGTGGCCAGGGCTGTGGGCCTGAACGAGAGGTTGAGCTTTCACACCGATGCCCGCCGGGCCGACAAGACCTTTCCCCTCACCTCCCCGGAGATCAACCGCGTGGTGGGCGAGCACGTCCAGGCCGCAACGGGAGCCCGGGTTGACCTCTCCAAGGCGGCCGATCTGATCATCGGCCTCGAGGTGCGCCGAGGTCACGCCCTGGTCTTCGGGCAGACGGTGGCCGGGCACGGTGGCCTGCCCCTGGGCACCGAAGGGCGGGCGGTGGCTCTGATGTCCGGCGGTATTGACTCGCCTATAGCAGCCTGGCTGATAATGAAGCGCGGTTGTGGCGTCATCCCCCTCCATTTCCGCCAGAACGAGGCGGAGTGTAGCAAATTCCTGGACAACTGCGAGGTCCTCTCTGGCTACGCCTACGGGTGGGACATCCGGCCCATCGTGTTGGAGCACGACGAGGTCTTTGGCCAGACGTGGGACAAGTTGCACCGCATCAGGGCTGAGCGATGGACTTGCATCTTCTGCAAACGCACTCTGCTCCAGAAAGCCTGCGAGATCGCTGACGAGCACAAAGCCCAGGCCGTCGTCATGGGCGACAGCCTGGGCCAGGTAGCCAGCCAGACCCTCGACAACCTGGAAGTCATCTCCTACGGTATCCCCAAGCCGATTCTACGTCCCCTCATCGGCCTGGACAAAGTGGAAATCACCGCCCTGGGCCGGCGCATCGGCACTTTTGAGATCTCGACCCGCGAGGCCAGAGCCTGTCCCTATCTCCCCCCCAATCCTTTCACAAAGGCCAGCCTGCCCAAGCTGAGGGAGATTACTGAGAGGATGGAAGCCTTGGATTGAAGGCCCTTATCCCTTAATTGTACTTTCCCCGCCAATAGTTGAGCCTCACCCGCAACACGTCTGTGAACATGCGCACTGAGTCGAGGAGAGGGCTGACGTTGGTGGTAGCCACATAATACCACTGCACGGGCACCTCCTTGACCTTGTAGCCTCTCTTCAGGGCCAGGAAAAGGACCTCGACGTCGAAGCCGGTGACCATCCCCCCCTTAGCCAGACCAGCCTCGGCCCCGTAGAGTTGCACCCTCTGAAACAGGTCCTGAGCCACCTCGTGGCGGAAGCACTTGAAGCCGCATTGGGTGTCCTGAAAGCCTCCCACCGCCACCAAACGGACCAGGAGGTTAAAAACCCTGCCCATCAGGTGGCGATACCCTGGTTCATTGATGCGTTGTGCCCCCAGCCCCTCCCGTGATCCGATAGCGATGTCATATCCATCCTCCAGAAAGGCCAGGAGCTTATCTACTTCATCTATGGGCGTGGCCAAATCGGCGTCCGAGAAAAGGACGTAGGTGCCCTGGGCGGCCAGCATCCCCGTGCGGACGGCGTACCCCTTGCCCCGGTGGTCGTTCTTGATGATGGAGACGAAAGGGTACCTGGTCATAAAGCCTTCGACGAGGCCAACGGTGTTATCGGTGCTGCCATCGTCAACCACGATCACTTCGGCCGGGTAATCCCTGCTTTGCAGAAAGGCCAGGACCTTTTCCAGGCTCCCTGACAAACGGCGCTCCTCGTTGTAGGCCGGAATGACAATAGATAAGAACGGTTGAACGGTATCGGTCTTGATTTTTCTTTGCCTCCTATTCAAAGTCGGTCGGCTCCTCGGCCACTGTAGGAAGGGGCCGTTCCCTCTCTTCTGCCGCCGGATACTCCACCGCGCCTTCCCTCAGGACGAAGCGGTGATAGATGGCGGTGATAATCTCGTCAAGGGTAGCATCGTGCAGATCCAGTTTGGGCACGTCGTAGCGGCCAGGGATGGGTCTTTTCTGCAAAAGTCGCATGATCTTCTCATAGTCTTCAGCCAAATCACCACCATCGTTGCTGAAACCCGCGACTTTGCCCGTCCTAAAGCTTTTGATCAAATGCAAAACAAGGTCATAGGTTTCGTCATCGTGCCCGGTAGGTCCATTTGCATAATCAACAAACATTAAACAAAAGTAGTTGTCGAAAGCGTCAAATCTGAAATCAAGAATCTCTCCCATTCTTTGTTCGCCTTTCAATAACGAGGGATAAAAGGTGTCAATGTACCATCTCTCCGCTTGATGGCGTTTGATGATAAGACGAAAAGGGCACTGGCCACCTGGAAAGCGATAAAGCTGCCGGGTCTGGTATATCACCTTATCTGGCTCTTCGGAGATCACCTTACCAGCTTTCAAAATATGCGGGAACGAGGAGAGATACTCCAGTGCCCATTCGTCGTATTTCTCAATGCGCCTGAGCATAATGTGATCAATCTCATTCTCACGGTAGTGATACACCGTTCGTCCGCCCTGATCCACTACTGCGTACTTCACTGTCATCCGCCGGCCGCGCACGGTGTGGGTATCCCCCTCCTCAGAGCGGTCCACACCCCTGGGCGGCTCAGGCAGAAGGTAGCCTTCGTTCTCCAGGAAGTGTTGGATGCGTCGCTGCCGTTCGTCGAGGGTTTTCCCCTCCAGAATCCACGCGATGACATCGGATGCTTTTGCCCCATGATACACGCTCCCGCCCCTTTAGTCAACTTTTGTCAGCAGAGACTCCAGGTATTCGTCAGAGACGCGGCGGGTGCGCTGGACGACACGGCGCTTCCTGAGCATCATGGGCAGACCCCACAGGCCAGCCAGTTGTCCCCGCAGACGGGCTCGGGCCGCCTCCCCTCGCCAGGCCCGCAGGGCCTCCCAGGCCAGGCGCAGTTGAGTCCTCACTACCCTGGGCCAGTACTTTTTCAGCAGTGAGGTGGGATAGTCTTTAGCGACGATGTAAATGAAATTGCGGCCATCGTGGAAGCTGGCCGTGATGCCTCCCCCGGTGGCACTGAGACGATGGTAGACCACAGCCGTGGGTACGTAAAGACAACGATAACCAGCCAGTTGCGCCCGCCAGGCCAGGTCTACGTCCTCGCAGGAGTAAAAGAAATCCTCGTCCAGCAGGCCGATCTCGTCCAGCATGGCCCGCCGGTAGGCCGCCGTGCCCCCACAAGCGCTAAAGACTTCCTCCTGCTGATCGAACTGCCCCCGATCCTCTTGCCAGACACTTCGGTTGCCAGGGATGCCGTCCACACGATAAAAATCACCAGCCGTGTGGAAGACGTTTCGCCGGTCGAAAAGGAGCATCTTGGAAGCCACCAGGCCGACAGTGGGATGCTCGGCGAAGGCCCGCGCTATCTCGGCCAGCCAGTTTGGATCAGTCTCGGTGTCGTTGTTGAGAAAGACGACGATCTGGCCCTGGGAACGCCGGATGCCAGCGTTCACCGCCCCAGCAAAGCCCCGATTCGTGGGGAGCCTGACCAATATCACCTCGGGATAGTCCTGCTCGATGAGAGCGACAGATTCATCGGTGGAGGCGTTGTCGGCGACGATGACCTCAAAATGGGGATAGGTCTGGCGGCGCAGAGAGTCGAGACAAGTGGGCAGGTAGAGTGCCCCGTTCCAGTTGGGGATAATCACAGAAGCAAGTGGCAAATCAGCAGATGGCAAATCAGCAAGGTTATTCATCGGCAAAGTACTCTTGCAGCGCTTCCTCCCACGGCCGCAGGATGATGCCCAGGGCTGTGGCTCCACAATAGTTACGGATAACTGAATAGAGAGGAGGCTGGGCAATGCGCTTGTATTGGTCCGAGGTGATGGGGGTGACGGGGATGTGCCCTCGGCCTGAGAGTTCCAGGATCTTCAGACAAAACTCGTAGCGAGAGCAAGCGCCCTCATTGGTGAAATGGTAGATGCCATAGCGCCCCGTCTGGATCAGTCGGACGATGGCTGCCGCCAGGTCAGGCGCGTAGGTGGGAGAACCGACCTCGTCGGTGACCACACGCAACGCTCCCCGTTCATCGGCGGCCTTGATCATCTTGGTCACAAAATTGTTGTCGCCCCGCGCATAGAGCCAGGCCGTCCTGACAATGTAGAACTTTTTCAAAAGCGCACGCACATACATCTCACCAGCCAGCTTGGATTTGCCGTAAACGCCGATGGGGTTGGGCGGATCGAACTCTAGATACGGTTCCTCTTTGGTTCCGTCAAAGACCTCGTTGGTGCTGACGTACAGCATGGCCGCTCCACAAGTTTGGCAGGCCAGGGCCACGTTCTGTGTACCCAAGGCATTCACCCGGTACGCCGTATCGGGGTCGGTCTCGCATCCATCCACGTTGGTGAAGGCTCCGCCGTGGATGACCATTTCAGGAGCAAAATCAACTATGGCCTGAAAAGTCGAATCCTCGGTGAAATCGTGCTCGGGCAGATCAATGGGCAGTAAAGTATGGCCTTCCATCATCTCTAGCAAGGCCCGTCCCAACTGCCCCTTGCTACCGGTAACGACGACGCGCATCTTTCTATCTCCTACAAAATCTCGAATACTCGAATCACGAATCCGGTCTTTTTTCGTGTCATTGCGAGGAGCCCTTCAACAGGCTCAGGATAAACTCCGCGACGAAGCAATCCCAGGAGACAGCATATTAAGAGATTGCTTCGCTTCGCTCGCAATGACAGGAGGGGTTGTCAATGATGGGGAGCACTTTCTAGTGTGACATTGTCGAATCATAGCCTGTCCCTCATTAGCCTGGAGATGGCTAACAGGACTATCCAGTAGATCGGCAGGACAGCCACCGGCAGAAACACCGAGATGGCCGCTACCATGGAGGACTGCACGAGGGCCGAGAATTGCAGGAAGAACACGGTGAGATGAGGCAGGTACCAGGTCACCGTGGGACCGTTGAGCCAGTAGCCGATGGCTACCTGGACGCCCAGGAAATAGATCACGGCCAAAGAGAAGCCATAAACCGATTGGGTCACATCCAGCAGAGACCTTTCCTGTTCGTACCAGAACCAGAGAAGGGTGACCACCAGACCAGCAGCCAGGGCAGTGGCCACCCGGCGAAGGCTCTCCTCCAGAAATGGCTCCACTGGCCTGGGGATATTTGGTGAATAGACGTTGCCCCCCCGGATGAAGAGCCAATGATAGACAGCAACAGTGAGGAAGGCGGCGAGGATCAGGATGCCTAGACGCTTGCTTCGCTTCCACCACAAGAGGAAGAGGGGGGCCAGGACCATCACCAGGGCCACAATCCGCCGCTGAACTCTCTCGTCCTGAATGTGCCGCGTCCGGGCTTGCTCCATCTCTTTATCAATTTGCTGGACGGCGAGTTCCCCCAACGTGTAAGCACTTGTATAGTTCTTGACCTGCAGGGAACTTGTGGCCACCAGGGCATCGCCCTCGGCCGTCTCACTGAGGGTCCCAGCGCCGATGATGCGCAAGTACACCTGGCCTAATTCGACCCGCTGTTGGGCCTGAGTGACCTGCTTCACGGCCCGCTGCAATTCGTCCATGTGCAGCATATCGAAGCGAATGGGTCTCTGGGATGCGCTGGGCACGGCTGTCCCCAGCAGGGCGGCGACGGTGGGAGCCACGTCCCCAGGGGCAATGTGGCCATAGTCACCGGGCACCACGCCTGGGCCAACCATGACAAAGGGGGCTGTCAGCGCCACCTGACCAAACTTGTCGCGTTCTCCTTTTTTAGGGTGGCCATAGTCAGAGACGACGATGAGGACGTTGCGCTGCACGTCCGTGGCCTGGGCGATGTCGCGCAGATGGGCGTCAACGCGCAGAGCAGCCTGCCGGTACTCGCTGCTGGCTGCGCCGTACTCGCGGCTGGCGTGATCCACCTGATTGAGGTGGATGAGCAGGTAGCTGAGGTGAAAATTCTTGAGAAAGCGCAGGGCAGTATCCACCACCTGCTCGTCAGCGGCATCGTCGTCTTCCACGAAAAACTGAGCGTAGAGGAATTCATCCGGCACCATCTTCTGCCACCAGTTGGAGCCGGCCAGGCCACTGATAAAGCCAGCCCGCTTCACTTCGACAAACAAGTGGTCAACGGCTATGGGCTGGATGTCATTGACGTGCTCAGGGTCCAGAAAGGGCGCGCCGTTGATCTCTGGCCCGGCTCCGCTGACCAGGGTCGTCCAGGCTGACAGAGAGGCGGGGCTGGGAATGCCGACCATGACCCCTGAAGCGCCCTCCTCCCGCAAGCCGTTGAGATAGGGCATCTCTAGCGAGACATCGTAACGCAACCCGTCCACGATGACCATGACGACCTGTTGCACCAGAGGATGGGTCGGTCGGCCATGAGGCAGCGTTCCCTTGAGAGGCGATTCATATTTGTAAAGCGAGTCCAGCAACACCATCGCCCAGAGGTAGGAACCGGGGACGATGATGAGCAGCACGATCACGCTCAGGATGATTTTCCAGAACTTTTTCACTCACACTCCTTCGGCAATCCTAGACCTGACAGGTTTCCCAAACCTGTCAGGTCTGCAACATCTCCTCCAGCGCCGCCACCTCCCCATCCCGGCGGTGGTAGCCCATGTCCTCGATCATCTGTTTGGCTTTGGCCAGGCTCTGCCGCGCCTTTTCTTTGTCTCCACAGGCCAGGTGCAGCCGGACGTACTCCAGGTGGCAGTCCGCCTCGTACAAACGCATCCCGCCGCGCGTGGCGATGGACAGGGCTTCCTCCAGGTCGGCCCGCGCCCGGTCCAGGGAGCCCATGACCCGCCGCAGCTCCGCCCGGGCCAGCAGGCCACGAGGTAACTCGTCCTGCTGCCCCGCCTGCCGTAGGCCATCCACCGCTTGGTTCAGGTGGGCCGCAGCCTGTGTGAAGTCACCTGTTCCCTCCTGCCGGGCCTGCAGGAGGTGGGCCCGCCCCAGGGAGAGATGGTCTAGGGCGATGTCGAGCAGCCAGTTTTGTGGTGTTACCCATTTCAGCGTCTGGCCTGCCCGACTTAATACATCCTGGTACCTCCCCTGGCCCAGTAGCAGATCGCAGTACCGAAAGCCTCGGAGGGAGTAGAGGAGTGGGTACTGGGACTGCTTCTCCTTTTGCATCTCCTCAGCCTCGCGGAAAGCGGCCTCGGCCTCCGGCAGGCGGCCCGCCTGGTGCAGGGCATCGGCCAGGGTCGTCCGGTTGATCATTCGTTGTTCCCAGACGCCGCTGCGGTCCGCCAGGTCCACGCTCTGTCGGGCGAACTCCAGGGCCTGTACCAGGTCGCCGCTGGTCAGGGTTAGTTCGCTGAGGTTGCTGGCCCGTCTGGCCGCGTTCTCCCAGTCCTCTTGCGCAATTGCTGCCCCCAGCGCAGCCTGTATCGGCTGGGCCGCCTCCGCCAGCCGGCCCAGCGCCTGGAGGCAAAAGCCTGCCACATTCAGGACAAAGCCCTTGGAAGCTTCTCGAAGCCCTTCCACAGGCTGGCGCCAGGGCGGGTCAAACAGGCCAGACAATGCAGCCAGTACAGCACCCATTGCTCCAAGCTTACGCGCAACGAAAGCCTCCCCTCTATCCATACGCCTACAGAATACCTCATCCAGCGCCTCCTGGTGGCGGCCAGCCTGGCAACCGTGGGCCACCGCCGCGTAGAGGGGGGCCATCTCCTCGATGGTGTCGGGGTATTCTTTGGCCGCCGCCTTGAGGTGCTCGTAGAGGCGGTTGTGGCCCTCCCGCCAGGCCTCGGGGTGCTCCTGCTGCAGTTGCTGGCCAAAGTGCTCCCGCACCAGGGGGTGGGCGTACAGGGTATCGGGTAGGTGCCTGCTCTGCGGAGCGATCAGCCTGGCCTGGCGCAGTTTGTCCAGCAGGCGCAGCCACCCGGCCTCGGACAACGGCTGGATGTGCTCGGTCAGGCCGGGGATGGGCGGGGCGGCGCGCAGGGCGGCTATCTCTTCCGCCTTGGCCGGGCGGTCGAACAGGCCCAGCATCCGCAGCAGTTCCACCTCGGGACCGCCGCCAAAGCGGGCGGCAAAAGCGGCCATCACCCGGCGGGGGTGTTTGCCCTCTGTTTCCAGCACGTCCAGGTCCGGGATGCCGGAGGCGTTGGCCACGAAATGGCCGGGGATCTCGCGCAGGTAGGCGGCCAGCAGGTTCAGGGCCAGGGCGTGCTGGCCAAAGTCGCGGGCCGCCTGCTCCAGTTCGGCGTCTGCTCCCTGCACTCCGCTCACCCGCAGCAGGGCCCGCCCGGCCTCGGCCGAGATCTGCTCCAGGTCCTCCTGGCGGGTCGTCTCCGGGAACGGCGTCAGGTCGGCCACCTTCTCCCGCGTGGTGATGACGCACAGGCCCGGGTTGTGGCGGGCCAGTTCCGCCAGCAGCATGGCCAGGGCCGGGTCCTTGACCTTGCCGCGCTCGTATTGCAGATGCGACTGGAGCGGTTCCATCCCGTCGAGCAGCAGCAGGGTCTTTTCCTGTCGTATCAGGTCGGCCAGCCTTTGCCCCTTGTCCCAGGGGGAGCCGGCGGTGGGGTCGGGGTCGCCGAACCAGGTCAGGGCCTCGGAGATGAACAGGTCGGCCGATGCCACCCGCTCGCCGCTGCCCTGGCTGTAGAAGGACCAGGCGTAGACCCGGCGTGCGCCGCGATAGTTGTCGGCTTCCATGCGCTCCAGCCACTTGTTGAGCAGGGTGGACTTGCCCACCCCGCCCCAGGCCACCAGGCTGACGATGTGGGTATTTTCGGACTGCCAGGCCTCGTCCAGCAGCTCCAGTTCCCGCTGGCGGCCGAAAAGCTCTGCGCCGGTCATCGGCAGACGGCCGATGTCCATCCTCTCCGGGGGCATAGACGGCTCGGCGAGGGCCTCGGTGGGTTCCACAAAGACCTCCGAGAAGGCAACGGCCTTGGCAGCCCTGATCACGATGCCCATCGGGGCGGGCTCGTCAATGACCTCGAAAATCCGCTCGGCGACTTGGACGAAGACGCCGTCCTCGCGGCCCTGGAAATCCTCTGCGATGGACTGGCCATCGCGGGGGATCATCTGAATGGGTTTCAACCAGGAGCAGGCCCGCCAGAGGCAAGGTCGCACCAGCAGGGGGATGAGGGTCATCCCGTCGTTCTTGCAGCGTTCCAGCAGGTAGGGGATTTCTTCTTTGACGCAAAAGTCGGAAGCCAGGTAGTCGGCCGAGATCAGGCAGACCGTCACCGCCGCTTGCTCCATCGCTTTCCGGATTTCGTCGTACCATGTAGCGCCTGCGTCAATCTGCCGGTCGTCCCAAATGGTAATGCGGTCCTGCTGTTCCAACACCCCCAGGTGGGGCCGCAGGCGGTCCTTCCAGTGTTCGTCCTTGTGGCTGTAGCTGATAAAGACGGTGGGTTTGATCATAATCTCCCTCCGTTTTGCGCCTCATTTTACGCCTCATCAGGCGGGGTTTGCGCCTCATCAGGCTCAGGCAAATAGTACTCTAACCTCATCCGAGCACCTGCGTCACATTTTCAAGGGTCAAGAGGTCGAGATTGGCGCTTGGCTCCAGAAAGGGACGCACGTCGGCCACCACCTGGTCCCAGGCCAGCGTTTGCACTCGGTTGCGTACCATCTCCCGCCAGTTGCGTTCAACCAGAGGGGCACCGGCCCAACCTGTCTGTTGTAGCGCATTATTAAGTAGGGTCAAGTTGGGCGCAGGCCAGTTGGGATCACTGAGATACCACAGCAGGTCATAGATGTCCCTTCCTTTGAGGTAGGACCGCTGCAGAATGGCGTGCAGCTTGCCGGCCAGCAGCGACGCGCGGTCGTGATGCTGCAGTTGGAGCGTCACGTGGCGACGGACAACCGTCGTCATCAGCACCGCCCCGGCGGGTGGGTTCGTGTCAACCTCGATCTTGACCGAGAGCACCTGGTCCCGGTGAGGCGATAGACCCAACTTGTAGAGCAGCCCGGCAAAGCGGACGAATGCGCTGTGGACAACCTTCTGATCCTTCACTTTGAATTCTACAGTGTACCCTTCGGCAGCCAACTCGGCCCGGATAGCCCGCAGATAGGCGCGAAAGTCATACTGTGACCGGGCTTGTTCCAGCGCAAAATCCAGGTCTTCTGAGTGGCGGGCGCTGGCGTACAGGAAGCGGAGCGCCGTGCCGCCGTGGAAGGCGAGCGGGATCATCGCCCCGGCGCGCTGGAGACAACCCAGAATCCTGGCCTGCAAATACTCGCGCGCCACATTTCGTCCGTGGGCAGGCGTGGGACCGGCACGGACAAGTTCGGCCAGATATTCTTTCATAGCGTCTCGTACTCCAGCGCCTCGGAATGCGCCAGGTCCGCCACGAGTGCAGTTGTGCGCCGCAGCTTGGGGCTGCCCGCGAGATCGGCCTGGCGTCCTAGTTCGTCCAGGTCCAGGCGGTCCAGGTTTTGCAAGCGCAGCTCCCGCAGGTAGGCCAGCGAATCCCCGCCCGCCTGCAAATAGATCAAGTCCAGCAAGGCTTTCTCCGGCGAGGCGACGAACGCTCGCTGCCCTGCGCTCAGTTCGGTCAGCCGATAGCCACGCAGCAGGTCGGTTTTGATGTGACGGAACTCGTAGCTCCCCAAAGGTGTATCCCAGCGGACGGGCCGCGCCGTCGTGACGCTGGTGACAACTGGCACGTGCTCTGGGATGAGGCCGTAGTGGGCCAGGGCCGACTGGCAACTGACGTAAGAGCCGCGCACCATGCGGTTGGCGACGAGGAACGGATGGGGCTTGACTCTTTGGAAGGGGGGCGCCAGAGCGTATAAGCCACGCCGTAACTGGTAGAGTCGCCCGGCCTTTGTCCAGCGCGACAACTGCCGGCGCACGTTTGCCGGGTCCACGTCGCCGGCCAGGAGAAGGCCCGTTTCAAATACTGGCTCATCGTCTACAATCTCGATCAATCGCCTGAATTTCATACGAGTATAATACCATAAATGGCATGTTATTGCAACAACTTGAGCCTACCTCCTTCATGGCTTCGGCTATCCGGGCGTAGGCGGGAACATAGTCGGAGATAACCTCGGCTAGGACGTGATCGGGGGCTGGTTTGAGAACGTTGACTTGACAACACTTGTGGCCTCAATGGCCTCCTGAACAGATTCCGCCTCCAGGTCCGCCAGAACCTCACCAAAGGCGGTGAATGAGACAGCATCTGGCCCACCACGCTCGATGTAGCCTTCGATCAACTCATCGAACTCTTTGATGGTTAGCTCTCTCAATAGACACGCTGCTTCACTACGTTTCACAGCTACTCAGAGTAGCTATCTTGGCTTCGGCTCATTTCACAACTTGAGCAGGTCGTGCACCTCTGTAGCAATCGCCGCCAGGTCGGCGTCAATCTGGTGTTCGTCCCCAGCAGAGAGGGGCCGGCCATCTTTGGGACGGGCCTGCATTCGACTGAGCCAGCCGACCGTCTGCCAGACGCAGGGTTTGACGATGACAGGGAAGATATGCAGGCCTTCCTTGTCTCGGCGCTCCGGCAGGTAGGGGACTTCTTCCTTGACGCAAAAGTCGGAGGCCAGGTAATCGGCCGAGATCAGGCAGACGGCCACCGCCGCCCGCTCCATCGCCTGTTGGATTTCGTTATACCACTCGGCGCCAGCATCAAACCGCCGGTCGTCCCAGATAGTAATGCGGTCCTGCTGTTCCAACACCCCCAGGTGAGGCCGCAGGCGGTCTTTCCAGTGTTCGTCTTTATGGCTGTAGCTGATAAAGACGGTGGGTTTGGTCATAACCCCTCCTCCCGTTCAGCCGCCCATTGAAATCGCGGTCAACTCACTCTTACCGCATAGCTGTCCTCGATAGCCCGGATCGTCGTCACGATGAACTCGTTGTCCGGCGTGGCCACACCCAGCCGCTTGCCTTCGCGGACGATGGCCTCGTTGATGACGCCAATCTCGGTAGGGACGCCGCGCAGTACGTCTTGCAGCATGGAGGACCGGTTGGCCGCCGTGGCACGGGCCACTTCTCGCACGCGGCTCAGCGGGTCATCGTAGGGTAGGATGACGCCTTTGGCTTGACAGACAGCCTCGGCCTCCGCCACCGCTTGGGCCATCAACGCGCTGGCGGCGGGAATCTCGACCAACTGGCCGTTGGGCACGCGCAGAATGGCCGTGAGCCCGTTGATGCCGACGTTGACGATCAACTTGCCCCACACCAGACTCTCCAGATCGTCGGAGAGATGAACCTCAAAGCCAGCCTGCTCAAAGACAGATGCCACGTCTGATAACTTGACGGCGATCTCGGTGCGGGTGGCGATGTGGGTGGGGCCTTTGCCCGCGTGACGCACCTGTCCCGGCCCCAGCAACGTCGCCCCGTGCGAGGTCACGCCAGCCACCACCCGACCTGAGCCCAGCACTTGGGCCATCATGTCAGCGTTGCCGAGGCCGTTTTGCAGCGTCAGCGCCAGCCCGTCGGGAGCCAGGAAGCGGCTGGCCCACTGGCTGGCCTGTCGCGTGGCGTGCGCCTTGACAAAGATGATGGCTATATCCACTGTCGGCACGGCAGCGGGATCGGTGGTGGCGGTCACGGGGACGGTCGTTTGGCTCCCGTCGAGTTCGACGATGCCCAGCCCATCCCGTTGCATTCTGGTCACGTGCTCGGCCCACGGGTCCAGCAACGTCACCTCGGCCACTGCCGACAGTTTGCCGCCAAACAGGCTCCCCATGGCGCCCGCCCCCACAACTGCTATTCGCATCGTCACTTTCTACCCCTTTCCCTCAAGACTACTCGCCTAGTTCCTTTAACAGGGCTTGCAGGGCCTCGTCGTCCATACTGTAGCCGTGTTCGGGGCCAGGGAAAGTGCCGGCGATGACCTCGTCTCGATAACCCTCCAACGCCTCGACGATAGCAGGGAAGATGTTGGCGTACTTCTTGACGAACTTGGGCACAAAGCGGTCGAAAAGGCCGATGAGATCATGGATGACCAGCACCTGTCCGTCGCAGTCCGGCCCGGCGCCGATGCCGATGGTGGGGATGCTTACGCGCTCGGTGATGAGCTTTGCCACCGGGCTGGGGATCGCCTCCAGGATGAGGCTGAACGCGCCAGCGCTCTCCAACGCCCAGGCGTCGTCGAGCAGCGCTTTGGCGGTGGCGACGTCCTTGCCCTGCACCCGGTAGCCGCCCAGTTTGGAGATGGTCTGGGGCGTCAGGCCGATGTGGCCCATCACCGGGATGCCAGCATCCACGATGGCCCTGACGGTGGAGGCCATGTCGCGCCCGCCTTCCAGCTTGATCACATCCATGCCACCTTCCTTGAGAAACCGCCCCGCGTTGCGAACAGCCTCCTTCTCGTCTACCTGGTAGGACATGAAAGGCATATCGCCTATCAGCAAGGGATATTTGGCCCCCCGCGCCACAGCTTTGCAGTGGTGTAACATCTCGTCCATGGTCACAGCCACGGTATTTTCGTGGCCCAGGACCACCATGGCCAACGAATCGCCTACCAGGATAATGTCTATGCCCGCCTGGTCCACCAGCAATCCAGTAGGGTAATCGTAGGCGGTGAGCATGGTAATCGGCTCGCCCTTTTCTTTCTTGTCTTTCACATCCAAGATGGTAACCTTCTTACGACTCATGGGTTCCTCCTTAATGGGTTGTTTAGAGATTCACAAGTGTCAACTTGAATTATGCCAGACCCCAGGGGTTTTCCTTAAAACCCCTGGGGTCTTAAGATGTATCCGACGTTTGACCCCACTCCTGGCGGATGTGCTCACCTACCTCCAGTATGTAGCGCGCCAGCGCCTGCCCCGCCTCCTCAGCGCACCCGTTCTGGATATGTTCGACAACCTCCGTGTGGAGACGCACCACCTCGTCAGCGGGTAGATAAAGTGTGTTGGTCAGGCCAATGAAGGTACGGATCTGGGCCGTCATGCTCAGCCAGATATCCAGTAGGCGCGAGTGGCCCGAAGCACGGCACAACATCTCGTGGAAAGACAGTTCTAGAGCGGCTAGATGGACCAGGTTGTCTTCGCGGGCGGCCTGGGCCATGTCGGCCACGGCTTGCCGCAATTGCGCCACAGTCTCGGCCGATGCTTTCTCCGTGACGATGCCCACTGCCAGCCTCTCGATGGCCGCCCTTAGCGTGTAGATTTCCCACATGTCGGCGGCGGAGAGTTCAGCGACGAAAGTACCCCGATGCGGTTCGCTCACCACCAATCCCTCGGTCTCCAGTTGGCGCAGAGCCTCTCGCACCGGCGCCCGACTCATTCCCATCTGCTTGGCGATGTCGCTCTCCACCAGCCGCTGGCCTGGCTTCAGATCGCCGCGTAAAATAGCTTGCCGGATGGCCGACAAAGCCGCCTCTCGCAATGACCTGTGGGGGACCTGTTCTAGAACCTGTGCGCTCATTTGTGTTGCTTTACCCGTGTTGAGCGTATTTGAGTTGACGACTGGCTGTGTTGATGCTATAATGTATACATTCGACAATTCTGGACCAATCATAGCACAGCGAGCCCAATTTGTCAACGTGTCAGGAAGAACAAGCAAGATGTTCTCATTGAAAACTGAAAACGAGGGGGATAAAGCATTGTCTGTTGCCTCAGCGGAACCCATCATCAAAATCCAGGGCCTTCACTTCCATTACAATCCCGAGTCCGAACACCCCATTCATGCCCTACAAGGAATAGACCTGGACATCTACCCCGGCGACTACCTGGTCATCGTCGGCCACAATGGCTCTGGCAAGTCCACGCTGGCCAAGAACATTAACGTGCTGTTGCGACCGACGGAGGGTGACGTCTGGGTCAAAGGGATGAACACGCGGGAGCTGACCAATACGCTGGCCATTCGCAGCGCCGTGGGCATGGTCTTTCAGATCCCCGACAATCAAATTGTAGCAACGATCGTCGAGGAAGACGTGGCTTTTGGCCCAGAGAATCTGGGCGTGCCTAGAGATGAACTCCAGGAGCGAGTCGAGTGGGCGTTGGGCGTGGTGGATATGCTGGATCACCGCCACCGACCGCCGCATCGGCTCTCGGCCGGGCAGAAGCAGCGGGTAGCCATCGCTGGTGTCATGGCCATGAAGCCAGAGATATTGGTGCTGGACGAATCCACGTCCATGTTAGACCCCGAGGGACGGCGCGACGTGTTGGCAGCAGTGCGCAAGTTGAACGAAGAAGGTATGACGGTTATCGCTATCACCCACTTCATGCACGAGGCGGCCGAGGGAAACCGGGTCATCGTTATGGAAGCGGGCAAAATCGTCATGGAAGGGACGCCTCGCCAGGTGTTTGCTCACGTCGAAGAGCTGCGCGCCCTGCAACTGGACGTGCCGCAGACCACGGAGCTGGCCTACCGCCTGAACCAGCGCGATTCCACCTTTCCGCCAGACCTGTTGCTGGTGGACGATGTAGTCGCCGAGATTCAGCGTCGCGTCAACGGGAGGAGTAGGGCATGAGCGACAAGCCATTCATCCAGATCAACGACCTGCACCACAACTATCTGCGCCACACGCCGCTGGAAGTGACGGCCCTGCACGGCGTGAGTATGGAGATTTACAAAGGCGAAGCGGTCGGTATCATCGGCCGCACCGGAGCAGGCAAGTCCACGGTGGTGCAGCACTTTAACGGCCTCATTCGTCCTCTGGAACCGGGCAAAGTCATCGTGGACGGTCAAGATATGAGCGACCCCAAGGTGGACGTCCGCCGTGTCCGGCAAAAGATTGGCCTGGTGTTTCAGCATCCAGAACAGCAGTTGTTCGAGCGATTGGTGGGCGACGACATCGCCTTTGGCCCCAAAAAGTTGGGCATGGAGCGAGCCGAGCGCCGCGAGCGGGTCAGGTGGGCCATGGAGATGGTGGGCCTGGACTTTGAGGAGTTCAAAGATCGCTTCACCTTCTCCCTCAGCGGCGGCGAGATGCGCAAGGCTGCCCTGGCCGGCGTCCTGGCTCTCCAGCCGGAGGTGCTTATTCTGGACGAATCTACCTCCGGTGTGGATCCTCGCAGTCGCAAGGAGCTTCTGGAACGCTTGCTAACGTTGCACAAAGAGCACGGTCTTACGCTGGTCTTTGTTTCGCCCAACATGGAGGACATGGCCGGGCTGGTGGATCGCATCTACGTGATGGACGAGGGCCGCGTGGTGATGAGCGGCATCACCCGCGAGGTCTTTTCTCAACTGGAAAAGCTGCGTGAACATGGGTTGGGCGTGCCGCAAGTGACGGAAATCGCCCACGAACTGATCGCCCGGGGCATGACGGTGGAGCACATTCCAGTGACGGTGGAAGAAGGGGTAGAAGAAGTATGGAAGATTTTGAGTTCCTGAGACATATCACCATCGGCCAGTACCTGCCTGGCGACTCGATCATTCACCGGTTGGATCCTCGCACCAAGCTTTCGGTCTTTTTGTTCATCACCGCGGCTGTCACGTTTAGCATCTCTTATTCAGCAAACATCGTCCTGGTGCTGGTGACGTTGTCCCTGGTACTCCTCTCAAGGGTCTCCTTGCGCTACGTCTTCTCCGGCCTCAAGCCAGCTTTGCCCCTCATCATCGTCCTGGCCATCTTGCAGCTCCTCTTCTACGGCGATGCCTTCACGCCGTATGGCATGGCGACCCGGACGATTTTCAAGTGGGGCTGGATCCACATCACCAACGGCAGCGTGCAATTGGTCATTGTCTCCGCGCTGCGCTTTGTCGAGTTGCTCTTTTTGACCAGCCTGCTGACCAACACCACGACGCTGACCGACATCACCCACGGCATGGAGAACATGCTGCGGCCGTTTTCCCGGATCGGTGTGCCGTCGCACGAACTCTCGCTGGTGGCGACCATCGCCCTGCGCTTTGTGCCGCTCCTGGCCGAGCAGTTGGAGATCATCATGAAGGCGCAGGCCTCTCGTGGCGCCGACATCGCACACAAAGGAAAGCTCCAGTTCGTGACCACGGCGCGACAGGTGGCCGCGCTCATCGTGCCGCTCTTTATTGACGCCCTTCGCCGTGCCGAAGACCTGATCCTGGCCATGCAGGCCCGCTGCTACATCGGCGGTCGAGGCCGTAGTAGTCTTGTCCGCCTCAAGTTTGTGCGAGTAGATTACCTCGCCTACGTGCTCGGTTTGCTTTTCTCCGTGGCCATGCTGACCTTCCGCAACCGCTTCCCATTCTAGTTCCAGGTTCGTAGTAGCGACTTCAGTCGGTTTTTCGCCGTCACACCGACTAAAATCGTTACTACAAATCTAAGAGAGTGTCGTGTATGATTACCGATCTTGAGAGAGAAGTATTGTCCCTGGTAGACGAAGATAAAGTCATCCGCTGGACGCAAGAGTTGGTGCGTATCCCCAGCGTCTATCGTCCAGAGAAGGGAGAGGCCGAGGAGCCAGCCGCCCGCTGGGTCGAGGCCCGACTCAAAGAGATCGGTCTGGAGACGTCTTTCGAGGTTGTCGAGCCGGGGCGGCCCAACGTGATCGGCCTCTGGCGTGGCGCCGAGGGCGGCAAGACGCTTATGTTTGAAGGCCACACTGACGTCGTCACCGAAGGAGACGTGACTCGATGGACGTATCCGCCTTTCGAGGCCAGGATTGTGGACGGCAAGATGTACGGTCGAGGCGCAAACGACATGAAAGGCGGTCTGGTGGCTGCCATCTGCGCGATCAAGGCCATCGTCGAAAGTGGCGTCAAGCTAGGTGGTGACATCCTCATCGGCGCGGTGTGCGACGAAGAAGGCCATATGATGGGCATCAAACACTTTGTGGAGCAAGGTTGGGCCGACAACGTAGACGCCGCCATCATCTGCGAGCCGGAGGAGAACCACATCTGCATCACTCAGAAGGGCGTTATGTGGGTGCGGGCCACGGCGACGGGTAAAATGGCCCACGGCGCTATGCCACTCACCGGCGTCAACTCGGCCTACCCCATGGCCAAGTTCCTGGTGGCGATGCGGGAACTGGAAGCAGCGCAAATCGCCCAACATGGCAAACACGAATTCCTGGGCCGGCCCAGCATCACCCCCACCATCCTGCGCTCCCCGGTGCACGGTGAGCCGCAGAACAACGTCATGCCAGCGCAGACAAAAGTCGTGCTGGACATCCGCCTCATCCCCGGCCAGTCACCAGAAGAGATTGAAGCCAAGATCGAGGCCGCCTGCGATGCCGTCCACGCCAAAGATGAGGGGGTGACCTTTGAGGTGGACGTGCTGGAGACGCGAGCGCCCACTGCTACGGATCGGGACGAGCCGGTCGTTAAGGCACTGGATCAGGCTTACCGCGACTTGACCGACAAGGAGCCAGTCTACGGCGGCGTGCCCGGCTCTACCGACGGCACGATTCTCAACTGTCGGGCCAGCGTGCCCATCGTCACCTGCGGTCCTGGCAACATTCACATCCCCCATCACGTGGACGAATGGCTGGGCCTGGATGAGTTGATCGAAGCGACCAAACTCTACGTCCTGGCGACCCTGCGTTTTCTGGGCGTGGCAGAAGAGTAGGAGATAGAGAGTGGAAATAGAGACGGAGACAGGGTAACTTTTGCCCTGGGTGAGGGTTTATATAAGAAGAGTACAATGCATAACGCTATTACCGACGTCGAAGGCATCAGAGTAGGCCATTACACCGACTGCGAAGGCATCACCGGCTGTACGGTGGTACTCTGCGAAGGTGGTGCCGTGGGCGGCGTGGACGTGCGCGGCTCTGCGCCCGGCACCCGTGAGACCGACCTGATGCGCCCGGTGAACCTGGTGCAAGAGGTCCACGCTGTGCTGCTCACCGGCGGCAGCGCCTACGGCCTGGATGCAGCCAGCGGCGTCATGCGCTGGCTGGAGGAGCGCGGCGTCGGCTTTGACGTCGGCGTGGGGGTGGTGCCCATCGTGCCAGCAGCGGTGCTGTTCGACCTGACTATCGGCGACCCCAAGGCCCGTCCCGACGCCGAAGCGGGCTACCAGGCCTGTCAGTCGGCGACCGACGGTCCGCTGGCCGAAGGGAGCGTCGGCGCCGGGACAGGGGCCACGGTAGGCAAGCTGTTGGGACCTAAATTTGCCACCAAAAGCGGCCTGGGCACAGCCAGTGTCAAGATCGGCAAGGGCCTCGTCGTGGGAGCCATCGTCGCCGTCAACGCCTTTGGCGACGTGGTGGACCCGGACACCGGCAACGTCCTCGCTGGCACGCGCAAGCCGGTGGTCGGCGGGTTTGTGAATACCGCGAAGCGGATGCAGGGCGACCTGGGCCAGACGATCCTCGGCTTGGCCAACACCACGCTGGCCGTCGTCGCCACCAACGCCTACCTGACGAAAGAAGCGGCCAACAAGGTAGCTCAGATGGCCCACGACGGCCTGGCGCGGAGCATCCGGCCGGTGCACACCATGTTCGATGGCGACACGGTCTTTGCCCTGGCCACCGGCAAGCCACCGAAGAAGGGGAGCGGGGCTGACCCCAGCGTGGTGGGCGCGGCTGCCGCCGAGGTGTTGGCCCAGGCCGTGGTGCGAGCGGCGCAACAAGCAGAGTCGCTGGGCGGTATTCCAGCAGCCTGCGACTTGAAGGTGTAGCATTGATAAAGAAACCCGGTTTTTCCACTGGAAACGGGCAAGGCTGGTCTATGAGTTGAGGTACTGAAAGGCTATGTGCTGCCGATTCTGTTGCCAAAAACCGGGTTTCTGAGCGCGGCGCGAAAGGAGGTGCAGATGGATTAAGGCCGGTCAGGATCATTGCGTCGTGTGGTTAAACACTCGTCGTTCGTATCATCCATCCAGAGCTGGGAACAAGTTTCCTGGCCTGGAAACTGGTCAAGGAGACTTGAGGAGGAGTATACCATGGAAGAAAAGGGTTTTTCGGTACGCAAGATCGTCATCTCTGGTGTACTGGGAGCCATTGCCATTCTGCTGGGATGGACGCGCCTGGGCTTTATCCCTGTGCCCACGGCCGCGGGCAACGCCACCATCATGCACGTGCCAGCCATCGTCGGCGGAGTCATGGAAGGTTGGCTTGTCGGAGGGATCATCGGCACGATTTTCGGCATCTTTAGCTTCCTCCAGGCGACAACTCCGCTGTTCAAAGACCCGCTTGTAGCGATCCTTCCACGCATCTTTATCGGCATCACCGCTTACTTTACCTACGCGGGCTTGAAAAAGGTCAACGAGTACCTGGCCCTCATCGTTGCCGCAGCGGTGGGCACGCTGACCAACACCATCCTGGTGCTGGGTATGGCTGTGATTCGCGGCTACATGGCGGCCGGTGTGGCGGTGGGCGTAGCCGTGACCCACGGCATTCCCGAGATCATCGTGGCGGTCATCATCACCGTCGCCGTCGTCGTGGCCTGGAAGCGCATCGAGACCGGCCGCGGCGAGGCCAAGATGTAGCTTTCGCCTGGGCCATCAATCTGCCAAACGAGAGTGGCTGAACGAAAAGCCGGCGTCCCTATCCGGGGACGCCGGCTTCTGTTGATAAGGCTCAGGAGCATCATTGGCCTGAGAGCTATTAGCCAAGATGGCGGCTAAGCACCCATCCACTCCCTCATTGCTCCAGCAACTGCTCGATAGCTTCCTGGAGTTGGTCAACAGGCACATTGCCAGCCTGCTGCCCCATGATGATGAAGAACTGCGGCGCGGCGGGGAACTGGCTCTCCTGGGTGATGGCGAAATCTTGCTCCACCTTGTCACTTGTCTGGCCTTTTTCCATGCAGACTACGAAGGCATCAACGTCCAGGTCCAGTTCGGCAGCATACTCTTCAAACGTGGCTGCAACGTCATCCGCCTGGCTCCACTCCTCCTGTTGCTGGAAAAGCAGATCGTACATGGCCCAGAAGGCTTCCTGCTGCCCGGCACATTCGGCCGCCTCGGCCGCCTTGAATCCCTGGGTCTGATCGGGTGCTGGAAAATGCTTGACGATGAGCCGCACCTGGCCCGGCTCTACGTACTTCTTCTCCACATCAGGCCACGCTTCCAGGAAGTGCTTGCGGTTTTCCGCCGACTGAAAGTCAACGAACTCGACGAGAACGATCTCTGCCTCGGCGGAGCCGCGGGTAGCGTCACCGCTGTAGGTATAGCCGGGCTGCTCCGGATTGGGATCGAACGGCGACGCGCCGGGTGGCAGCGGCGTCGGTGTAGGGGGCGGGTGCTCCCCCTTCAGCGCCTTCTCGATGACCCTTTGGAACTCCTCAAAGGGCTGGGCGCCGGAGAGAAACCAGTCGTTGACAAAGAAAGCAGGCACACCCTGCACGCCAGCCGCCAGGCCTTGCTCAAACTCTGCCTGGACCTGGGCGGCTGTCTCTTCCGACTCCAGACAGGCCACAAAGGCATCGGTATCGAGGTCCAATTCGGCGGCATAGCTCGTGAACTGTTCGGTCAGGTTCTCTTGCCCGCTCCACTCGCTGGTTGTCTCAAAGAGATGATCGTGCATGGCCCAGAAGGCCTCGGCCCCCTGTTTGGCGGCGCAGAGCGAGGCTTCGGCTGCTGGCCGCGCCTGAGGGTGGATGGAGTCGAGGGGATACTGAAGGAAAACGAGTTTGACCTTGCCTGTGGCAATGTACGCTTCATCCAGAAGCGGTCCCGTCTCTAGAGCATGACGGCCACAGTATGGTCACTGGAAATCGGAATACTCCAACAGCGTTACGGGCACATCGGGATCTCCGCGATAAGGCGCGCCCTCTTCGGTAAAGCCCATGGGCACCTCTCCCTCGCTGACCGCCGTTGGCTCCGGTGTATCGGTCGGTGGCAAGGGCGTCGGCGTGGCCGTCGGCTCGGGCGTGGCTGTAGGGCCACAGGCGGCCACCATCAAGGCTGCGATGAGTAGCCCTAGATAAAGAAAGCGTTTTAGATTCATGATCACCTCATAAGTTGGTATTTGGTACTTGCTGATTATACCAGCTTTTGCCGAAAAATGACAATAGCACTGGCATTTTGACAACTTTTGGGCTATAATTAGTAGCATGAAAAAGATTGTCTCCTTCAACACGGTGCTGCTCTTTATCCTCACCACGGCCCGCGTGCGCATAGATACGATGGCTGCCCTGGCAACCCCCGGCCGCCAGGCCGACCTGGCCAAAGTCCCCCTATTGAGTGCACTGCTGCCCGATAAGAGCCTGGAGTTGTTGCACGATTGGCTGGTAGACCCCTACAGCCTCTTGCTCATCGCCATCGCCTTCGGGGCACTCATGGTCTACGCCCTCCTGGATGGTTTGAGGAATCGCTTCAACGATGCAAAAGTCCAACGGGCTAAATTGGCTCTCGTATGGCTGATCGTCGTATCAACAGTCGTGGCCCAGTCGGTGCTCCTCATCTTCTTGCGCCAGGCCACCGGTCCGGCCAGCTACACCCACGACGGCGGTGTCATCCAGACGGAGGAGGCCCTGAAATACATCCTGGCGGGCAAGAACCCTTATGTAGAAGACTATGTGAACACACCCATGGCCGAGTGGGGCCTGGATTACAAGACAGCCCTTTATCACTATCCCTATCTCCCCTGGACGTTTCTGTTCTCGGCCCCTTTTTACCTCGTCAGCCAGACTGTGCTGGGTTGGTATGACCAGCGGTTCGTCTATCTATTGCTCTTTGTCATCACGCTGCTTCTGGCTCCCAGGCTGGCCCAAAAGCGGTCCGACAAGCTTGGCCTGGTGATGGTTCTGGGCCTCAACCCTATCATGGGCACTGACGTTATCTTTGGCCAGAACGATTCCCTTGTGCTGTTCTGGATTGTGCTGGCTCTCTGGTTGTTGCCACCATCCAGGGAGAAAGGGGAGAACAAAAAGTGGGGCGTTGTCCTGTCCGTCATCTCTTTCGGGCTGGCCTGCGCCAGCAAGCCCACCGCCTGGTTCCTGGCTCCTTTCTACTTTCTCTATCTGCTGCGAGGGGAAGACATCTCACCAGGGAACCTTCGAGGGCTGGCCATTCCCCTGCTCCAGAGAGTGGTCCCCTTCCTCGGCGTTTTCGCTGTGCTGGTACTACCCTTCGCCGTATGGAATTGGAGCGCTCTGGTGGATGACGTCTGGGGCTGGGCCAGCGGCGTGGCTGAGGTCTCCTACCAGATCAAGGGCTGGGGCTTTGCCAATTTTGTCCTGGGGCTGGGGCTGGTAGAGTCCAAGCTGGATTATTTCCCTTTCTGGATCCCTGAACTCTTCACCTGCCTGCCGCTCTTGCTCTTCCTCCTTTGGAAACAGGTCAAGACGAACACCTTGGGGGCTGTGCTCTATGGCTATAGTGCCCTGATGTTCGTCTTCTTCTACTTCTCGCGCTTCCTTAACGAGAACTATTTGGGGTTCATCTTGGCTTTCGTAGCTCTGGCCTATTGTGCCGATG
>SOHZ01000498.1 GCA_004377365.1 Anaerolineales bacterium | reverse complement strand
AGGGATTTGAACCATCAGAGACCAAATCTAACATTGTCAAGGTAAGTACCTCCTGCCAGGATCTGATGTCGGGACTGTCTCACCTGAGTTGTTGCCGGTAGAATGGAGCGTATTTGGAGCCTAATCCATGTCTATTGTAGAAAGACTGATCCGGGCCATTCGGTCAGGGATAACACGGAGAGAGCCGGAGAGGACTTTGGCGGAGAGCGAGCACACAACCGATCAACCGGGCCACCCTGCCGCGAACGTTGCCGAGAGACAACTCTGGACTATTTACACGCTGATAGGCGGCACAGTTGCGCAAAGCGCGTTGGTTCTGCTAGGTAATGTACCGCGCCTGTCAGCCTGGTTGCTAACATTGCTGGCACTCGGGATTGGTCAGGGGCTCCTTTTGCCGTCAAACATTGGCTGGTTCGGTGGATTGGCTGTTGTGGTGCTGTGGGTGCTCTTCCGTCAGGCAACCGGCACCTGGGTTCGGGCCGAGTTGGTTCAAAGCCTGCTGGAGTCCATCGGCTTGAGCCTGAACGTCGTTCTGGCTGTTAGATACAGGCAAGTCTGGCAGCAGCAACAGCACGAGTTACAGGAGCTACGCGCGCTACGGGAAGTGCTCGTTGCGGGGGAGGTCGGTACGGGGCTACTGCCCCGAGAGGTTGGCGAGTTGCGCATGCTAGAGGAGGTTGACCGGGCGAGGCTGTTCCGGCGACCACTGGGGTTATTGCTTGTCGAGCTCGAACAGTTGCCAGAGCCCTCGACAGCGGAGGTTGATTTCAGACAGATCTATCAGGCGGTAGCCCGGCAACTGGCAAGCGCCTCGCTGGTGCATGATATACCGTTCAGGGTGGATTTGAATCGGACTGGTCTAATCATGCCTGAGCGTGAGTGGGACAAATTGTACGAGGATGCCGAGTCAATCGTCAGCGCGCTTAGAAAAGCCACGCTCTTGGATCGGGAAGAGCGTTTACAGTCCGTCCTGCGCTTTGTCAAGTTGAACTTTGGACTGGGAACCTATCAGGGCGAAGTCGTGGGTACGATTGATCTCCTGCGTGCGGCCGAGGATTCCCTCAGCATCAGCCGTGATCTAGCTGATCTGGGCGAGGCTCCCGTGTCAGCCTACGCTATGCCAGCCGCACCGATCGTGGAATCAAAGCTCGCCGTTTCGGATGAGGAAGAATAGCGTGATTGGTTTTGTCATTGCACTTGCAAGTCTGGCTGTCCTGATGTGGCACTGGCACCGCGTCTATAAGCAGCACGATGCCCGGATCCAGCAGATGCGGGTGCGGGTCCACGTCAATGGCATTCGTGGCAAATCCACCGTCACCCGGCTGTTGGCAGGCGTCTTACGTGAGGGCGGCTTCCAAACGGTGGCAAAGACGACGGGGAGCGCCGCCATGGTTATTCACGAAGATGGCAACGAGTCACCGATCCATCGGAAGGGCGCTGCGACGATTGTCGAACAGATTGACATCATTCAGAACTATGTCACACCCGATACCGAGGCGCTCGTTATCGAGTGCATGGCCGTCAATCCGCTGTATCAGCAAGTATCGCAAGATCAGATTGTCAAGGGGAACATCACCATCATTACCAACGTCCGCGAAGACCACCAGGACGTCATGGGCGACACCTTGCCGGAGATAGCCGATTCGTTGTCGAATACGATTCCCTACAACGGGCTTCTTATCACTGCCGAAGACCGAGAGTACTTGCGTGACCAACTGGCCCGTAACGCCCGAGCTCGTGGTTCTGAATTTCTTTACGCCGATCCGGCCTGGGTAACAGATGAGGATTTAAAGGGCTTTGACTACCTCACTTTCAAGGAGAACCTTGCTATCGGGATGGCAGTTGCAAAAATGCTGAACATCTCCCCTGAGGTGGCCATGCGGGGCATGAAGAAGGCCATCCCGGACGTTGGCGCCGTCTTCGTCCAACGAGCTATTGTAAAAGGGAAAGAGATCGTATGGGCGCCTCTTTTTGCGGCGAACGACCGCGAGAGCACGATCATCGGCATCGAGGCATTGCGCCCCTACCACCGGCCAGATGCCACCCGTATCGGCGTGCTCAACAACCGCTATGACCGGCCCGTGCGCGCGACCAAGTTTGCCGAGATTGCCGCCCTCGATCTCAAGCTGGATTATCACATTACCTTTGGTGCCTACGAAGAGCAGGTAACCACAAGCATGGTCGAGTTGGGTTACCCGCGCGAGCGCATCTTTAATCTGGGGTTTAGCAAGAACCCAACATTGGAGGAAATTCTCGACCAAATCGTGAATCTGATCGAAGGCGAACAAGGTCTCCTGATTGGGCTGGTGAACATCCACACCCCCCAGGCCGAGTTGTTGATGAAGTTCTTCCATCACCTACAGGACGAGGAAGTTGAAACTGGCGAATTGATCGCTGATTTAGGACACGTCCCCGAAATCGTGAGGCGCCAGCGCTATCTGATCAGCCATTTGTTAAAGCAGAGAGGAGAAGGAGGGTAAGGCCGAGTGTACGACTATGCGTTTGATACGGAACTTGTCCGGCTCGCCATTCTTCTCGGCGTCGTCGTGAGTATGCTGTTCTACAATAGGTATGGCGTGACGACCGGTGGTGTCATCGTACCGGGCTATATGGCTCTATTCGCACCCCGTCCGATCCAAATCGCTGTTGTGCTGTTGATCGCGATGCTGACCAACTGGGTCGTGCAGAAACATTTGCGCCCTCGATTTATGCTCTGGGGGCGGCGACTCTTTGAAATCGAAATCCTTGTCGCTCTCATCTTGCAAAGTCTCTGGTTGGGGACGCTATTTCTGTTCAGGCCTTATGTGCCGCAACTCGCGCTTCTTCACGGCATCGGGTTTTTGTTACCTGGGATCATAGCCCATGATATGGGCCGGCAGAGTGTGCGCACGACCATAGGGGCCGCGCTCACCTGCATGCTCATCGTTTTTGGGTTGGTTACCCTTATTGGCGCAATTCGCGATATTTCCGGCCTGACTATTTTACTGGCGAATACGCCCCGCAGCGCCCGGCCCAACATATATACCTACCCGAGTAAATGGCTTACGATAGCCATCGTCGTCAGCGTTCTGACGAGCATCTCGCTGTACCATCGCGGTTTATTTCGTATTACTTTGCTGTCTGATTCGCTTCGCACTGGCGGGTTTGTGACGGCAGGCTATCTGGCCTTGTTCGTAAACCAACCGCTGGACTTGTTATTCATCCTGGTCTGCAGTAGCGTGACTTATTTGATCGTGACCCGCTACTTGATGAAACGAGCGATTCTGTTTGGCCGGACCAAGATGGCCGCGATGTTCCTCACCAGCATGGTAGTCACCTGGTCTGCAGAAATCCTACTCTCTGGTAGCGGTCTCGGTTATATTCCCTGGATAGGCTTCAACGCCATTGCTCCCACGATCGTCGCGCTGCTGGCCAACGATGCGCAACGGCAAGGGCCGCAGCGTACGCTTATTGGAGCCAGCGTTGCGACGTTGGTAGTGTTCGTGATCATGTCTCTTTTGTATTTCGGCCACGGCCTGCTGTTTTCAGAGAGCCGCTCTTTGGCTCTGGTCGAATAAGATCTCATTACACTAGTCCGGAGGTATAATATGGACTTGCAAATCACTGAAAAACTGCTTTCTGACCAACGCGTCGTTCTCACGCTCAATGGCCGTCTCAACGCCGTAACTGCGCCCGACCTGAAAGCGCAGTTGAAGCGTCTGGCCAAAGGCGGCCACGTCCAACTGGTCATAGACCTGACCGATGTGCCGTTCATAGATAGCTCCGGTCTGGCCGCGCTGGTCTCAGGTCTTAAGGCTATCCGAGAGGCCGGCGGCACGCTAAAACTGGCTGGCCTCAACGAGCAGGCGCGTACGGTTTTGACACTCACCATGCTGGACCGCGTGTTTGAAATGTATCCCGATGCAGAGGCCGCCCTCGAGGCGCTGCCGGCTGCCTGACCACTATGCTCAGAATCTTGGTTTCTTGTCTGACCGAGATCAGCCGCCGCGCCGGACCTGGTCTTGGAGCGGTCATGCCCTCCTGAATGATGGAGAGATAAATGAACGAAAAAGCTCAGATTCTGATCGTAGATGACGAACCCCTGGCCACGCTCACCACCCCGCCCTATCGCAGTATGTGGCCGCTGACGCCAGGGGTGCACGCTTTTCACGCCGAGGGCTACGACGCCACGGGCAGACGATTGACCAGCGAACCGGTGTATGTCACGGTGATTGAGTAGGTACTTTTTTGACTCCACAGCCCTTGTGAGATATACTTACGCTGTAAGTACATCACACACAGCAAACGAGAGATGAAGAATGGTGCGCAAGATATTCAAGATTGGCAATAGCATAGTTGTCTCTCTGCCCAAAGATACCCTGGAATTTCTGGAGCTTGCCGAGGGCGACGAGGTCTCCGTAGAGTTGGACAAGGAACAGCGGCAGATAGTCGTTACTCCACTGAAAGCGGCCCTACCGGGAGATGAGCAAGTCAAGTCGCCGGTTGTGCCGGGCTTTTGGCTGCGTCCGGCGTGGCTGTGGCAAGTGGATACCCTGGACCCCTTACCTTTTGTGAAATGGCCGGCTTGTCAGAAACAGCGGTCAACCAATTTCGCGAGCAGATGCAGGCCGGTTTCAAACGCTAAGGGAATTCCGGTCTCTCCGCCGACGACCTGGCTGCCTTGGACAAATGAGGATAATTTCGTGACCTTGACCTAGCAGATGCCCCTCAATTGCTGGGCCAGACCCTAAAGGTCTTTGGAGACCTTTAGGGTCTTTTCATTCACGGGAAGGGTGGTAGTTACGCGGGCCCTTTTCCCACAAGAGGCTGGAAAAGGTCTACGCCGCCAGCGGCATGGCCCATCAGCGACTTTAGTCAGGTCCTATTGGACATTTGCAGCCTGGTCAGGCCCCGCTTGACGGTCATGGACGCCGTGGTGGGCATGGAAGGTGAAAGGACTGGGTTCCCCTACTAATTTCTAATCAATTTCTAACTATCCACAAGAGGCAGGGTCTTGCTTTTTGTCTGATGCTAGGATATAATAAGTGCACACCACTTCCCGCATTAACTCCAGCGGAAAATGACAACTTCTGGAGGGGGGTGTTATCCAATGGCTAAGGTGCTACAATGGGTTGAAACGGATAGCCAATATATCGCTGTGCTGCAACCCAGAGAAATATTCGATGAGGACAGTTTCTTCGAAGACCGACATGAATACGAAGCGATAATCCTCGGCCAGCGGAAAGATACGGAGAAACGGATTGGTATGCCCATGCTTACGACAAGGAGTGGGTCTCTCTGGCACAAGCCCAGGTATGGATGGCTGCTGCCGAAGAGGTTGTCCCCGCTAAATAGCAGTCGGCAGTAGTTTCCCGTCATGCCGTTGCAGTCCGAGGACTGTGGGTTAACTGTGTGCCATTGGGCATTGTCTCGCCCTGAAGGTAGTCTTGTCCGAAATGCGGGCGCGGCGTGTTGGAAAGCTACCACGCTTTGGTGTATAATCATGCCACGCGACAAGGGGGTGTTTCGATGAAGAAAAAGTCACAGGCTAAACTGTTGGGACGCTACATCGTCGTTGACCCTGAAATCTGTCATGGCCAACCGACTTTTCGCGGCACGCGTATTATGGTTTGGCAGGTGTTAGAAATGCTTGCCGACGGGATGGCTTGGGAAACTATCATTGAGGAGTGTCACAATAGCATCACCAAAGACGCTATCGCTGAGGCTATCAAATTGTCGGGTGAGGCATTTATCAAACATGCAGACGAGTTCGTGTTGGAGCCGACACCTGCATGAACATCCTCGATGAAAATGTCCTCGAAAGCCAGCGACAACTGTTACAAAAGTGGCGCGTGCCTTTTCGTCAGATCGGCTACGAAGTAGGACAGAAGGGAATGACAGAATCGTGAGTTTGACACCCAGGCCAAGCGCATGGGCACTGTTATCCGCGCATCACATACAGGACTTGCTGTATGGCGTCTTCACGCTGAGCAGGAAGTGCGCTTCGGCTGGACAGATTAATCGGGAGAGCAGGTCAAGAATGCACGAACCACAAACACGTACCCGCTAACCACGCCGCGCGCGGGGTTGCAAGGCGGCGTTGCGTTGCAAGGGGTAGCGTGGTTTCACGGCGGGCATAGACGCTTCTGCTCCTTGGAGGGGAGCGAAAAGGACGCGAAAGCAAAGAGGCTGTAGGTGTCGGTCCCACAGCCCCAGGTACTATCAGCATCGGAGGAACGACTTACTGGACAGGCGAAGCACGCAACTCACCGGCCACCTCGCGCAGTTCGGGCATGTCGAACAGATCGGCCAGGTCTTCCAGCCCATCGAGAAACTGTTCAGGAGAGACCATTTCAATGTCGCGCCGTTTCAACTCGTCTATCATCTCGTAGACACTGATGTTGGCGTAGCGGGCCGCGCCACCAATGTCCACTTCGCCCCGCGCGTAAGCAGCGCACGCCCATTCCAGGCGACGGCGAGCCAGACCTTCCAACACCAGCTTTTTCAGCAGCGTGGTTTCTGGCAGGTGCTCTTCCCGGCTCATCTGCTTCAAGGCGGCTCCCTCCTCGGGAGAAAGGCGGATTGTCTTGGTAATAGATTGAGCAGCCATCATCGTTCTCCTTTGCGTTGCGCCAGCGTTCCCAACGCAGCCAGCGCAGTGCGGGCCAGGTGTTTGCCGAGGCCCAGCCCACTGACAGTTGATTCTGCCGTGGCATAAGCCAACCGGCCGGCGTTATACAACAACACAACAAAGTCGGCGCTGTTCACCACCTTGAGACCACGTGAGCGAGCAAAATGATAGGGGTTCTGATCGTCAATCAACAGCGCATAGTCGTTCTCAATGGCCAGGGCAGCGGCCGCGTTCTCTCCAGCGTGATACCAATCTACCGCTTGGGTTGGGTCCTGTCGAACGATAATTTCCTTGTCACACCAGTTCCGAAACTGGAGCGCAGCGGCTACCGGCAGCCCCTTGACGGTTAGTGGGTGCAGAATCTCTCTTTCCACTGCCGAGCAGACAAAGAGGCGGAAGTAATCGGGCAGGAAAGGAGTCAATCCACCCTGATAGGCGTTAATCCAGAACGAAGCGTCCAGTGAAGCCTTCCGAAGTACCATAGAGAGCCTTTCGTTCAACCAGCACAGCGAGCACAAATATGATTATACCACATTCCTTCTCTTCTGACAACAGTGATACGCTCACAGCCATCGGCTTACCATCGGCCATAGACTATCTGCCATCAGCCAACAGGAGGTCACACCAATGAAACGAAGCCTTTTCCTTATCCTAATCATTATCCTGGCCCTTCTTGTCATTGGGCTCGTAGCCGTCTTGTGGAACCTGCGCCCTGCCGGTCCACCTTCCTTAACGCCAACGCCGCTGGAGGCCCAGGTGTTGCCCACCAGTACGCCGCTGCCGCCCCAGCCTCCTATCACCGTCTATCGTTCGCCGGCCCCGGGCGAGGAGCAGACGCTGGACGAGCCCATCGTCATCGCCTTTGACCAGCCCATGGACCGGGCCTCGGTGGAGGAAGCCTTCAGCATCGAGCCAGAGGTGGAGGGTCGCTTCAGTTGGGAGAAGAACGATCTGGTTTTCACCCCTGCGGACCCTCTGGAGCGTGGGGAGAGCTACCAGGTAACCGTGGCCGAGAGCGCCAGGAGCGAGGCTGGGCTGCCTCTGAAAGAGCCTGTAGCCTTTGCTTTCAGAACCGTGGGCTACCTGGAGGTGACGGACGTGCAGCCGGCACCCGACACCGAAGAGGTCGAGAGCGATGCCATCGTCACCGTGCTCTTTAACCGGCCGGTGGTGCCCCTGACCTCCATCGCTCAGCAGGCCGAGCTACCTCACCCCTTGACCTTCACCCCGCCAGTGACAGGCGGGGGCGAGTGGCTCAACACTTCCATTTACACCTTCAAGCCCGACGAGGGCTTTGCCCCGGCCACGGCCTACAAAGCGCGCGTGGCGGCCGGGTTGACAGATACCACTGGCGGGGTGTTGGCCGAGGACTATACCTGGACCTTTACCACTGTCATGCCTGGCGTGCTAGAGACGTCGCCCGGAGACAACGCCATCTACGTGGGGCCTTCACAGACCATCACCGTGACCTTTAACCAGCCTATGGACCACACTTCGACCCAGGAACACTTTTCCCTGATGGCCGAGGCTACCGAGGAAGAGGTGCCAGGCGATTTCCGCTGGGAGGACGACGAGACGATGGTCTTTGTCCCCGCTGAGGATCTCGAACTGGATACCTTCTACTTGGCCTGGGTGGCCAGAGGGGCCAAGGCGGCCGCAGCCGAAGGAGAGACAGCCGAGGATTACCTCTGGTCTTTCACCACGGTCTCTTTGCCTTACATCATCAGCACCTACCCGGCTGACGGCGACACGGAGGTCGAGCCCTACACCCGCCT
>SOHZ01000076.1 GCA_004377365.1 Anaerolineales bacterium | reverse complement strand
GGGGCGGGGGGGGCGCGGGGCCGGGCGCGGGCGGCGCCCGCCGCAACCCGCCCCGGTAGGGGGCGAGATAGGACTCGAACCTACGAACCTCACGGATGTGAGTTGAGCAGTCTCTTGAGGTAGCTGGAGATTGCATAGCTACTCATTTTCGACTAGCTATGCGATCTCCAGTTTTTTCATCCGTGCAGTCTGGAGGTATTTTCCTCCTTATCACTCCGGGGAGCAATTTGCTCTGTTGTGGTTAGAATAAGAGTTGTTATTGGTACTGGGTGCTGAAAATACGGCTTTGACTGTATCTTTGTAGCGAATTTATCCGTGCGGTCTCTGATTTCTCCTTCCTCCTCCTTTCTCCTCATGGCTGACGAGGAAGTCTTTCATGAATAGCGTGCTTTCACACTCTCAAAGGCGTCTGAGGTTGTAGCAAAGGTATTATCCGTATGTATGGCGCTTCCTGGCGGCTCCTGTGGCCCCGCAGGATGGCCCCATCAGGTGACCCCCTCGATGGCCTCGCCAGTGGCCCTATCAAGCGTAAAACCTTGGTAGGCCGCGCCTACTGCCCTGACGCTTGTCAGCGATCCGCCGAGCTCACTCAAGCTACGTACAGTGACCGATACGCTGGTTCCTCACGAATTGAGGCGAAATCGGGATCCTGCTTCGACCATTCAGTTCATCGGCCACGATCTTGAGGGCGTCGGCATCGTCAGTGACCAAGACTTCAGTTCCGACCTGTTCTGCTATTTGGCGCAGCCAAGCCAACTGGGTTTCTGCTGTCTCATCATCCAGGACGTCGACGCTCAGTTCAATGCCCTCCAGATCATCCACTACAACCCCAATGACCAACGATTCGCCTTGGCATTGCACCCGGGTCAGGTCCGCTCCAATAAAGCGTATCCGCCGTCCTTGCTGAAGCCAGGCCCGGCGCAGGCGTCGGGTCTCTTGCACAGAAGCTTGGACATTGCGATAGACGGTGGTTTTGCTCAAGAATAGGGCCTTGTCTAAGAGGGTCTGCAAAGCGTCCAAGACATCGGAGACGGCTCCATAGCTGAGACCCAAGACATACAGCAATACGCTGAAAGCCTTAGGGCATCTGACTGCTGAGCCCGGCTGACTCCTTTAGGATAGACCCGGAAAGTGTGTCCGCATCTCAGACAACGGTAGCGTTGCGCTTCTACAGCCTCATACCTAGGATCGCGGATGGCCTTGGCACAATGATGATGCTTCTCAAAGTGTTTGTCATCACAATTCGAGTGGGGACATCTCTCTGGCAGCTCGTACACGCCGGGCTCTACGGGGGAAATACGCACGCTGAGACGCATCAGGGACCTCCTGGGTCAAGTTTGGCCTATTCCACACCAATTCCCACCAATTGTGAAACGGTCACCAGGACAAATGATGTTTGACACAACCGGGAATTTGTAGTATTATTTAATACGCAAAGAGCATTTCATCGCAGCATCATTCCAACCCCGATTACTCTCGCTGTCCACCGATTGAGGGACGTGACTTATGAGTGTTAAGCAGTTAACCGTTGGGATGATGCGGACATATCCGATGAGTCTACCACGTAGGCACCTATCCTTGTAGGCCAAGGGCATCAAGGGATAGGTGTTTTTTTTGCTCGCTTGAAGAAGGGGGAGGAATTGACAAGGATGTCAGAAACAGGGAGAGCAGAAGCCAAGGGTGCCAATGAGGAAGAAAGCTCCTGGACTTCTGGGCCAAATGGAATTGGAGCGCGAAAATGAACAGTTGAAGCTAAAAAATGAGCAGTTGAAGCTAAGAGTGGAGCAACTGTTACAACTACTTGTTGCGCGTGCTCCATCTCGATGGTCTACAATGTCTTGCTGGTCATCCGTTACCATCAGGCCAAGCACCCCACGACCGGAGCCGTGATCCAATCGTTGACTATCGCTGTCGCATCTGTGGCAAGGTTTTCAACATATTCACCGGGACCATTTGGTCTGGCACGCACTATGATTGCAAAACGATCACCTTGACCCCAATGATCCTCCCCGTCGTCGCGCCAACAAGCGTCGTGGTCTGGGCACGATGGAGAATGATCGCCCACCCATTCTGGGAGTGGTGGGGCGCACAACCGGCCAGATTCGTCTCAATGTCTGTGATAACACGCAGCAAACAACGATCCAACCACAAGTTGAGCGGGAGACAGAGCCAACGACAAACCTCTATACCGATGAGAGCGGTGCCTCATTTCACCTATATTCCGATATGAGCGGATCAAATTGGAATTCGGCTTTGGCGGAGGTGAGAAATCCCGGGGTCCGATTTGCTGTGCTTGCGAATCAGCTTTCGAGTTATGGGGTGGGCTGGTATATCTCTGGCGAAAGGAACCGCAGAATGAGACAGGGAAAGCAAGCCACGAAGAGCGATGCACCCTTCACACTGGCCCTGGACAAGCCGCTAAAGGTCTTGACACCCTGACAAATCCAAAAGATTGATGATGCGCTGGCTGGATTGGGCCGGTTTGCAGAGATCAGAATGATCAAGCACAAAGGCAAGTTGCGCTCTATACAAAAAATTTGTTGTGTTAAGATGTTGTAACAGAGTCTTAATCATTTTGAAACGCCCGCTAACAGATTTTTGTGGTATTATATAGGAGGATGTTCATAA
>SOHZ01000309.1 GCA_004377365.1 Anaerolineales bacterium | reverse complement strand
GAAACCATCAAACGGCTCCATCCGCCCCTTCACCCGACTTTCAAACCATGCCCGCACCCCAGGCAGCCCCTAAAAAGATGGATCAACGTGGATTCGAGGGGTAAGACCTCCGAGGTTTTGCTGCACACCAGCGTTTTACCGTGAAAACGGCCATACAGTGTTTTGCCGACTGGTTCTAGCCCACAGAAACCTCGGAGGTCTGGCCTTTTACCCCACAAATCCGCGTAGAGCCAAAAAGATCTGCTTGCTTAGTACTACAACCGCACTTGTCATTGCGAGGAGCGAAGCGACGAAGCAATCTCGTTTTACAGCGGCGAATTGCCAGCCAGGGACGAGATTCTTCGCTCCCTCCGGTCGCTCAGAATGACATTTCAACGGAAGTACGGTTGCAGTATTAGACGGGAAAAACCGGGTTTCTCCTCACAGTTTCCCTCGGTTCCTGCAATCTACCAGCCAAAAGCAGAGTTCCAGCGTAAAAAGCCACCGCCACCCAGAAGAGCACAGTCAAGCCAGCCAGGTCTACGATCAGCCCGCCTACGGCTGAGGCAAGCAGAGTCAACCCTGTCAGAGTATTGGCAAGGCCGATGTATAGGGGACGGTCCTCAGCCGGAGCGATGTCCAACAGGTAGTTATGGTAGCCTATCATCAAACCCATCTGGAAAATGCTCGACAAGGCAAAAACGACGGCGAAAGCATAAGGAGCCTGGGCAGCCACCGAAGGCTGCCAACTCACCAGCAAGGGGATCAACAAGGCTGCCAGGGGCGTAGCCAGACCCACCAGGCTGGTCAACAGGATCAGCTCTCTGTTTCCGCGCCGGTCGCTAATCCGTCCCCAGACCAGGGTGGAAGCGATCCCGGCCAGGGTGAACCAGGTCAGGTAGATGCCAACCATGCTCGCTGACACGCCCAGGGCGCGCTTGGCGTAGACGATGTAGAAAGGGGTGGCCATCCCAGCGGCTCTGGCCAGGAATTGCACCGCTAGAAAGCAGCCATAGTTAGCATCGCGGCGCGGCAAATGCAGAGCGCGCTTCACTTGACCCAGCAAGGCCACACTCCGATTCAGCACGGGCTCCACAGGTTCCACAAAAAAGCCAAAACTGATCATCGCCGCGCTGATGGTCAGGAAAGACAGGGTAAAGAGGACCCCAAAGTTATGAGGGAAGGCCAGACCTCGCCGCTCATCGAGGACGTATTGGACCACCAGGCTCCCCCCCAAGGCCAGGACACCCCCCAGAAAGCGCCGCCAGCCGAAGAAAGCCCCCCGCCGGGTGGACGGTATGGCCTTAGCTACAATGTCCATGAAAGAGAGCCCGCCCAGACCTCCCCCCAGACTGTAAACGGTCAGCAGAGTGTAGAAGAGGATCAGCAGAACCGTCCGATCAGCAATCAAAAAGAGAGCCAGAGCCATCAAGGCCCAGCAGATGGCCCGAGGCGCAGACATGGCCACGTACAAGGGCAACTTGCGCTTGCGCCCTTGCAGATAGCCAGAGACCAACAGCTGAGGGAGAAACCACCCCCCTTGGTTGATGGGCACCACCAACCCGATGAGGAAATTGGAAGAGGTCAACTGGCTGGCCAACCAGGTCAGCACCAGGGAGGGGTCGAGCAAAGAGTTGGACAGATTGAAAAGAGCCCCGTTGACCAATCCCAGGCTGAAATTGCGCCGCAGGTGACGCCGAGCTGTTGCACTGAGGGTAGAGGCCACCGTCTCTCATCTCCCTCCAAGGCGCATGAGGCCGCCCTGGCCGCCTCGGCGCACCATGACGATTTCGGCCATGATGCTGAGGGCGATCTCTTCAGGTGTCTCTGCATGGATGTCCAGCCCGATGGGAGCATGGACCGCTGCCAGTGCCTCCTTGGTGACCCCATCCTTTTGCAGTGCATCAAAGACCATTTTGACTTTGCGCCGGCTACCGATCATGCCAATGTAAGCTGCCGGCGACGACACCACCTGGCGCAAGGCGCCCCGATCGTACTCGTGGCCTCGGGTGACAATGACAATGTGCGCCTGGCGGTTTATGTTGAACCTGGTCATCTCCTCCACGACATCGCCCACGATGATCTCATCGGCCTGAGGTAACCTTTCTGTATTGGCGAACTCGGCCCGGTCGTCCAGGACCACGGTGCGGAACCCCAGGAAACTGCTCAAGACGGCGATGGACTGTCCCACGTGTCCGGCCCCGACGATGAGCACTGTCGGATGGGGGTTGATCACGTCAATAAAGATTTCCGCCTCCCCGCCGCAGATGCCCGGATCACCCGCTTCTGAGTCCTGCAGTTCATAACGCACCAGGCGCGGCTTTCCCTCACCGAGGGCTGCCTGGGCCTCCGCTATCACATTGGCCTCGAGGTTTCCACCTCCAATGGTATCCACCATGGAGCCATCGGGATAGATCAGCATCTTGGTTCCCGCCTCCCGGGGCGTCGAACCCGTGGCCTTGACGATGGTTGCCAGGGCCACACTGTCCCCGCGCCGTGTGGCTTCAAGAATAGCCTCATAAATTGTACTCATAGGTCCTCCCCAGAATTTTCTGCCAGCAACACTTGAATTATACCACCGACTTGGCATTGAAGCAACACAAAGCTGACAGTTTGAGCCCCTTGTGGTATAATAGGCCGTGAGGAAAAG
>SOHZ01000530.1 GCA_004377365.1 Anaerolineales bacterium | reverse complement strand
ACCCTCAAAAACGCTTTTGGAGGCGGATAGGATAGCGGAGGGTGCGAAAAGCAGGTTAGGAGAAAGGCTATGGACAAACGAGAAATGATGGAATTGATCCAGAAGACCGGCGTGATAGCCATTATGCGCGCCAAAAGTTCTGACCAACTGCTGGCTGCTGCCGACGCCATCAAAGCTGGTGGGGTACAAGTTATTGAGGTGACGATGACAACCCCCGGTGCGCTGGATGTGATCAGGCAGGCTACCGAGAGATACGGGGCCGACGTACTGTTCGGAGTTGGCTCCGTACTCGACCCGGAGAGTGCCCGGGCGGCCATCCTGGCCGGGGCACAGTTTGTGGTCAGCCCCACCCTGAACCTGAAGACCATCGAGCTGTGTCATCGGTACTCAATACCGGTGGTGCCGGGGGCCTACACTCCCACCGAAATCCTCACTGCCTGGGAAGCAGGGGCCGATATGGTCAAGGTCTTCCCGGCCAGCGTCGGCGGACCAGCTTACTTCAAGGCGATCAAGGCCCCGCTCCCCCAGGTCAAGCTGGTGCCGGTCGGAGGCGTGAACCTGGACACCACCGCCGATTTTATCCGCGCCGGGGCCGACGCAGTGGGGGTAGGCAGTGCCCTGGTCAGCCAGAAGTTGCTCGAAGCCGGCGACTTTGCTGCCCTTACCGAGCGGGCTCGCCGCCTCTGCCAGGAAGTGGCCAAAGGCCAGGGAGCCTGAGGAGGCTTTAGAGATGATCGAGCGACATGTGACATTCAATGTCCTGCCTGGTAGGGAACAGGCCTTCGAGCGCCTCTTCGTCGAAGAGTACAAACCGGCGATGTCCAGTATGCCAGGCTTTGTCAGGGTCGAACTGCTGCGCGAACAAGAAGACCCCACCCAGTATCAGATGGTTATCCGCTTTGAGTCGTTGGAAACGGCGGCCAATTGGCGCAACTCTGACCAGCATCAGGCGCTGAAACCCAAGATCAAGGCGCTCTACAACGGCAGTTCCTTGAAGGTCTATGACGTAGTGGCTTGAAAGGTGAAACAAAAGCAAAAGTCCAATCGCTACAACGTCCGGGTCTTAGACCGGGCCATCCGAATTCTTTCCACGCTATCCGATGGTACACCGCGTACCCTGACTCAATTGAGTGAAGCAGTCGGGGTAAGTAGTAGTACCACTTTCCGCCTGCTGGCGACCCTGTCATTTCATGATTTCGTGCAACGGAACGAGGAATCGGGGAGCTATAGCCTGGGGCTGGCCTGTCTGGAACTGGCCCAAGCTTATTTGGCCAGCAGTGACATCCGTCGAGAAGCATTGCCAGAGCTGGAGAAACTGAGGGATGAAACTACAGAGACGGTCCACCTGGCCGTGATGGACCAAATGGAAGTGGTCTACCTGGAGAAGCTGGAGGGCCTCCATGCTGTAGGACTGATGTCATCCCGCCTTGGTGGTCGAGCCCCTGCCCACTGCACAGGGCTGGGCAAGGTATTTCTAGCTTACACCCCGGTCGAGTTGGTGCGAGCTCATTACAACGAAAAAGGGCTCGAAAGTTTCAGCGACAGGACCATCACCCACCTCGATGAGCTCTTGGAGCACATGCAAGAGATACGCCGCCAGGGCTACGCCTTTGACCTGGGCGAGCGTGAACCGGAAATACGCTGCATTGCGGCTCCGGTGCGTGACTTTAGCGGTAAAGTGGTGGCAGCTATCAGCGTGTCAGGCACCGCGCATCGCATGAATCCGATGACGACGAATCAGGCTCTCATCAACAAGATCCTGCAGACCGCTCGCGCCATCTCCGCTCGGTTGGGATACCGGGAGCAAGGCCAGAATGACTATGACGATTTCCCTCAGTGAAAGAACAAGTACCTATCCGAAAACCTGCTCAAGGCGGATCACAGTCCGCCGCTGGACTGTGGTCCAGCGAGAGCAGCTAGAGTTTTCGGATAGGCTAAGTCATTGACGAGGAGACGCTATGAGAAAAGTTATCAACCAGCGAGACAAGCAGCCCAACCCTGAGATACTACAGGGATTTAAGGACCTGCTCAAGATCTTCAGTCCCTCTTGTGTAGTAGCCGATTCCCAGGAGCGAGCAGGGGTGATGCACAGCGCCATCAAACCCATCACCGACGTTCGTTTCGCGGGAGTGGCTCTGACGGTCAAGCTTTATCCAGGCGACCTGGTGGATTGCCTCGACGCCCTCAAGGTGGCTGGCGAAGGCGATGTCATCGTCGTAGATGCCTGTGGCGACACCGAAACCTCCATCTGGGGCGGCCTGATGGCCGGCCTCTGCCAGCAGAAAGGGGTAGTGGGCGCTGTCGTTGATGGAGCCATCCGCGACACCGACGAGATCAAAGCTTTGGGCTTCCCTATTTGTACCAGGGCCATCGTCCCTCGCTCGACTCACTCTCCCTACTCAGGGCGCATGGAACCCATTGAGGTCAACGTGCCTATCACTTGCGGCGGTGTGCTGGTCAATCCTGGCGACATCGTTTTGGCCGATGAGATAGGAGTGGTGGTAGTACCTCAGGAGGAAGCAGGGGAAGTGCTGGAAAGGGCGCGCGAACAGGCAGCCAACGAAGAAGAGACCAGAAAGCGGATTAAAGAAGGCAAGACCGTGGAAGAGCTCCTGAGTGAGTTCGGCCGGCTGTGAATAGACGGTGCTGTTGACGAATGGAGGAGGGCGGTCAGAGCATAACCTGTCGTCTAACAGTAAGGCATTTGGTTACGAGATCTCTCGGAAAGTCGAGCGGGTGACTTTCTGACGGGTAGCAGGCCAATCACATTGGCCGTCTTGGACCGAACGACGCCCAACTCGGTTGGGCTGCTACCCTTTTCCGCGAGAGCTCGGTTACGTGGGAAGGAGGTGGTTGATAAGGAGAACTTTCGGCGGATTACTAGGACAGAGAGAATCGCCGCCAGAGCCCGGACAGGGCCTGGCGACAGATGCCTCAGCGCGTGGGAATGGATAATTCCCCTGGAGAAAAAAGGAGGATAAAGATGGTTAAGCCCAACGAACTGTTGAGAAGAAAACGTCTTACCAGGCGCGATTTCCTGCGGCAGGGGGGGATAGCTGGCGGAGCGTTACTGGGAGGTAGCCTCCTGGCCGCCTGCGGCCCCACGCCGACCCCGGAGGTCGTGGAGAAGGTAGTCAAGGAGACCGTGGTGGTCGAGAAAGAGGTCGAGGTCGCTAAGGAGGTCCTGGTCACCCCTACGCCGGTGGTGCGGGGCGCTACTCCGGAGGAGCGAGCCCTCAGCGGGATCGAGGCCCTGAAGGCGGCTGGCAAGATCAAGGAGGGTGATACCTTCACCATCATGCACCACTCCGGCCAGCGGAACAACATCGTCCCCGCCCTGGACGAATGGAACCAGCTCACCGGCCTCAATTTCCAGAGTGTCGAGATCGGCCTGGAATCGGATATCTACGTCAAAGCCATGAACGAGGCCGTGGTCAGGACAGGCGACTATGATATCTTCCTCACCTTCTGCAACTGGATCGGTGATATGGCCGAGGCCGGCCTCATTCTGGACCTCACAGAATGGTACGAGGAGTATGACCCGGAGGTAGATCACGGCCCGAACGCCTACGTGCCGCCTCTGGACAAATTCACCACCCTGTACAAGGGCCGGCGCTACGCCGTTGGCGCCGACGACGATGCCTCCTCCGTCTTTTACCGTAAGGATTTGATGGAGGATCCCGACGAGCAGAAGGCCTTCGAAGACAAATATGGTCGCAAGCTGGAAGCCAACACCTGGGAGGAATTCGACCAGGTCGTGGAGTTCTTCGACCGCCCCGACGAGGGGATGCGAGGCGCTCACCTCTACGCGGAGCGCTACTTTGCCTACAGCACCTGGGCAGCGCGCTTCCTCTCCAAAGGGGGCCTCTATTTCGATGACAACATGGATCCTGGCCTCGCCTCCGAGGAGGGCGTGACGGCTCTGGAGGAGATGGTGCGCCTGACCCAGAAGCACATGTGGGAGGATGCCATCACTGGCGACTGGTCTGGTGCCTACACCCGCTTCCCGGAGGGGACCGTCTTCTGCACCATGGCCTGGGCCTCTCTGGGCAAATGGGCTCAGGACCCCGAGACCTCCAAGATCGCGGGCAAGGTGGGCTACCTGGAGGTGCCCGGTACGATGCACAACGGCACGTTAGTGCGGGCTGCCCCCCACACCGTCGGCTGGTCGTTCAGTGTCTCCCGTTACGGCAAGGCCCCCGAAGCGGCCTACTGTTGGACCCAGTGGTTCACCGGCCCCACCGTGGGCCTGGAGGCCATCGCCCGGGTGGCTACTCTGGACATCTTCCGCCAGCCCTGGTTCGATGAGCCCATTATGAAAGAGGCCTACGGCGAGGAGTTCATGCCCGTCCTGCTGGCAAACACCGGGAATTGCTTCCCGGACATTGCCCTGCGCGGCGCGGCCGAGTACCTGGACAAGCTGAACCTCCATATCCAGGCGGCCAACGCCGGAGACGAGGACCCCGAAGCGGCCCTGAAGGCGGCCGCCGAGGAATGGCAAGAGATCACCGACCGTCTGGGGCGGGCGGCTCAGGCCTGGGCCTGGCGGGAAGAGCGGGCTGGCTACCCTCAGCCCATTCAGGACCTCTGGAAGAAGCTGGGCAAGGTGTAAGCACATACGCCCTCACCCACCCCCCAACCCCCTCCCTCTCCCAAGGTTGGGAGAGGGAGGGGGCGAGGGGGAGGGAGAGGGCCGAAGGAGGAAATATGACAGATTTAGCTCACAAACCTTCAGAGGCAAGCGCACAAGTTCGGGTCTCTCGCCTGGGAAGGATCATCAACAAGGAGACCAATTTCCAAATTGCTTTGGTGGCTCCCCTTCAGCTCCTTCTCTGGTTCTTGCTTATTGTGCCCACCATCATCGTGCTCTACCTGAGCATCATCGCCTGGCAGCCCATCCTTGGGGACTGGACCGAAGCGCCCATAGTTTGGCTGAAGAACTATGGAGATGTGCTGTCAGATCGCGTGTTTTGGGCTGCCCTTGGCCGTACAGTGGCCGTCGTGGCTATTACGGTCAGCCTGGCGTTCATCACAGGATTGGGCCTGGCTCTTCTCTTCCAAGGGGAATTCTTTGCCAAGAGGGTGCTCACCTCGGTCATCTTATACCCTATGATGCTGCCCTGGGTGGTGGTCGGTTTCACCTTTTACCTCCTCTTCCTGCCCCAAGGGCCAGTAAATTACCTCCTCACCCAGGTACTGGGACCCAATGCTGCCGTCTCCTGGTTTTTAGAGCCTCTCCCGGCCTTTTCCACCATCGTGCTGGCGGATGTCTGGCAATGGCTGCCCTTTATGTTTCTTATCCTCTACTCGGGTCTGGGGGCCTTGCCACGCGAGCCTTTGGAGGCGGCCATGACTCTGGGGGCCAATCGCTGGCAGATATTCCGTCACGTCACCCTCCCCATGCTCAAACCTATCATCATCATCGCTCTTGTGATCCGCGCCCTGGAAGCTTTCAAGATATTCGACCTCATCTTTATCATGACCGATGGTGGACCAGGCACCAAGACAGAGAGCATCTCTCTCTACATTTACCGTCTGAGCTTCGAGTATCAACGGCTCTCTTATGCGGCGGCCATGGCCGTTTTAATTCTGCTTCTGGTAACCATCATAACCCGTATGGCCATCCGCCCTCTCGAGTATCAAGAGTAAAAATGTCCCAGACCTGACAGGTTTCACAGGCCACTTTTCTGAGTAAATGCGCCCCTCATCAGGTCGAATCTGGCTCAAAACAACACCTATGGAAACCTGTCAGGTCTTAATAGGAGCGATCTCATGCAGACTGAAACGAGCAAAGGGATTACGACAGCCAGGACCGTGGAAACGAGAAAGTTAGGCCCGGCCTTGCGCTTCTTGCTGGCCCTGGTGGTGGCCATCATCGTCCTATCGCCGGTGATCTGGATTCTTTCCATCTCCTTCAAGCCCGTTGAGGAATGGAAAGCCGATCCCCCGACCCTTTTGCCCCGGAGACCTATCCTCGACAACTATAAGGTTCTGTTCCGGATCGGCAACCCGGTAGGCACGGTGCAGGAGATGGTCAGTTCTGCCGAACCAGTCAACCAGGCTTTAGTGAACAGCCTGATCATCGCCCCTGTCGCTACGGTGGCCTCAGTCCTGATCGGCTTCTGTGCTGCTTACGCCGTCTCCCGTTACCGGGTGGGAGGCAACTTTATGCCCTTCTTCACTCTGACTACCAGAATGTTTCCCCCGGCCGCTTTCGCCGTGCCCCTTCTTTTCTATTACAGTTGGATCCTGAGAAATTACCTGAAGATAAAGCTGTACGATACTCATCTTGGTTTGATCCTCTTGTATACTGGTTTCACTGTAGCCTTTTCCCTGTGGATGATGAAGGGCTTTATTGATGCCGTCCCTCGCCACGTTGAGGAGGCGGCCATCCTGGACGGGGCCTCACCCTGGCGTGTCCTCTTTACCATCACTCTGCCCCTGGTGAAAGGGGGCCTGTTCGCCACCACCCTGTTCGTCTTTATACTGAATTGGACAGAGTTCCTCTTTGCCCTGGAATTCACCTCGCGGGAGGCCATTACCATACCCGTCCAGATCAGCCGTTACGCCACCGCTGTTGGCGAGTTCTACGGGCCTAAAGCTGCCCTGGGAATCGTCGCCTCGATCCCTGTAGTGATCGCAGGCTACCTGATCCAGCAACATCTGGTTACCGGATTCACTTTCGGAATGGTTAGGGAGTAGGGTTTCATGTCCGAAGAACATCTGATCCTTCTACGAGGACTGCGAAAAGAGTTTGACGTGCTCGTGGCTGTGGAGGAGCTTGACCTGGAAATCAAAGAAGGCGAGTTTATGTGTTTCCTTGGCCCCTCAGGCTGTGGCAAGACGACCACCTTGCGGATGATTGCCGGTCTGGAGACCCCAACGGCAGGCGACATATTCCTGCGCGGCGAGAGGATAAACGATCTCCCTCCCCAGCAACGTAAGGTCGGCTTTGTATTCCAGAACTATGCCCTCTTCTGGCACGCCACTGTCTATGACAACCTGGCTTTCGGCCTCAAGGTGCGGGAGGTTCCTAGAGAAGAGATTGACCGGAAGGTTCGAGAAACCGCTGAAAGATTCGAGCTGGAACCTCTTTTGAAAACCCGGGCCTCCCGTCTGAGCCTGAGTGCCATGCAAAGGGTGGCCCTGGGCCGAACCCTGCTGACCGAGCCCCACGTACTCCTTCTCGACGAGCCCTTGAACAACATCAGGCCAGGGCTGCGGGAAACCATGAGAGCGGAACTCAAACGGCTTCAGCAACAACTGGGCCGTACCATGATCTATGTCACCCATGACCAGGAAGAAGCCATGACCCTGGGCGACCGCATTCTGGTCATGAACCTGGGGCGGGGGGAGCAACTGGCCAGCCCCCGACGGATCTATCACCATCCAGAGACCCTGTTCGTGGCTGGCTTCATCGGTCGCCCTCCCATGAATTTTCTGGAGACCCAATACCGGGTGGAAGGCGACCGGGCCTTTCTGGAACGGGAAGGCCGGCGTTGGGATGTAAGCGAGAAGAAATACATCATCGAAGAAAAGGTCGGAGGGGACAGGATCGTGCTGGGTATCCGGCCCGAGCATATCCTGCCAATTGCAGAAGCCAGGAGAAAAGGGCTTACGGGGCAGGCCGTGCCTGTTACGGTGGACCTGGTACAGCCACTGGCCCGCAAAAAGATCGTGGATCTCAAAATGGAAGATAGGGTCATCAAGATGCTCGTCCCTGGCGTGTCATCGCTCGCCAAGGGGGAAGAGCTGGAGGTGGTCTTTGACCCCAGGAAAATGCACCTTTTTGATCAGGAAACAGAAAGGGCGATTGTCTAGTGGCTTCAGTTAAAGTTGAGCAACTTGAGAAATCTTTTCGCGACGTGGAAGCAGTGAAGGGCATCAGCTTCACGGTGGAGGACGGAGAGTTCTTCTGTCTCCTTGGCCCGCCGGGGGCCGGGAAGACGACGATCCTGCGCATCATCTCCGGCCTGGAGAGGCCCGACCAGGGGGAGGTCTACCTGGGAGGAGAGCGTGTAAACGATGTTCCCCCCATGGAGCGCGATGTAGCCATGATCTTTGAGGAGTCGGCCCTCTATCCCCACATGACGGCTTATGGCAACCTGGCCCATCCCCTCCGCCTGCGCAAATTGCCAAAGACAGAGATCCATCGCAAGGTGCAGGAGGTGGCAGAGGTCCTGCATATCACCCACCTGCTTGAGCGCCGGCCCGAGGCCTTTAGCGGAGGAGAACGGCGGCGGGTGGCCATAGGGCGGGCTCTGGTGAGAAGGCCCAGGGTGCTGCTTCTGGATCAACCCCTGACTGACCTCGACGCCTGGCTGCGGCAGGAGATGACAGGGGAGCTGAAGAGGCTGCAACGCGAGACTGGCCAGACCATGATCTATGCTACCCATGA
>SOHZ01000662.1 GCA_004377365.1 Anaerolineales bacterium | reverse complement strand
CCCAGCAAGGGCCGCCTGGCCCAGGCGGCGCTGGATTTTCTGGCCGCCTGTGGTCTGGAGGTAGAAAAGCCCAACCCCCGTCAATACGCCGCCCACATCCCGGCCCTGCCCGGGCTGACCGTCCTCTTTCAGCGGCCCGGCGACATCGTGGTCAGCGTGCGCGATGGCAGCGTGGACTTTGGCCTCACCGGGATGGACGTGGTGGCCGAGCGCCAGGGGCCGAGATCAGAAAACGGCGGCGCGGTGCTGGCGCTGCACGACGCGCTCAACTTTGGCCACTGCCGCCTGTGCCTGGCCGTGCCAGAAGAGTGGGACACGGTGCACACCATGGCCGATCTGGCCGCCCACGCCCGCGCTCTGGCCCGCCCGCTCCGGGTGGCGACCAAATTCCCCCGCCTGACCAGCGGCTTTCTGGACCGCCATGCTGTCACTTCCTATGCCCTCATCAAAGTCGAGGGGACTCTGGAGGTCGCCCCGGCCATCGGCTACGCCGATCTCATCGCCGACCTGGTCTCCTCCGGGCAGACACTGCGCGACAACCGGCTGCGCCTCCTGGACGACGGCACCATCCTCCGCTCCCAGGCCGCCTTGATCGCCAACCGGGCCGCCCTCCAATCGCGCCCGGAGGTGCTGGACGTGGCTCGCAAGTTGCTCGAGTTCATCGAGGCCCACCTGCGCGCTGTGGATCACGTGGCCGTGTTTGCCAACATGCGAGGTGAATCGCCCCAGGCCATCGCGCAGCGGATGTTTGTCCAGAAGACCCTCGGTGGGCTGCAGGGGCCGACCATCTCGCCGGTGGTGGTCCGCGACGGGAACCCCAACTGGTACGCCGTCCACATCGTGGTGCGCCGGGAGAAACTCTTCCCGGCTGTGGCCGAACTGCGGGCCATCGGCGGCAGCGGCGTCGTCGTCACGCCGGTCACGTACATCTTTGAGGAAGAGCCGGCTCGCTACCGGGCGATGATGGAGGCTCTCGAGGAAGGAGCGTAAGATGTTGAGGATCTACGACGACTGGCAGCAGGCCCGCCAGACGGTGCTCCGTCGCCGGGATATGATGGCTCTCGACGAGGTGCCGGAATCGGTGCGGGCGGGCATCCAGCGCGTCTTTGGCCAAAAGTTAGCGCCCCAGGAGGCCGTGGCCCGCATCCTGGCCGACGTGCGCCAGCGTGGCGACGAGGCGCTGCGCGACTGGACGGCCCGCCTTGACGGCCTGGCGGACGGTGATTGCGAGGTGCCAGCCGAGGCACTGGCCGCCGCCTACGACTCTCTCCCCTCCGATCTGGCCGCCGCCCTGGACCTGGCCGCCGGCCGCATCCGCGCCTTCCACGCCCGCCAGCCCGTTCCCTCCTGGACGACGACGGACCTGGGCGGGACGCTGGGCCAACGGGTGACGCCCTTGCAGCGGGTGGGCGTCTACGTGCCCGGCGGCACCGCCCCGCTGCCCTCGTCGCTGCTGATGGCCGTGATCCCGGCCCGCGTGGCTGGGGTGGACGAGGTCTTTGTCTGCACCCCGCCGAGGCGCGAGGCTGGTCCTGAGCCATGCCCTGAGCCATGCCCTGAGCCACGCCCTGAGCACAGTCGAAGGGAAAGTCGAAGGGACGGGCGGGTGCCCGACGTCACCCTGGCCGCGGCCCACGTCGCCGGGGTGGATCGGCTCTTCCGGCTGGGCGGCGCGCAGGCCATCGCTGCCCTGGCCTACGGCACCGCTACAGTGCCTCGGGTGGACAAGATCGTGGGGGCCGGGGGGCTGTTCACCACGCTGGCCAAGCGCCAGGTCTATGGTCAAGTGGGGTTGGACGGACTATACGGGCCCACGGAGACGGTCGTCGTCGCCGACGATTCAGCCAACCCGGCCTGGGTAGCCGCCGACCTGCTGGCCCAGGCGGAGCACGACGTGCTGGCCACCGCCATTCTACTCACCCCCTCCCGCTCGCTGGCCGAGGCGGTACAGGCCGAGGTCGCCCGACAACTAAATCCCCCCTCCCCTCGTAGGGGAGGGGCAGGGGGAGGGGTGATTCTCAGCCGAGCAGACGTCATTGCAACGTCACTGGCCGGTCAGGGCGGCGTCGTCCTCACCCCCGACCTGGAGACCGCCGTCCGCCTGGCCGACGAGTTCGCCCCGGAGCACCTCTGCCTCTCCGTCCGGGAGCCAGCGGTGTGGGCCGAACGCATCCGCAACGCGGGCGGGCTCTTCCTGGGCGAGCATTCGTTCGAGGTGCTGGGGGATTACGTGGCTGGACCGAGTCACGTGATGCCCACCGGCGGCACGGCCCGCTTTAACTCGCCGGTGAACGTGCTCGACTTTGTCAGAATCACCAGCATTATCGCCTTGGACACAGAGACAGCGGCTCGGATCAGCCCGGCAGCGACCCGCATCGCCCGCGCCGAATCGCTCACCGCCCACGCTGCCGCAGCGGAACAAAGAGGAGGCACACACTTGTGAACGCATCAGACCTGATCCGTCCCGACGTGGCCACGATGGAACCCTATACCCCCATCTACCCCTTCGACGTCCTTGCTGCTCACCTGGGCCGTGCCCCCGACGACATCATCAAACTGGACGCCAACGAGAATCCCTACGGCCCCCCACCACGGGTGCGCGCTGCCCTGGCCGACTTGCCCTACGTCCACATCTACCCCGATCCGGAGAGCCGCGCCCTGCGGACTGCCCTGGCCGACTTTACAGGTCTCCCAACCGACATCCTGCTGGCGGGGGCCGGAGCCGACGAACTGATTGACCTGACCATGCGCCTCTTCCTACAGCCGGGGGACGCCATCGTCAACTGCCCGCCCACCTTCGGGATGTACCCTTTCGACGCGGCGATCTCTGGCGCTGAAACCATCTCGGTGCCGCGCCACGCCGATTTTTCGTTGGATTTAGATGCCATCGAAGAAGCAGTCTCACAGCAAAGCCCCAAGCTGATCTTTGTCGCTTCCCCGAACAACCCGGACGGCGGTTGGCTGCCCGACGCCCACCTGGAACGGCTGCTGGCTCTCCCAATCGTCGTCGTCCTCGACGAGGCCTACGTCGAATTTGCTGGGATAGAACGCAGCCGTCTCCGGTGGCTCCCCCACTGCGACAATCTCATCGTCTTGCGTACTTTTAGCAAGTGGGCCGGGCTGGCCGGGCTGCGGGTCGGCTACGGAGCCTTCCCCTCCGCGCTGATGCCCCACCTGTGGAAGATCAAGCAGCCCTACAACGTCTCAGTCGCCGCCTCCGCTGCCGCCATCGCCGCGCTGCAGGATCCCGCCTACCTGGAGGGACACATCGCCCGCATGGCCGTGGAACGGGAGCGGCTGATGCGGCTTCTGGCCGAAATCCCATACCTGCGCCGCTACCCCTCGGTGGCCAACTTTGTGCTCTGCCGGGTGGCGGGACGCGACGCCCACCAACTGAAACTAGCCTTGGAACAGGAAGGCATCCTGGTGCGCTATTTCGACAAGCCCGGGCTGAGTGACCACATCCGCATCAGCGTCGGCCAGCCAGGCCACACCGACGCGCTCATCGCCGCTTTGAGGAGGCTGTGACCATGCGGACTGCGACCATCCATCGCCAGACTGGAGAGACGACCATACAGGTCACCCTCGACCTGGACGGCACAGGCCAGTATGAGGTGGAAACCGGCCTCGGCTTCCTGGATCACATGCTGGCCCACCTGGCCGTCCACGGCCTGTTCGACCTGACCGTGAAAGCCAGCGGCGACCTGGCCGTAGACCCCCATCACACCGTGGAAGATGTGGCCCTGACCGTAGGCGAGGCCTTTGACCAGGCCCTGGGCAACCGGGCGGGCATCGTCCGCATCGGCTCGGCCTACGTGCCAATGGACGAGGCCTTGGCCTTTGTCGCTGTGGACCTCTCTGGCCGTCCCTACGCCGTAGCCGAGATGGCCTGGGCCGGGCCGACCGTCGGCGGGCTGCCGGTGACGCTGATCCCTCACTTTGTCGAATCCTTGGCCGTCACCGCCCGCGCCAACGTCCACGCCCGTCTCCTCTATGGGCGGGATGACCACCATCAAGCCGAGGCCCTGTTCAAGGCCCTGGGCCGCGCCCTGGACGCCGCCACCCGCCTCGACCCTCGCCGGGGCGGGGCGATTCCCTCGACCAAGGGGGAACTATGATCGCGCTGGTTGACTATGGATCCGGAAACGTGCGCTCGGTGCAAAAGGCGTTAGAGACCGTTGGAGCCGAGGTACGGCTGACCCGCGCCGCCGAGGCTATCCTGACCGCCGAAAAGGTCGTGCTGCCGGGCGTGGGGGCCTTTGCTGATTGTATGGCCGGCCTGCGCCGCGCCGGGCTGGTGGATGCACTGTATCGGGTAGTCGAACTGGCCAGGCCGCTTTTAGGCATCTGTGTCGGCCTGCAGGTGTTGTTCGAAGAGGGCGAAGAGAGGGGGCGCCACGCCGGGTTGGGGCTTTTGCCGGGACGTGTGACCCGCTTCTCCTTCCCCCCTTCCTTCACAGGGGAGAAGACGGGGAAGGGGTTTCCGCTCAAAATCCCGCACACTGGCTGGAACCAGATCGAGCCCGTCGGGGCCCATCCCCTGTTCTATGGCCTGCCGCCCGGCGCGTGGGCCTACTTCAACCACGCCTACTACTGTCAGGCGCGGCCGGAGCACGTCCTGGCCGTCACTGACTACGGTGGGTCTTTCCCCTCAGTTGTCGGCCGGGGGCGGGTCTACGGCATCCAGTTTCACCCGGAGAAGAGCCAGGAAGTGGGACTGTGCATCCTGCGGAACTTTGTGGAGCGTGTAAGATGAGAGAATGGACCGTCTACCCGGCTATAGACCTGCGGCGGGGGCGGGTCGTGCGGCTGATGCAGGGCGACCCCAACCAGGAGACAAAGTATGCCGACGACCCGTTGAGCGTCGCTCGCCGCTGGCAGGAAGCCGGTGCCACCTGGCTCCACGTCGTCAACCTGGACGGAGCCTTCGACGAGCGCGGCCAGGAAAACCAGGCCGCGTTGGAGCGCATCCTGACTATCGGGCTGCGGGTCCAGTTCGGTGGGGGGATACGCGACTTCACGACACTCCGCCGGACGCTAGACCTGGGAGTGAGCCGGGTGGTGGTCGGCACGGCAGCGGTGGAGGACCCGGACCTGATCGAGTTCGGGCTGGAGGCCTTTGGGCCGGAGCGGGTTGCCGTGGCGATTGACACCCGCAAAGGCAGAAGGGTGCGCACCCACGGCTGGAGTCTGGCCACCTCGATGTCGGCGATGAAACTGGCCCGACGGTCGGCTGCCCAGGGGGTGCGCTGGCTCATCTTCACCGACGTTTCCCGCGATGGGATGGGCAGCGGCCTCAACGTGGAAGCGACGGTGCAATTGGCGCAGGCGACCGGTTTGCACGTCATCGCCTCCGGCGGCGTGGCCAGCCTGGAGGACGTGCGGCGGGCCTATCAGGCTGGATTGAGCGGCGTCATCATCGGGCGTGCTCTCTACGAGGGCCAAGTGGTTTTGGAGGATGCACTGCGTGTGGAGATAGCAAAGGGCGTAGGATGAGCGGAAAGGAAGAGGGAAATTATGAGAGAACAACAGTATCCAGAACCAACAGTTGGTGCATTGATATTCAATCAAGACAAGGTCCTGTTGTTGAAATCCGATAAATGGAGAAACAAGTATGTCATTCCGGGAGGGCATATCGAATTGGGCGAGACAATGGAAGATGCCTTGCGGAGAGAGATAAAAGAAGAAACAGGACTGGACATCTATGATATTGAATTCGCTTCACTGCAGGAATTTATTTTCGATGCGGCATTTCATGAAGAGAGGCATTTCATCTTCATTGATTTCGTTTGTAGAACTGATTCGAATAAAGTGGTGTTAAACGCTGAAAGTCAAGAATACGTTTGGGTTTCCTTAAAGGAAGCGTCAAGACTTCCGATAGATCGTTATACCAAACGATTAATTGAAGATTTGAAGCCGGAGGAAAAACATGTTAGCTAAAAGAATCATCCCCTGCCTGGACGTCAAAGACGGGCAGGTCGTCAAAGGTGTCCACTTTGTGAACCTGCGCGACGCAGGCGACCCGGTGGAGAACGCCCGTCTCTATAACGCCGAGGGGGCCGATGAACTGGTCTTCCTCGACATCTCGGCCACGCCAGAGGGCAAGGCCACGACGGTGGAGATGGTGCGCCAGGTGGCCGTCGAGGTCTTTATGCCCTTCACTGTCGGCGGAGGGGTGCGCACCGTCAAGGACGTGCGGGCGCTGCTGCTGGCCGGCGCCGACAAGGTCAGTATCAACACGGCGGCCGTCCGCAACCCGGAACTCCTCACCGCCGCTGCGGAACGCTTTGGCAGCCAATGCATCGTCGTCGCCGTGGACGCCAAGCGGGTCGCTGCCGACGGCCCAACTGAGCTCGCCAAAGTCCCGCCCCGCCCTTCGACAGGCTCGGGACACCGCTGGGAAGTCTACGTCAACGGCGGGCGCACGCCGGCGGGGCTGGATGCCGTGGAGTGGACGATGCGGGCGGTTGAACTGGGGGCCGGGGAGGTGCTGTTGACCAGCATGGACGGCGACGGGACTCTGAACGGCTACGACCTGGCGCTGACGCGCACTATCGCCGAGGCGGTGCCGGTGCCGGTTATCGCCAGTGGCGGGGCCGGCTCTTTAGAACACTTTGCCCAGGTGCTGACCGAGGGCCAGGCCGACGCAGCCCTGGCCGCCTCCCTTTTCCACGACCGGGTGCTGAGCATCGGCCAGGTGAAGGCGTACCTGGCAGCCCAGGACATTCCGGTGAGATTAACCGAGGCGACAAATGAAGAATGACCAGCTCAGCATCCAGTTTGACGAACGGGGACTGGTTCCGGCGGTGTTACAAGACGCCGCCACCGGCCAGGTGTTGATGGTCGCTTGGATGAACGAGAAGGCGCTGCAGCGCACCCAGGAGACCGGCCAGGCTCACTTTTGGAGCCGCCGCCGCCAGGAGTTGTGGCACAAGGGGGCTACCTCCGGCAACGTGATGGTCGTACGCGAAGTCTGGGTGGATTGCGACGCCGACACGTTGCTGCTCAAGGTGGACCCTGCCGGTCCCGCCTGTCACACCGGCGCGCAGAGTTGCTTCTATCGGAGGTTGGCATGATGAGCGACGTTCTCGAAACCCTATTCGCCACCATTCTCGATCGCCAGGCGAACCCCCGGCCCGGCTCCTACACCGCCCGGCTGCTGGATGCGGGCGAGGACGAGGTCCTCAAGAAGGTCGGCGAGGAGGCGATGGAGGTCATCCTGGCTGCCAAGGGGCAGGGAGATGAGCAACTCATCTTCGAGGTGGCCGACCTCTTTTACCACCTGCTGGTGCTGCTGGCGGCGCGGGGGCTGACCCTGGCCGACGTCGAGGCCGAACTGGTGCAGAGGCGGCGGTGATCCACGTTCGCTCGCTACCCAAACCGTTTCCCGGTGGCGGCTCGCCTGTCCATCTCTGCTTTGATCTGCGCGGCTGTGGTGCCCGGCACCCTATCCACTTCGGCCCCACTGGCCCGTATGATCCTTTCCGCTTCCTCCGATACGGCCACCGATGCGTCAGGGCTGCCAATGATGGTGACGTGACGGGATTTGGTATTGTCAGCCATCATGGAGTGATCGTGGGAAAAGCCCAGCGTGACCCTGAAGCGTTCCAGGTAAGACCGCAGGGCTTCCATCCAGGCCCAGGGCACGATGCTCTCGACCGTCTGACCGAGAAGGACGTAGTGAAAGTCGAATTTTCCATCTGGTGGCGGCGGTGGCCCGGCTTTTTCTCGCTGGAAGGTCAGCTCGAAACAGGTATGTAGCTTATATCCGGGCAGCTCTGCCGAACCCATGCCCAGTTCTGTGACGACGTCCGAAACACCTTCTACCTGGCAGCGGTACGTACCGAGAACGGCGTACATCGCCATGTTGCAGGATAGCTCTGGATACGGTTTGTCCTCAGTGACCAAGACGACGGTCTGGCCGTCGTAGGCCACCATCACCCGCTGTCCGATGATGCGCTTGCCTCCCTCGTCCAGGACATCCACATAGATGTGGTGCCGTCCTCCAGATTCGGCTTCGTCGAACCATTTGGCCTTGACGAGACGGTAGCACGTCTCGTCCGCGGCAGGTTGGGTGCGAACCAACTGGACACCCATAGCATCCAGGCGTGGGTCCCATTCCAATGGTAGAGTCATCTCTCTGCCTCCTTTCGGAAATTAACGTGGTTGTACCGTAACTACTCACCCTGTCATTGCGAGGAACGAAGTGACGAAGCAATCTCATTGTCGCTCATCTGAGATTGCTTCGCTGCGCTCGCAATGACATCGTCCAGAGCTATCCCGAGAGTGAGCCGATCACTTTTCAGACATACCCTGAGCAGTTACGTTGTACCTATTATACCTTATCCCGACGCAAAAAGCAACCCCCTTTTGGCGACCGTCACATGTTTGGGACAAGCTCCTGAAAAGCTGAGGCAGGCCACT
>SOHZ01000184.1 GCA_004377365.1 Anaerolineales bacterium | reverse complement strand
TCGGCCGGCACGCCAACCCACCCAGCCAGCACCGTTCGGCTGAGCGCTCACGGCGAAGCCTCGACGACGGTGCGGGCGGTGATGACTCTACGGGGTTGTGTTGATAATCTGATGGCGCGAGCGGCGCAGACGCAGCACGATTAACAAGGTTCACGGATAGCGATTTGGATTCTCAGCATCCAGGTCTTCGGCGTGGGCCGCTGTCAGCAGATCGTGATCGGCTGCTACGAAGGTGAGCCCAGAGAGGCCGGCTGCGGTGAGGGCCTCGTTGGCGACCAGGGCCGTAGCAAGCTGCACGGCGTCGTAGCCACGCAGCTTGTGATTTTGGGTCAGGCTCACAGCCTGGTCAATGATGAAGCGACTGATGGCTATCAGTTCGTATTCAGCGTCACAGTGGCTCAGAAATAGGGCGAACGCATCGTCGCGCTCCTTCTGGGTAATACCTCCTGGCGCGCGGTGCTTGGCGGCGAGGGCGGCTGCGACCTCCGCCAGGGTGATTTCGCTCAGAATGATGGTGTGCCCAGCCGGAGGGTCGGTGAGCGCTTTGACCCAGGCGCTGCCGGTTTCCGGGCTGTAGCGTTTGACCATGGCACTGGCGTCCAGATAGAAATGGCTCATCCCTTCGGTCCTCGCTGCTCCAGAATGACTTCGCTAAGCGTCTTACCCCCGGCTCGGTTCAGAGCAGCACTGACGTCCTCCAGGCGCACTGTTGGGTCTGCAAGCCGGCGCAGGTTCGGACCCAATTCAGTCAACAGCCCGGCGGCACGGAGCGCCTGGCGTGCTCTCTCTCGGTCGCTGCTGGGCTCCGTGGTCGGTGAAGTCAACCGCTCGACGAGCCACTCCTGGGCCACGACCTGAGGCGGCTTGTCCAGGCGGGCCGCCTCCTCGCGGAGCCGGCGGTACACCTGGGGCGGGAGTTCCAAATTCAACACTTTCATCTCTTTTCCTCCTCGCATAATAGATTTGCCAATTGGCTGGCAGCCATGTGCCTTGCCACTTGTCATGGGGAAATTTTCAGCCGCAATCCAGCAGCGCCTCGGCCGGCTCGCTAGCCCACCCGGCCAGCACTTTGGCGACGGTGTGGGCGGTGACGACCAGGCCCGCGCTCAAGTCGGCGGGGGCGCTGATGGTAGGGATGCGGGCGCGGGCAAACGCTTTAGCTGCGACAGACAAATAGGTACTCTCTGAGTCGGTCATTGTTGCCTGACTTGTAAGCATAATCTTGCTCTACTACGGTGATATCTGGCTTGAATATGCGTATGAGATCGGTCAGCTCTCTCTTCGAGGGGCGACTCCGGTTGTTGTAGCTTACAACCCAGCAGGGAATATGCGCCGCCCGTTCGAAGAGTGTCTGAAATGAAGAGTGTACCTCGCTGATCAGTCTGAACCCACTATGGCGCGATTCTTCGTACCGCTTGACCTCCCCACTAAACTCGTACATTTGACCGTAGTGCCGCGAGTACAGCTCAACGAAGAAGTAGTCGCGAAGGTAATCATAGTCAGAACCACCATACGGTGGGTCAAAGTAGGCTACATCTACCTGAATAGTAGAGACGATGTCCAGAGTGTCAGCGTTTAGGGCCAGATTCGCCTGTCTATTGTTGAACACGGCCGCGTTATACGCCAATAGGAATGAACGGTACACGTCTTCGATAGGCTTCTGAAACTTTGGCTTGTGATAGGGATGCTCCGGCGACCGATATGGCAGCAGGTTAGGACGGAACTTGCCACCGGGCATTTTGTAGACGCAGGTTCTCACGGCTGCTGCCAACGCGATGCTCCGCTTGTATGGGTCATCCAATTCACTGATGTTGGCGTAGAGGTTGTCTAGAAAGCGACACTCCTCGGCCGGGTATAGCACACCAACATAGTGTTGCTCTATGTAGGATTGGCGATAGGAGTGGGGAGTGAAAAGTCTTTCAATCTCATCATCGCTTAACCTGACATGGTTGTTCTCGACGGTGGCCTTGGCAAAGAAATAGCTGCTGGTCAACAAATCATTAGCAATGACTCGCTTGCCCTGCTGCTTGTAAGCGTAGGCCACGACCCCGGAGCCGCTGAAGGCATCGAGCACTGAGGTACAGTTCGGTGTATACGACAGTATCCACTTCACCAAGCGCCGTTTGGAGCCGAGGTACTGGGTCATAGGGAACTGAGGCATCAGGCCACTTCCCCCTGATCTTGAGTCTCCGGTAGCACCCATTTGCGAATAGTCGTCCTTTTGAGGGGCCAATCGGTTTTTACCTCAACGGGCATCTTCTTAAGAACGAAGTTGTCGAAGAGCACCTTCTCAAGATCTAGTGCCTCCACTTCTCTGTCCAGGGTATTGTTGGAAACTAGTGCAGGAATGACTTCCTGATAGATTTGTGAGAAGGAGGCTGGTCCCTTTCTCAGCACCTCAGTCACCAACTCAACCACAAACGTCTCGACATCTTCGCGGCGTAACCGACCCATTCGCTCCGTAGCACTGCCATGTTGACGAACTTTGCGAAAACTCAGAATAAAATCTCCTTTGATGGCTCCGTCCTTCAATTGATGGAGCGTACGGGCATAATCGGCAACAGGTGCCTGGTAAGTCATGCCATCGTGCGTAAGATAGAAGCCAGCTTTACGTGCAGCTCGCAACATGTTAAACCAAACGCCGGTATCAC
>SOHZ01000526.1 GCA_004377365.1 Anaerolineales bacterium | reverse complement strand
AAGGCCCTTCGACCCCTCGACAGGCTCGGGATGACGCAAGCTCAGGACAAGGCCCTTCGACAAGCCGTTGCGGTGAGCCTTTCGAACCGTCAAGACCCAGCCCTGTAGGCTGGCTGCCCGGGAAGGAGGGCGACATTCCCGTTTTCAGTCTGGAGAGCCAGCTCGGGCGCTCCTCCCTGGCCCCCCTGTCCACGGAGGGAGGGAGCGGCGCCTCACGGCGCATTGTTGTGCTGAACCCTCCCCCATCCCCTCCGCAGGCAGGGAGGAGTGAGAGGGGGCGGCCCTGGGCGTTGCTGGTTGATCGTGTCTCGCAAGTGATCCAGATTCCAGCAGACCGCGTTGTCCCACTGCCCCCCATTGTCGTCAATCCGTCCGCAGACCATTTCAAGGGGGTCATCAAGCTAGATGAGGAATTGATCCTGTTCCTATCACCAGAACGGCTGCACCCCGACGCCTCATTGAGCGCTGGCAGGCCAGTGAGAGAAGCCGCAAGCCCCAGCCCCGACCCCATCCTCAGCACCAGGTCGCCGACAGCCAGTGCTGAGGGACGGCGTCGTAGACACGGTCAAATCGTGATTTTTTCTATCGCAGAGCCCCACCCGGGTGAACGGGCCCTGTCTTTCGGCTTAAGCATTTCTCAGGTCCCCGAGATTCTCGAACCCCTTCCTATGATCCCCGTTCCTGCAGCGCCCGTCTTTGTGTTGGGCCTCGTCAACTGGCGCGATCGGCCGGTGCCGGTCATTGACCTGGCCAGTCGCCTGGGGTTAGCACCAGAGGCGAACCGGCCCGCTAACGGGCGAACCTGTCTCATCATTGCCCGCGACAAGGGCCACGTCCTGCCTGTCCCGAGCCCCGCCCTGAGCCCTGTTGAAGGGGCAGTCGAGGGGAGCTCGCCAAAGGGTCTTGTCCTGAGCTTGTCGAAGAGAGGATCCAACCAAGGCGCGTTGGTCGGCTTCCTAGTTCGACCGGCGATCCGGGTGCTGCGCTTGCCCATTGCGCACCAACCCTGCAGCCGAACTCTCCCCCTGGATCAGGCCCTGACCAGAGGCATCGTCGAGTTCGAAAACGAAACACTGGTGATTCCCAACATACGGGGCATTCTTTGGCGAGATGGTTGATCTCCCCCGAAAGCCCATAGCCCATAAATCCTATTGACACCCCTTACAAGATAGGGTATCATTGAAGTGTTCATCATGGTCCGAGGAACCGCTCCTCACTCCCCGGATAAATCCCCACTTTGATTTTCCGATTGGACCGGCATAACCGGACAACAATGGAGGATAAGCCCATGTCCAACAAAGCGATCATAGCAGTAGACGACGAACCAGATATCCGCACTTTGGTATGTTTTTGTCTCAAGAGCAGCGGTGATTTCGAGGTACTCAAAGCCAAAAGCGGCGAGGAGGCCATCACCTTGGCCATTGCCCACCAGCCCGCTCTGATCATCATGGACGTGCGGATGCCCGGCATAGGGGGCATCGAAGCCTGTCGCCGCCTCAAGGCCAACCCGACCACTGCCTCCATTCCGGTGATTTTCCTCTCCGCCTGGCATAGTGAAGAGCAAGCCGCTCTGAAGGCTGGAGGGATGGCCTTCCTTCTCAAACCCTTCAACCCGGACGAATTGATAGCCACAGTCCAAAAGTATATCACCGAGACTCAGTAGATCACCGATTGGAAGTAGAGCCTCGACTGAGTGTTTGTGGGAATCTGTGATCTGCTGAGACCTCTTGATCCCATCCCTGAAGAACCGGGGGCATGCATGTAGGCATTGCTCAAGAGATTTGTCAAGACCTGAGCAATACCTCATGGTCGCCTCGCACCTCAGGCCAACCCTCAACAACGTCCACCTCCAGCGTCAATCCCTTCTCCTCAATAGGCTGTCGCCACAAATCTATCGCTCCTCTGAGTATCTCCTTTGTTCCTGACAATAGCCTTTCTGGCCTATGCCAGACAGAGATATTGTGGTACAATATGGTAAGGCTCACAGCCCTAAACCCAAGTAGAAGGAGAACCGCAAAATGCCTGATCACGAGTATTTGTTGGTTTCTATCACCACCAGCTCTTCGGAAGAGGCGGCGAGAATAGCCGAGGCCCTAGTCCAGGAGAGATTGGCTGCCTGCGTGAACATTGTCCCTGCCATCACCTCAATCTACCGCTGGCAGGGGGAGGTTCACAGGGACAGCGAGGTGCTGCTCATAGCCAAAAGCCGACCAGAGTTATTTGAGTCTCTGGCTGCCCGCGTCAAAGAGTTACACAGCTACGAGGTGCCGGAAATCATCGCCCTGCCCATCGCAGCCGGAAGCAAAGCTTACTTGAATTGGATTGATCAATCAGTTCAAGGGGAGACAGGGAAAGGAACCGCCATGAACCTGGGAGACATCAAGCGCATCAACCAATTGTTCGCCCAGTTCTACCCCTACCTGGCCAGGCAAATAGCCAATGCCTACGGCAGAGAGGACGGCCTGGCTCTGGAAATTGGCCCCTACGGCCCAGGCATCTCCATCGAACTGACCAAACTATGTCCAGGGCTGAGGGTCATCGTCGGCGATGGTTCCGCCGAAGTGTTGTCCTACTTGGAGGAGAAAGTGGCAGAGGCATCTCTGGGTAAGCGCATCAAGGTGAAAGAGCTGGACAAGTTCGATCTGCCCTTTGCCACAGCCACTTTCGACCTGGTGGTCTTTCGCGGTGGCCTTTTCTTCTGGGAGGATCAGGCCCAAATCCTTAGAGAGATCTACCGCGTCCTGAAACCCAGCGGGGTAGCAGTGGTGGGGGGTGGCTTTGGCGCCGAAGCTCCAAATGAGCTCATCGAAGCCAGGGCCGCTGAGATACGGGAATTGAACCGGCACTTGGGCAAGAGGACTCTCTCCGAAGCGGAACTCGGCGACATCCTGGGGCAAGCGGGGCTGACCGAGCACGCCGAAGTAGAGCGCCGCCACGGCCTGTGGCTGACGATTCGGAAGTGAGTCTTAGCCCATCAGCTACAAGTTAAGATCCATCGTACCACGTCATCATCGCCGTGTAGCCTTCAGGGGTTTTGTAAAGAGATGAATTGTCAGGCATGGGCTTACTCCGCGTTATCGCCAAACAAACTGCTACATTCTCGGCGTGGGGATAAGACATCGCCACCGGACATGGATCACGGCAAGAGGGAGGGGATTTGCCCCTCCCTCTCGATTTGAAGCACAAAGGTGCAAGTGGCTTCTGACTCAGGATATTGTTTGCCTCACGGAGCAGAGTCTGCTGACCGCTACTCGCTCATAATGGAGCCAGGTGTGCCGTGAAGTGCCGTAACGCCTCTGGTTGCCAGGTTATCTTCACGCCCCGCATACTATCCCGCCGCTCGTAGATACGAATTACACTCCTCGCCACTACATCCATATGATTGTCAGTATATACTCGCCGAGGGATGGCCATGCGTACGACTTCCAGTGGGGCGTAGATGACCTCGCCAGTCTCGTTATCCACCCCACCAAAAGCCAGTTGCCCTAAACCGATAGCCCGTGTCCCCGAGTCCAAATAGAGCTCTGCGCAAAAAGCCTCACAGGGGAACTCGTCCTGGGGGATATGGGGCAGGAATCGCTTCATATCCAGCAGAACGCAGTGGCCACCGATTGGCTTGAACACTGGCACTCCAGCGTCCAGCATCTGATTCCCCAGGTAGCGCACCTGCCGCACCCGGTTGGCCATGTAGGATTCGTCCAGCACTTCCTTCAGCCCCCGTGCCAGGGCCTCCAGATCGCGTCCGGCCATCCCTCCATAAGTGACAAAGCCTTCCATGAGAATCAGGTATTGCTGGGCCTGGCGGAATTTCGCCTCATCGTTGAGGGTCAGGAACCCACCAATGTTCACAAGGCCATCCTTCTTGGAGCTCATAGTGCAGCCATCTACGTAGGAAAACATCTCGCGGGCGATTTCCTTGAGCGACTTGTCGGCATATCCTGGCTCACGCAATTTGATGAAGAAGGCGTTCTCAGCAAAGCGGGCCGCATCCAAGAAAAAGGGCAACCCGTATTTGTCGGCCACGGCGCGCACAGCGTGAAGGTTGGCCATGGACACTGGCTGTCCGCCGTTGTTGTTGCAGGTCACAGTAACGAGGATGAGAGCAACCTGCTCTCGGCCCACTCTCTTGATGTGCTCTTCCAGTTTGTCAATTTCCACGTTACCCTTGAAAGGGTGGTCGCTTTCGCCATCAAGTCCTTCATCAATGATGCAATCTCGGGGGATCCCGCCCTTCGTTTCTACATGGGCGTGGGTGCTATCAAAAAACATGTTGCTCAGAGCTGACAACCCTGGCCGAATGTGGATCATTGTAAGGATATTTTCGGCTGGTCGGCCTTGGTGCGTGGGTACCACATACTTGTGGCCGGTGATGTCCTGGATAGTCTCCTGCAGGTGAAACCAGTTCCGACAGCCAGCGTAAGACTCATCACCAATCATTATGCCAGCCCACTGATCCTGACTCATGGCTGAGGTGCCACTGTCGGTGAGTAAGTCTACATAAACGTCCTCGGCCCGGACGTTGAAGATGTTATAGTGAGCATCCTTCAGGATCCGCTCGCGTTGGGAACGGGTGGTCATCTTCATAGGCTCGACTACTTTGATGCGATAGGGTTCTGCTTCAGGGAACTGATACGTCATTGAGATAATTGCCTCCTTGCAATTTATTGCGGGATGACTATCCGGCCATATCCTTGCGTTGCGGCGACGATGGATCCGATTATGACGACAATTATCAGAGTCAATGCGGCCCAGTCGAGGAAACGCAGCTTCAGCACATGCAGATAGGTGCGTCCTTCAGAGCCATAACCACGCAGGTCCATACACAGTCCCAACCGGTCGGCTTTCTCGATGGCGATGAACACAATGGGCATGGCGATAGGAGCAAAGGCCTGTAACTTGCGGATTGGGTTCCAACCTTCCACTGCATAGGCCCTGGAGCGCTGAGCCTGGGAAATAGTGCTGACCTCTGACATGACGACAGGCATAAAACGGAGGGCAGCGGTGAACATAAAGGCGTAATCGAAGGGCACGTGCAACGTATCTACCATAGCCATGACGATGTCGCGGGGTTGGGTGGTGGACAGGATCACCGGAAAGGCACTGGCGATGCACAGCATCCGCAGACTCATCACTATACCATACAACACTCCCCCCTCAGTCACAGGCAACCACCCTCCGACCACTAGCCAGGAGGACGGGAACACGGTGAACAAAACCTGTCCCCCAGGCCGGAACAAGACCTGGAACACAAAGACAAAACCAGACACAAGGAGCATGGCTCCCAGGTAGACAAGAGTCTCTTTGACCACCTTGCCGATGAGCCCTACCAGAACCACGCTCAGAACGACGGCGGCCAGATACCAGGGGTCGTTGAAGATCAGAGCCAAGATCAGGATGATCAGCGACCAGATTAGCTTGGTCAGAGGGTGTAGGTTGTGGATCAGGGAGCGCCGAGGCACATATTCCATCATGAGGGCCTCACCTCCTTCCCTCGCTTCTGGAGCATAGCCAGAGTCTGGTCCACCATCTCGGCCACGGAAAGCACGGTATCCGGGAAAAACTCTGGCAGAGCTTGGGCCAGGCTTGTGATCTGAGGGGGGGCCAGGAAGGTGGTGCGCAACACGTCTGCTTGGCCAAACACCTCCTGAGTCGTCCCATCCAGGAGGATTTGCCCATCTCGAAAGACGATGACTCGATGGGCAAAGCGGGCTACCATAGGCATATCGTGGGTGATGAATAGAACGGTATGCCCGGCCTGATTGAGCCGCTGCACCAGATTCAACATATCCACCCCATCCCGATAATCCTGGCCAGTAGTGGGTTCGTCTACGATCAAGACCTCCGGGCGCATAGAGAGCACGGATGCCACCGCCAACCGTTGTCGCTGCCCCTTGCTCAGATCTCTAGGCATCCTGGCTTGGAGGTGTAGCATCCCGACTGCGCCCAGGGCCTCTATCACTCTTTCCTCTATCTCAGCCTGGCTCAGATGCAAGTTACGGGGACCGTAGGCGACTTCCTTGTAGACTGTGTCACAGAAAATTTGGTGATCTGGGTTTTGGAAACAGTAGCCCACTACGCGGGCTATTTCAGAGACCTTGTGCTTGCTCACATCCTGGCCGTTGACGTCAACAGTCCCTGTCGTGGCCCGCAGCAGGCCATTCAAATGCTTGACGAATGTGGTTTTACCGGAGCCGTTCTGTCCGATAATGGCTACGAACTCGCCCCGATCAATGGTCACACTCACGCCACGCAGGGCGTGGCAGCCGTTTGGATAGCGATGGTGCAGATCCTTGACTTCGATGATAGGTACCATCAGGCCACTCCACCTTTGTCCAGAATCTCTCGCAACATGGGGACAGCCCCCTCGACGGTAAGGGGCATCAGATCACGCTGACGAGAACGGTTCAGCCGAGACAAGAGCGAGATCATGAATTCGGCAACTTGGGGCACGCGGGCACCGACTTGTTCCAGAAGGTCATGTTGCAGGCAAACCTCGCGCGGCGGGCCACCCAGGATCAGCCGCCCCTCCGAAAGCACAAGGATGCGGTCGGCGTTCTCCACCAGCCGTTCCATTTTCTGGGACACCATAACGACGGTGATTCCGACCTGGCGGTTGAGTTCACGCAGAGCCGAAAAGACCTCGTGAGTGCCAATGGGGTCCAACTCGGAGGTAGGTTCGTCGAGCAAGAGTACCCGGGGGAGCATGCTAAGGACAGCAGAGATGGCCACCCGCTGTTTCTGCCCACCAGAGAGCGTGCTGATAGTGCGTTCTCGAAGGTCGGAGATGCGAGTCTTTTGCAGAGCATCCTGGATGCGCACCTCGATCTCATCAGGTGGAATCCCCAGGTTCTCCGGCCCGAAGGCCACTTCTTCTTCCACAGAGATCGAAACCATCTGGAAATCAGGGTCTTCGAAGACAGTGCCCACATGGCTGGCCAAGTCACGGAAGGTGCTAGTGGCTATGTCCAGACCGTTGACTGTGACCTGCCCCTGCAGATCGCCAGAGTAGTAGTGGGGGACAACGCCGTTGATGCAACTGAGCAAGGTGGTCTTGCCAGCGCCAGCCGCCCCGGTAATCCCCACGAACTCTCCTGCTCGCACGCTAAGGTTTATATCAGTCAGGGCAGGTGTGGTCCCTCGCTTGTAGCGAAAGGACAGGTTCTCAACTTTCACGATCTCGCTCATTGTCTGTCGCTCCGGCGGCTGGGTACCTATCCAGCCCTCTCGTACAGCGCCTTGGCTGGCAGGTACAGAATCATGCAAATAATGATACTGGAGAGGGTGGACAAGAGAACCTGGACCCATCCAGCGGTAATGTAGACCTGGAAGGGGAAGATGCCCAAAACGAGCATCGCAGTGATGAACAATCCACCACTCACCACCCCATAGGCCAGCGCTCCCACAGCCGGTTTCCAGGCAACAGGCCCGGTCATCAACTCACCCACGCTGACGGCCACCACCGCCGTGGCCAAAGCGCCGATGGCGTGGGCCGGAATGTTGAACCAGGCGATGGAAGATTTGGAGAAGAACATCCCTAGCACCCCGGCGACGATGCCGATGCCCAAACCAGGCAATAGCTTGGGACGCACTAACAAGATGGCCAGAGCGGCAAACGTGACCACAGTGTCTGGGGTGACTACGCCGATGTTAGGGGTGAACATGTAGAGCACGGCCCCAATGGCCAGAAGAATGGCAACCAATGCTAGATCACGGCTTTTCATTGTATTCCTCCTTTTGGATGTTAATCTGAAGAATGTGCAGATGGACTACTCCTGGTCATGTAGGCTAAGCGTTACTTCTGGTCATGTACGTGTCGGCGATGATCACCTCCTCTCCTGTCTTACCCACTATCTACTTTAGTAGATAGTGAGAATTCCGAGCCTACGCCCTTGGTCGAGGTAGTTGTAGATCGCATATCGTGAGACGTTGACGGCGCAAGCTACTGCTTCGACCGCTCCCTTGATGAGGAAGATGTCTCAGGCATCGAAAGCACGAACCACGCGGACCTTGTCGGCTTTGTCCATCAGTTTGACAGGCTTGCGTTCTTGGGTCAGAATTTCGTTGATTGTGCCCTACAGAATGTCCTCCACGTCTTGGATGAAAGTTTCTTGACTTCCAGACTAGGTCATCCAAAGGATGCGCTTGACAGAAGTCTTCCAGGAGACTGCGGCCTACGATCCGGTAGGTCATATCTCGGTTTAGGCACAGACAACCTGGGACGCTGCCGTGATCATCACGGATGAAGAGGACAGGGGAGCGCAAAAGGCGACCATCCGAGATCTGGGTCTGATAATTGACCAAATCCGGTGGGTCATCGCCCTGATGCAGAATACGCAGGACCAGATCAGTGAGAGGAGCTCTCGGAGACCGTCCAGTGACGGGTCCTTCGATGGTGACGAGAGTTGTGAGAGAGTCTTCTACCATGAGTCACCAGCTATCTCGGGAGTGACGTAATATTTAGGGAAGATCTAGTACTTCACCACAGTGGAAATGATATGGTCTGTCATTCTGAGCCGAAGCGCAGCGGAGGCGAAGAACCTCGTTGTTTGCCTAAAACGAGATTCTTTCCTTCGGCTTCGCTCAGGACAGGCTCTGCTTCGCTCCTCA
>SOHZ01000179.1 GCA_004377365.1 Anaerolineales bacterium | reverse complement strand
ATGTGCCGGCCTGGGTGTGTGAGCAGTGTGGTGAACCGCTTTTCGATGAGGAAACGGTGGATACCATTCAGGAGATGCTGCGTGGCGTTGATGCACGGTTGAAAAGACTGGCCGTACCATCGGCCACAGTGTAGCGTACCGCTGGGCCGAGTGCCGTCAACGCCCAGCAGACACTGCGGATTTTGCTGGCTGGAGAGTAACAGGTTTGGGAGGTAAGGACTCATTGATGATGGTCACACTCTCTGCTGACACGTCACCGCACATCGAGCAGATGCAAATCGAGCGGCTGCGCCAGATGCCAGCCTGGCGCAAGCTGGCGCTGGTAGGTGAGATGAACCGGGCGGTGCGGGACTTGGCCCTGGCCGGGCTGCGCCAGCGCCATCCCTACGAGACTCCTGCCCAGCGTCAGCGCCGCCTGGCCGATCTGCTGTTGGGGCCGGAACTGGCCGCCCGCGTCTACGGCCCCGCGCTGGAGGAAACCTGATGCTAGCGGAACCGATTGCGGTGACGATGAGGGTAACCGATGCCCTGGACGCCCTCGACGTGCCCTATGCCATTGGCGGCTCGTTTGCCAGTGCAGTGCACGGCGTTATGCGGGCCACGATGGACGCTGACCTGGTAGCCGACTTGCGGATGGAGCACGCTCAGCCACTGGCCCAGGCATTGGGTGATGCCTTCCATGCTGACGTAGAGATGATCCGTGACGCCATTCGTCGTCATGGTTCCTTCAATCTGATCCACCTGGAGACGATGTTCAAGGTAGACATCTTTGTGCTCAAGCCGCGCGCTTTCGATCGCTCTCAATTGGCCCGCCGTCAGTTGCACCTGTTAAGCGAGGATGCGCAGCGCCCTGCTTATGTGGTCAGTGCCGAGGACATCGTTCTCTCCAAACTAGAGTGGTACCTCATGAGCGACTGTATTTCCGACCGTCAGTGGCGCGACGTGTTGGGCGTGCTCAAGGTCCAGAGTGACCGGCTCGACCGCGATTACCTGCGCCGCATGGCCGCCACCCTGGGCGTGACCGACCTGCTGGAGCGAGCCTTTGACGAGGCAGGCTGAATTATGACGAAAGAACCCCACATCGGCAAACTGCCACCCCAGTACACTTTTACCCTGAACCCATACACCGACGCCCGCTTCACCCGCTGCCCCGGCTGCGATCAAAAGACGAGGCAGCGCAAACTGCCGCTGTTCATTCACGTTGATCCGCTGAACCCGGTGGTGCTCAACTACACTTGTCGCTACTGCCCCGGCTGCGATTTGCTTATCGTCCACCAGGATGAACTGGAGGCGCAATTGGTGGCGTTGTTCGAAGAGCGCGACCCCTCGGTCATCGGCAACGACTATCTGGTGCTGGGCACGGTGGAGCGCAAGGCCTGGCGGGAGAGTATGAAACAGACCAAGAGCATCCCGGAAATGCTGGAACACCTTCACATCTTTAAGGAAGTGCGCACCGTCGAGTATCGGCCTGCAGGGTGGTATCCAGCCGACGAACCGGAGACGCAAGAGAGACAGGCCGAGAAGACGCCCGCCCAGAAGAAGCGTCCCAAGAGACGCAAACGCCGAAGGAGCAAACACCGATGACCCGCCCCAATGTGTTACTCGAATCCTGGCTCCCCTTCGACACCATCGGCGCGGAGAGCCTGCGCGAGCGTGGTGCCAGCAGTGCCCTGCCCCCGCTCTACTTTCTCCACGTCTGGTGGGCGCGGCGGCCGCTGACCGTTTCCCGCGCTGCCATCGTCGCCAGCTTGCTGCTAGACTATGACACCGTAGCCGCCGCCCCCCGCCTGCAGGATCGCTTCCCAACGGATGGGGACTACCACGCCTGGTTCCTGCGCCTGATGGGCATCCATGGGGACCCGGTGGCCGACCGGATTTTGGTCGTCGTCAATGGGGCCATCATGGAGATGGGCAGCCACGCTGAATTGTTGCGCGCCAGGGGACATTACTACCGGCTTTACACACAGCAGTTTCGGCACGAGATGGAACGTGAGTACCTTGGCATCGAGATAGAGAGGTGAGATAGAGATAGAGAGAAGTGGGCGAGTTCGCGGGTGGAGGTTGGCATAGCGCAGAACGCGCACGCTGCTGGCGATGTTACACTGATATGAAATCGCTCTTAAGCTCTGAGTGGACCACGAAGGGTCTTGAAAAGCGGATGGGAAGGTGCTATAACAGGAACATACCGAAAGAAAAAAGCCTCGGCCGGCTTCAGAGGCCAACTTTCTGGCCCAGATCGGAGCGCCGACATCCAGGCAATGAGGGTCTCAACAAAGACTTGCTATAAAAGGCATCGACTGGTATAATATTGGCAGAATTGTAAAAAGTGCACTTCGGTGCAAACAAAAAGGGATCAACAGAGGCGACGCTCTGTGAGGTCCCAATACGAACGCCCCACTTCCTGAATCGCCCAGAAAGCAAGGCTCTACAGAATACCAAAGAGCCGCTTTCTGCGCAGGCAGGAGGCGGCTTTTGTGCTCTTACGCCAGCATCCCCAAGGAGGGATGGCGCTCAATCTGAAGCGGGACGAAGGCGAGATCGAGCATGACCGTCTACAACCATCTTCTCTTTTCCGAAATCTTCTTCCGGCAGGAGACCCGTGACCTGGTCGGCGTGCAGGCCAGCCTGCGTACCATCGCCGAGACCTGGCGCTACTACCAGGGCCAGATCGCCGGCGATGACCTGGTCGAGTGGCGTGATAAAGTCATCCGCCCCATTCTGGGCTATCTGGGATTCTTCGTGCCGCCGGCGGCCGGCGGCGGTTCTGTGCTGCACCTCTACGCCGACTGGTCGCAGAGCGACCGACTGGGGGTCTGTCTGGCGTTGCCGCGCAGCGCGGACCTGGGCGGCTTCGAGGGTGATGGCCGCTTCCGCACAGGCAGTACAGTCAAGGGGCGCAACTGGGCACAGCGCACGGTGCAGCTTTTACGTGACGAGGATGTGGCCTGGGGAATGGTCACCAACGGCGCCCAGTGGCGCCTGTTTCACCGCGAAGAAGCGTCCCCTATCGAGACCTTCCTGCACGTAGATCTGGAGACCCTCATCGCTCATAACGACTTGGAAACCTACACCATCTTCCAGCGTTTTTTCGGGCGCGGTGCCTTCGACTGGGCTGACGATGGGCGTCTGCAGGTTCTGGACCGGTACAAGGCTCAATCTGACGAAGGTACCCGGCTCATCGAAGAGCACCTCAAGGATGAGGTCGAGGAAATCGTCAAGTCCTTATGCCGGGGCCTGATCGAGGATTTCGAGCGTGACGGCGATGACGTTACCCAGCGCGACGTACGCCGCGACATCTACCACAGTGCTATCTTCATGCTCTACCGTCTGCTCTTCGTCCTCTACGCCGAAGCGCGTGGGTTCTTGCCCCTGGACTCGCCACGCTACGCACCTCTGAGTTTTGACCGGCTGCTGACCGAGGTGGAGGCTCACCACCGGGGTGAGGGGCGCTATCCTGACGACTACTATCTCTGGCGCCGATTGCGCGACCTGTTTGCGCTGATTGACCAGGGGGATGAGGAAGGGAGGATCATCGCCTACAACGGTGGCCTGTTCGATCCCGAAAAGCAGCCGACGCTGGCTAAGCGGGGGGCCCGCAACCCCTTCGTGGAGCGAGCACTGGTCGCCTTGGCCTTCCTGCCGGCCGGCGACGGTTCGCTGTCCCTGGATCGCATTGACTACCGCGACCTGGCCGTCCGCCACCTGGGCAGCCTCTATGAGAGCCTGCTAGAGTACAACCTGTTCGTCGTCCACGACGAACCAGTGGTCATGCGAACCGTCCAGAAACAAACTGTTTTTGTCCCCCTCTCCCAGGCCGGCAAGGTCAAGGCCCACGAAACGGTCCTCCCCATCGGCGAGGTTTACCTGTCCGAAACCGAGGGAGAACGTAAGTCATCGGGCAGCTACTATACAGTGGAGCCCATCGTAGACTATTGCGTTCGCAAAGCGGTTGGAGACAAAGTGGATGGGTTGTGGGCCCCGGTGGCCGAGGAACTGGAACGGGACCTGGCCGCCTTGCAAGTGGCCGCAGATGAGGGGGAAGCAGTGCGCCTACGCAAACACATTGATGACAAGTTGCTGGCCTTCGTTGAGGAGAAGCTGCTGGGGCTCAGGATCCTGGACCCCGCTATGGGTAGCGGCCATTTTCTGGTCAACGCGGTTAACTACTTGGCCAACCGTATCGTGGACCTGCTTAACACCACCGATTGGGTAAACGAAAGCATCGAGACCGACATCATCCATTGGAAGCGGCTGGTGGCCGAGCGCTGCATCTACGGCGTGGATAAGAATCCCTTGGCCGTGGAGATGGCCAAACTCTCCCTGTGGATCACCACGGCCGCCCTGGACAGGCCGCTGGAATTCTTCGATCACCACCTGCGGCCCGGCGACAGTCTCATCGGTACCCGCCTGCCTGACCTGGGAGTCCACCCGAGGGCGATGCATCGGAATGTTCAGGACGCCGGGCGAAGTAAGACCTTCGATCAGTTTCAACTGCGCACCACGATGGAACGCGTGCTGGATGACTTCGCCGAGTTCTACCGGCTAGATCGGGATCGAACGGACGACATCAAGCGCAAAGAGCACCTGTACGGTCGCATCCGCGAGGCCCTGTCCTCTTATCTCGAACTGGCTGACCTGCATACCAGTGTCTGGTTTGACGGGAAAATAGACGAGGAAACCTACGCTACTTTGGGCCGCGCCGTGGGAGATCGGGCGACGTGGGTCGAAGCCAAAGAACAGCTCGGCCTGAAGACGGTGTTGGAGCAGCATCGAGATAAGCATTTCTTCCATTGGGAACTGGAGTTTCCCGAGGTGTTTTGGCCCTCGCTTTCCACCTCCGCTCGCTCTGCCGTTGGGGGAAGTAGGGAGAGAGCTGGCTTCGACGTGGTCCTGGCCAACCCACCCTGGGACATCTGGAAGCCCAACTCGCAGGAGTTCTTCACCCGCTACGACCGCAACTTCCGTCGCCTTAATAAGCAGCAGGCGAAGCAGCGCATCGCCCAGCTCTTCCAAAACCCCCGCATCCAGGCCGAGTGGGAAGCCTACGAGCGTTTCTTCCAGCAGGGCAGTGAGTATTACCGTAACTGTGGGCGGTTCGAACACCAGTCTGGTGATGTGGGTGGGCGACAGGTGAGCGGCGATCTGAACCTGTATAAGCTCTTCCTGGAGCTGTTCTACGACTTAGCCGAAGGCGGACAGTGCGCTATCGTGGTTCCCTCGGGGCTATACACTGACCTGGGCTGCAAAGGACTACGGGAGTTGTTTTACGACCAGACCGAGGTGCAGAGCCTCTACTGCTTCGAGAACCGACGTGGCATCTTTCCAGGCATCCATCGCAGTTTCAAGTTTATCGTCTTTGCCTTCCGCAAGGGTGGATGCACGCAGGCTTTCAAGTCCGCCTTCTTCCTGCATCGGGTGGAACGGCTCAAGACCCTGGACCGCGATGCCCTCTCTCTCCCAGTGGACCTGGTCAAGGAACTCTCGCCCCGGGCTTACTCGGTGCTGGAAGTGCGCAGTCAGCAGGATATCAAAATTCTACGCAAGATGTTCCGCTTCCCCCTGCTGGGCGAGGACGTACCCGACACCTGGCGGGTGCAACTCACAACCGAGTTCCACATGACCAACGACAGCGACCTGTTCAACACCGAGGGCCGGGGCCTGCCACTATACGAGGGTAAGATGATCTGGCAATACGATCACCGGTTCGCTGAACCCCGCTACTGGGTGGAGGAAGCCAAGGGGCGTGAGCGGCTGGCGCGCAAGGAGATCGGGCGCATCGAGCAGGCCCTTGCCGACCGTTTCGTCCCAACGGGTAAGGGGAGCAAGCGGGGTCGGCTGGCGGCCTTCTTGCTAGAGAAGCGGGGCAAGCCGAAGGTAGGTGAGGACGAGATAGAACTGGATTACGAGCACTATCGGCTGGGTTTTCGAGACATTGCGGCCAGTACAAACGAGCGAACCTTTATCTCCACCGTACTGGCCCCGAACTGGTTTTGCAACAACAAGTGCATTACCAACGTTCCACTCTACTTCGACGTCCTCGCTGTTGACCCGAGTTCGTCAGATTTCAGTGTCTACTACCGGCCTCTTCTCTCACCACAAGAGATTTGTTTCGTGGTTGCACTGTTCAACAGCTTCGCCGTTGACTACATCATTCGGTTCAAGATTAGCACTACCCTGAATATGTTTTACGTCTATGAACTCCCCATCCCGCGATACACGACCGGCGATCCCTACTTCGCCGAAATCGTCGAACGCTGCGGGATGCTGGTTTGCACCACGCCGGAGTACGATGACCTCAAAGACGAACTGGGCATCTCCCGGGGCGTCACCGACCCTGAGCAGCGGCGCAGGCTGATGGCCGAGATTGATGCCTACGTGGCCTTGATCTACGAACTTACCGAAGAGGAGCTCCGCCACATCCTGACCCGGTTCCCGCTGGTGGACGATGCCGTCAAGCGTGGCGTGCTCGAAGCATACCGGGCGCTGACCCGAAGCAAGGTGGTGATTTCATGACTACTGATACGGACTACAAGCTCCAACTCTCCAACCACTACCGCCTGGAGTTCGACCGTTTTTCTCAACTCCTAGGGGCCTCGGCGGAGATCAGTGCGGAACGCGGCCGTATTCCTGTCCAAATGCTGGCTGACGCCATTGGCACCGTTTACCGCAAGGCGGAGAACTACGTCAGCATGGCCAAAGCCCTCGGACTGCTCACACCAACCACTCTGGTGCCCAGCCCTTTGGGCCGACTGATTGTGCAGTACGACCCCTACTTCGACGACACCGGCTTGCTGTGGCTGCTTCATTACAACATTGGTGCTGAACCACGTCATTACGTCTGGAACCGCTTTGTCAACCGCGTTGTGCCAGAGAACCGCTTTTTCGACAGAGAGAAAGTCCTTGATTACTTCGGCGACCTGGGTGAGCACTTCACTGGCAAGGACGCACCCAGCCACTTGAGCCACGAGGTAACCACCGTCCTTGACGCCTACACCAACCAGCAGTTCAGCCGGCTGGGCTACATCCGTGAGCAATCCGACGGTCAGTACGGCTGGGGTAGCTCTGAGCCAATCCCGCCCCTAATCGCCCTGGCTGCCACGCTGCTCTATCGGGACCGCTTCCTTCCGGGTGCCACCTCCCTGGAGTTCAGCCACTTGGTCAGCGCGCCGAACAGCGTCGGCCGCGTCTTCAACTTGATCGAGGCCGACGTCCGTCGCCTGGCCGACGAACTGCGCGCCATGGGCACCCTGTACATTGAGAGCCGCGCCGACCTGGATCAGATTCGCTTCCGCAACAACTACACTGTAGTCGAGGTTGTCGAGGGTTATTTCCAGGAGCGCCACTGAGTAGAAACGGGACAGAGGGTTGCTATGCCCGCACAAGGTGAAGCGGAGAGAAGAACGCGCGGGGAGTTCTACCTGCCCGGTTGGCTTGTGGAATTGATGAGCCATCTGGCCAAGCCCCGGCCGGGTGAGCGAGCCGTGCTGGTCACCCCCACCCTGACGGGGGATATCCTGCGTGCTTTGCCGCCCCGAGGTCTGGTCGTGGCCCAGTATCTTCCCCACCCCAATGACTTCGCTCAAGATGGAGAGACCGGCTGGCCGCCCTTCGAAGGTCCCCGCGCTGGCTTCGTGACGCAAGACCTGTCTGAGCTAACTGCTTTCATTCGAGCGCACCAGCCAGCCCACGTCGTCGTAAGTCCCGACTATCCGATCGACCCGAGGCCATTGCGAGCAGTGCCATCGGACCTGCTGAGCATCCCGCCACGGGCTTCCCTGATCGAGGCCCTCGTTGCCATCGGTGTGGGGTCTCTGGCCGACGATCGGGCTATCATCGCCCTGGTACTCCAGGGCCTGCTGGCATCCAGAAGCAAGGCTGCCTTCCGCCAGGTGCTTTTGGATCGCTGCCATCTTCAGGTCCTGATGGAGATGGAGAACCCTTTGCTGCCCGAAACAGCTATCAACCTGGCCCTCATTCGCGCCGTGGCGCGGCCAGCCGGAACGGTCACCCTGCTCCCGTCTCGGATCTACCGCCTGACCAGCCCGCCGGAAGACGTCGCCGCCCTGGCCCTTGACTGCCTGGCCGACGACCGCCCTCGACTTGGCATCCAGGCAGTGATCACCGATCCCACCGCCCCTATCACCTACCGGCGACTCGAGCCTCGTGTGGCTGAGGTGCAGCAGTTCTACGCCGACCGGGCACGCATCGTTAAGCTAGGCGACTTGTTTCAGCTCAAAATGGGCCTTCAGATCGGTCAACCGGGAGAGGCCGGTAAGGAGATGGTCGAAGTCCCTATCGTCAGGGGACGGGACCTAGCCAGCGGTGTTCTGGTCGTGAGCGAATTGGAGACAGTGGCTGTGCCCCAGGTGATGGTTGAGCAAGCCCGCCTGCAGCTTGACGACGTGTTGCTGGCAACACTGAGTCGGGAACATCGGGCCTGCGTGATAGACGAGGCACTGGCCGGGGCGGTGGCTGGACCAGGTGTCCTGATCCTGCGCCCACGCCAGGCATCCTCCGCCATCAGTCGCTATGTGGTTAACTTCTTAAACTCAGAGACCGGCCAGTTTTTCACTGAGCGTTGGGGAACCGGCGCCACCTTCCACCGGCTCTCACCGGCCGAGGTGGCCGAGTTGCCGGTACCCTTGTTTGAGGAAGACATTCGGGGGCAACTGGATGAGCTGGGGCACCTGGAGCAGACCATCCGCCGTCAGGCCGACGAGGCGCGCCTGGCGCGCTTGGCCCTGTTCAGCATTGACACCCGGGCTGGGTTGGAAGAGCGGCTGGCCCGCCTGCGAACCCATGCCGCTATCCTCTCCGACAGCATCAACCGGGCCGGCGACCTGCGTTTCCGGATCCGCAACTTTTATCCTTTCGCCATCAGCTACACGTACCGGGGGTTGGATACCGAACTGGATCCAACACTGCGCTACAAGGAGCAACTGCGCTGCGGCGAGAACATCCTGGCCTTCCTGGCTAGCGTCGGCCTGGTGCTGGTTGGGCCACGGCTCAAAGAGTTGCCGGGCGATTTCCAGGAGGTGTTGCGCCGCGGCATCTCGCCGGGGCACTGGCTGGGGCTGGTACGGGAGACAGCCCGGCTCTTGAAGCACCAAGATACGGAGCCGGACATCCCCGAGTTCCCCTACATCTGGTGGCGACGGGCGGAGAAAGACAAAGCCTCTCCCTTCTCCAGGCAACTGGAAAAGGTTGTCGCTCTCAAGAATGACTACAAGCACGACCGCGGACCAAAGACCCCCGAGGAGCATGAGAACGCCGCCAAGCAGTTGCAGGCGCTGCTGGATGAGGTGCTGGCTGGCCTCGACTTCCTGACCAGGTATCCGCTGCTGCTGGTGCGAGATTCGGCGGCACAACTGCACAGCGACCAGCATCGCATCAAGTACCTGCTCTGCATGGGCGATCATCCGGCCTTCTCCCCAGGGGAGATGGAGTATTCCAGTGCCCTGGTTCGCGATCAGCTTTACCTGCAGAACGCCGAAGGGAACCTCCATCTGACCTATCCCTTCATTATCGCTGACCGGTGCCCTCAATGCAGGCTGCTGGAGACCTTCTTCCTGGATTCCTGGGACAAGGATGCTGGCCGGGTTCAACTGAAGAGTTTCGAGCGTGGGCACACACTTCAGTCTGAGGCTGTGTACGATCATTTGGCTCGGTTGTTGACCTGAGGCGAAAGACTGACCATGATGGATATCCGCGACTTCATCCAGAGATTGCAGCGGGAGCGTCGGCGTTGCTTCATTATCCATGGGAACCCTATGACCGGCAAGAGTCGCTTTGCGCACAGGATGTGTGACCACCTCGGCGCTGTGTACATCAACCTGCTGGATGAGTTTGCCACTGACGCAGTACTGAAGGCCCACATAGATACTTTTACCCCGGAGCGACTCAAAGGGTACCTGATCGCCCACCCAGCCTGCGGCCAACTGGCTGTAGTGGACGACATGGACTTCTTATGGCTTACCTGGCCTGAGCGAGACCGGCGCAAGTTCCTGAACATAGTAGACCGGCTCAGCCGGGAACTGCATCCCGACAGCACACCGGACAGGTTCCTGCACACCTTCTTCGTCTTCTTCTTGCAGAGCGACTATCTTGTCAGGACTGCCCACATCCTGGACCAGGACGGTCGCAGTCGGGTGGTGTCCTTGTCTGAGCTTTATGATCTGCCTAGCCGAATGAAACCGTCATGCCAGCGGAGCTAGAGGCAAGGAGCGAGGTGATGATGATGTCCGAACCAAAGATCAGCGAAATCATCCGCTACACAAGTGGCTATTCAGCCCAGGTGGATCTGAACCTGTGGTACCGGAACAACGTGCAGAACCTGGCCACTGTGCGGCGATACCGTCCTATTAAAGCTCATCGGGTGGCCTTTGAGCGCGTCGCCCGGGCCACCAACGTCAAGGACAAACGTTGCTATCTGCTCACTGGTAACTACGGCACCGGCAAGTCTCACCTGTGTCTGATGTTGGCCAACTACTTCGCCTACCCTTCCGACTTCGCGCCGATCAAGGAATTTCTGGACAACTACGCCTCAGTAGACCCAGTCAAGGCCGAGGAGCTACGCTCCCGCCGGGCGAAGGGACGCTACCTCATTGCCCTCTGCCCCACGGATGCCACCGACGACTTTGCTGAAGTTGTCCTGCGCGCTGTCCTGGAAGCGTTGGACGAAGAGGGGCTGGCAGACGAGCTGGAAACCCCATACCATCAGGCGCTGGCCAAGCTGGAAAGCCTGGAGCAAGAGACCAAGGCTGGGACGGCTATCGTGCCTTATTACGAGCTCTTCGAGAAACAGCTTAAGAGCAAGTATCCCCGTCTGACCATGGGTGCCCTCAAGACGCGGCTGGCCGGCCTGGACCGCGAGGCACTGCAGATCTTCCGCGCCCTACACGAGGAGATTCTGCGCACACCCTTCGTCTTCAAGGGAGCCAACCTCAGTGCCATCCTGGAGACGACCCTGGCCAGTAAGGAATTTGGCAAGAACTTCGAGGGCATCGTTGTCTTCTGGGATGAGTTCGGCGAAGCGCTGAAGGTCCCAGGACGGATTGACGTGAATGTCTTTCGCCAGTTCGCCCAGCTCTGCGCCCACGAAGACCCCAACCGGGCCAGGCTCATCTTCATTGGCACCACTCACCGTTCCTTCGCCAGTTACTCTAGGGAGTGGGACCCCAAGGAGTTCGCCAAGGTCAGCGATCGCATCGAACCTGTCAACCTCACTCCCGAGGGTGTTGAAGACGTCATAGCCGCCATCGTGAGTCCTAGGAAGGACCATCCTCTGTGGAAAGAGAAGGTGTTGCCTCGTGCCGGTATCTTTGACACTTTCTTGACGGCCTGCGAGCAAAACGACATCTTTGACTGGCTCCCGGCTCCAGTCAAGCGTGAGCGCATCATCGAGAACATCTACCCCATGCACCCTATGGCCACTTATTCAGTGATTGAGCTGTCCCAGCGGGTGGCATCCAACAACCGTACGGTGTTCACCTTCTTTGCCAGCGAGAGCGAAGAAGGCTTTGAAGAGGGATCGTACCTCTGGCACATCCATAACACACCCATCGAAGGCGAGAGTGGCCTCAATTTCTATACCGTGGATCTGTTGACCATCTACTTCGCCGATCGGCTACACTCTACCAACGTGGACCTTAGCCCAACCAGCAAAGAGGTTCTGCGTAACTACGAAGGCGCCCTTCGGGAACTCAAGCGCGCCGCCCAGGATAGTCTCTTTCCAGCCGATGAACTAACCCACAGGCTCCTGCAAACCATGCTGGTCTACGATTTGATTGGCATCAATATCTCTCTGGACAACCTTCTCTTCGGCCTGCATATTCCCTCTGGCCAGAAGCAGATGGTGCGTCATCGACTCCAGGAACTGGCCGACAAGCAAGTTATCTACTACGACAAACTTAACGACCTTTACGAGTTTCGCCGCTCCGATTTGGTGGATCTGGACGGCCTCATTGAAGATTACAAACGGGAAGAGGCAGACAAACTGGCGCATCTGGCCGTTGAGCTCGAGGCAGCGGTGCCACTGGCTAAGAAGGATCAATACCTGGAAGCTAAGCGCTACAATAACGCCTATGGCGAAGATAAACAACTGGTCCGACGGTTTGTCTTGCCCCAGGATCTGCAGGCTCCCCGCTATTTCGAGGATCTGGAGCGAACAATTGAGGACGAGATTGCCAGAGACGGTGACTTTGAAGGCGTTGCTCTATACGTGCTGTGCGAGACCCTGGAAGATATCGCCAAGGCCAAAGACCTGGTAACTCGGAATCCTTCGCAGCGCATCGTTGTCGCCATCCCGCAGGAGCCGATCTCCATACGCCAGGCCATCTTGAACTACAAGGCAGTACAGCACATCAAGGGCTCGCCCCAAGCGCGGGATTTCACGCCGCAGGACAATGCCAATCTCCACGACCGGGAGACCATGTACACTAACGAACTGTTACGCCTGCGCAATCAGATGCTGGACAACAGACAGGTGGACTGGCACGGTCAGCACGGCGTTGCCCTGGCCATCGAGCCCACCAAGCAAGATCAGCCGGCCAGCCAGGCTATGGAGAGCATCTATCTCAAACATTCTCGCTTCCGTCACGACGATTTCAATAAGACCCACAACGTTCGCAACTTTACCAAAGCCCACCTCTCCATCGCCGAGGCGGTCAATGCTTTGCTTCAGCATACCCGAGATTTGGTCATCAACACCAATCAGGCGGCGAACCGGGGTGAAATTCGATACCTGGAGCGCTGTCTGTATCAACAAGGTATCCTCCGCCAGGTGAAGAAGGTCGGAGATGACATCTATTGCAAGGTCGAGCGCGATCTGGGCAAGTTTGAGCCCCACATCCCGGCTCTAGCCGATATGATACGCGAGGTTCAGGGAGTGGGCGTGGATGAGCGCATCAACCTCAGGCAGTTCATCGCTCGCTACAAGCATCCCCCTTACGGCCTGGGACGGATTGGTCTCTCCATCCTCTTCGCTACCCTGCTACGCTACTTCGGGGACACCATCAAAATCAAGAAGGATGAAGCAGCCGTCGCCGACCTGCATGTCAGCGACTTTGAGATGGTAGCCGACATCGTCCAGGGGAACTATCCCTACGCTTTCATTAAGTACCGCGACATCCGCCCCGGCGAGCGCAAGCTCATCAATGGCGTGTATACTGTCTTTGCCCCGACCGCTGGTGCAGTCCAAAAGGACGTGACCGCTGCTGCCGCCCACCAAGCCCTCAAGGACTGGTACGCTCAGCAGCCCGGCGTATGCAAGGTGCTGAGCTTCTACAGCGATCCGATCCATGAAACCGCCCGCCGCTTCTTGGAAACGATGCAGTTCATTTACGCCAGGGACCCCCATGCCTTCATCCTACAAGAACTGCAGACGGCCTTCGGCTACGAGCCCGACGAGCTGGTCACCGAGACCAGAGCGGAGGAGATCATTGAGGGGTTACGTTCCTGTCGGGAACAGGTTGAAGGAACGTTGTCGCGGGTACAGCAGACCATCAGCCAGGGCATCAAAGATCTCTTCGGCGTCACCCAGAACACGTGGGACGACATTGCCGATGGGGTCAAGGCCTGGTACAACAGCCTGGACAGCAACCAACGCGATGCCAGCGCCCCCTGGCACACCCATGAGAGCAAGCCTTTGATAGTCATGTTAGCTGACCCCAGCCAGGTGCGAGACATCTTTATGGAGCGTCTGCCGGAGACCCAGGGCTACGACGTCGGCAAGGTAGCGGGTTGGGGGACGGACAAAATTCAAGAGTACCTGAAGAAGATCCGCGAGGGTAAGGCCGTCGTCGAGGCTAACAAGATCAAGGTGCCCTCACCTCAACCGCCAGTTCTGAAGGGGCACTACGAAGAAAAACGCCCGGGGGTCTACAGCTACCGTGGCCCCCTGACGCTCACTATCGAGCACGAGGACCCAAATGTGACGGTGCTGATCACCGACAACGGCCAATCCCCCCTCGTGCCGGGACCTGAGATTGGCGAATTCATCGGGAAGAAGACGATTCGGATTCACGAACTGGCTGCGACCCGGCCCAACCCCACTATCAAATACGTGGCCCGTGATGCCGAGGGCAACTACGGCATCGAGCACACGCTGCGGTTCATTGATGAGACGATCAAGTACGCCATCTCGGTGCCACAACCGAAACTGATTAAAGAGGCTGACATCCCGATCAACACCTTCTTTCCACCAGATGGTGAGGCCCTGCGAACCTTCTGCCGCACCCTTTTTGAAGCTGTCCGGTCCCACAACGTGGTGAGCGCAGAGGAATTGCAGGAGATTGTGACTGACGCTCTAAACAAAGTCCTGAAGGAGTGATACTTTGCCCCTCGAACTTTTGGATGAAAGCCGATTTCCCTTGACCCGGGATAGCGGCTCTACAACCGACCAAATCATCGTGGCTGATGTCACTGGTTATGTGGATGCCTACAAAGCCGCCCACGCTGCCGCGCTTTCTGGCCAGGCTCTGAGAGTCGTGATTCAGGATCTCACCTGTGCTACATGGTTTCGTGACTTCGCTGCTCGCTATGCCAATCGTCAGGTGACGTTCCATGTCTGGCGACCTCGTGACTTGCTGGCCGAGCGCTGGCAGACCGAGATTCCGGAGCACATCACCGATGAGGCTATCCTGGCTTCGGGCTTCCTGGAAGTCGAGATTGTGCCCCGGGCCGGCCAATCTTACAACGAAATCGTGCTGGAGTACTACTGGGGGGAGTTTTTCACCTTCGTGCGATTCCCGCTCCGGCTGGCCGGTGAACTGATAGACAGTCTGGATCCGGCCCGCTGGCGAGCCAATCGAGGGTTGCCTTTGGTGATGCAAGCGTTGGAGGCCTGCAAGGAACGCTGGCTCAGCCAGGCTTCACGGCGTGAGAGGAGGCTCATTCGTGCGGTTTTCGAGACACTGGGGGCGCTGCGGGACAATTTGGGGCGCTACAAGCTCGTGCAAGGATATCCGCCTCAATTGGGTCAGGCCGTGTTGGGAGAGTGGTACACCCTTTTCAAGAACCTCGAGATTGACCCGACACCTATAGACTTGGACACTCTAGATCTAGGCAACACCATCCAAGAAATCCGGTACTATCTCAATGACCTATCGCCCCGAATCACCAGCCAGGCAGATCTAGAAGCCGTGTTGGATGAGATGAGCGGGTTTCTAACCGAGGAGTTCGAGTGGGTGATGGAGCAACTGCGAGATAAGGGGGAGGCTCTACAACACACCTCCCAGCTTCTGCAGCGTATCACGGCCAGGTTTCGCCCCATTCAGGAGCAGATTGAGACCCAGCTCGCCGCTTTGGAGGCTGCCATCCCGCCGGCCTATCCTACCGATCCGATCAAGAACCAAACTGTCGAAGACTGGCTACACTGGGCCATTCACGAGTATCTACCTTATCGTTTCTGGCTGGAAGAGAACGACCGCTGGGACGATACCGTGGCTGCCTATGCAGTTCGCTACGCCGATTGGTTCTACGAGCACTACACCACGCACAAGTACCAGTACCAAAGTAGGTGGGTGTTTAGCCTGCTAAACCAGGTTAGAGCTAGCCTGGCTGCGGGGCGTAAGGTCCTCTTCATCCTGATTGACAACTTCAATTTCAAGTACCTTCGCACGTTGCTCGCCCAGTTCAACTGTCGAGGCTTTCGTGGGGTCGGAGAGGTGGATCCGGTGTGGTCCCCCATTCCCACGGCTACCGAGGTGTCCAAGTGGTGTCTGGTAGCCGGCGAGCCAGACCTGAGCGCCATACAGGGCCACAACTACCAGGACATCCTGGATAAAGACTGGCAAGGCCACTTCGAGGGCTACCAGCTAACTTACCTCTCCAAGTTGGGTGACTTGAAGAGGCGTCGGCAGTTCAATGAGGACTTGATCCTGCTCAACTACTTGCCTATCGACACGGTCCTACACAAAGACGAGGGGCAGATTGGCACCACTCACACTGCCGAGATCCAGGGTTACATCCAGACGCTGGTGGAAGTGGTCAGCCAATTCGCCAAACGGGCCAGGGTTGAGCAGGAGTTGGACATCTACATCGCATCCGATCACGGTTCAACCAAGGTCCCCGCAGGGGTACGCAACGTGTTGGACGACAAGTTCTACCGCGAACGGACCGAGGATCGGCATCATCGCTACATCACCGTCCCCGAAGGGCGAGCAACCAATCCCACTGCCTACGATCAGACACATTGTTACATCATCCACGCTGACACCTTTGGCACCCGCGAGCACTACTTCATTGCTCGTGGTTACGACCGTTTCATCGAGACCGAAGAGAGCATCTATGTCCACGGCGGCCTGACTCCGGAGGAGACCATCGTCCCCTTCTGCAAGCTGGTGCGAACCGAGATCGAAGCACTCCAGCCGACCATCCGCTTGCCGGACAATGTGATTCGCTACTCCGTCAAGGCAAACCTGGTCTTTGTTGTGGGTAACCCCAACGACTATGAAATCACCAATATCGAGCTGAACGTCATCGAATCGGATCTGCCGGGCGTGTCCGTCGAAGCCATTCCGGCCGGCATCGCTACTGAGACCACCATTCCGGTGCGGATCAAGCGACGGCCTGGTGTCCCTACGCTGGAAGCCATCACCGTCGAGGGGGTCTTCGAACTTCAAGGCCAGCGCTTCGTCATTCAGCCGGTGCATATCCCCGTCGAAGCCCGCTCGCTGATGGAGACTAAGGCAGAGTTTGATTTTGGAGTGTGAGGAGATTCTTATGCTTGAGTCGTTCGAAAAGAAGGCCCTGGACTACTACGGCGAGGTGATCATCAACAAACACCTCATCCATGAGGCCGGCTTTGGCGCGCGAGCTATCCCAACCTACGTCGGAGAGTGGATCCTTTCCCACTTCGCCCAAGAAGGGCAGCTCACCGAGGATAGTCGGGAACGTATCGCCGCTTTCTTAGGCAAGTACCTACCCACCAAAGGCCAGAAAGATGAGATCAAGAACCGGCTGCTCAAGCTGGAGACGGTACAATTGCTAGACGACTTCAGCGTCACAGTGAACCTCAAGACGGGCCAGCGGCACCTGCGTATCCCGCTACTGGACATCAACGACGCCTTCGTTAGCGAGCACATTGTGGACCACAACGAACTGCTGGTAACCAGTGGGGTGTGGGGCATTGGTTCTCTCTTCTACGTCCCACCAGATGGGCCTGGGGACAAAGGCCAGGTTTGGATGCGGGAGTTTAAGCCCTTTCAGATCAGTAGTGTAGATCTTGACTATTTCAGAGAATGCCGCCAGCATTTTACTCTTGACGAATGGCTGGACCTGATGGTCTCCAGCATCGGCTTCAATCCCCAGGTGCTGACCGAGTTGCAGAAGATGATCCTCATCACCCGCATTGTTCCCTTGGCCGAGCCTCGTGTCAACATCGTCGAGTTAGCTCCCAAGGGCACTGGCAAGTCATTCGTCTACGACAACCTATCCCGCTATGCCCGGGTGGTGGCCGGTGGTAAGATCACCCCCGCCGTCCTGTTCCACAACTTGGTCACCCATACCCCCGGCCTCATCACTCGCTATGATGGCATCGTCCTAGACGAGGTGCAGAGCATCCGTGGCGACAGTGCCGGTGAGTTGATCGCTGGTCTCAAGGTCTACCTCGAATCCGGTCGCTATAGCCGAGGCAACACTATGGGCACGTCCGAAGCTGGCTTCGTAATGCTGGGCAATCTCGCCCTTGACGTAGACTATCAGCCTATGTACAGCGAGGATGGGCTATTTCGCGAGATTCCCAACTTCTTGCAGGAGACCGCTTTCATTGACCGCATCCACGGGCTGATGGCCGGTTGGGAAATGGGTCGTGTCACCAAGGACACGCCATCCCACAGCCTGGGTTTCAAAGGAGATTTTTTCTCCGAAATCCTGCACGTGCTGCGGCGTGAGGCCCAATACGGAGAGTACGTTTCCCAGAACATGCGTCTGGTGGGCTGTGATGATCTCCGTGACCGCAAAGCGATTGCCCGTCTTGCCACCGGCTTCCTCAAACTCCTCTTCCCGGATATGAAGCCAACTGAGGAACAGTTCAAAGAATTCTGCGTCAAGCCGGCGGTGGAGCTCCGCCAACGGATACGGGACGAGCTGTATAAGCTCGATCCGGAATACGCCAAAGTGGAGATTTGGTATGAGTGAGAGGCGTTAAATGACCAGCCTGGAAAACAGCAGGGCGGCCGTTGAGACCAGCAAAGAGCCTGGGAATTTGCTGTCCTATGGTACCTGAAGTTTTCTCCGCCGGAGCGTCCCGAGGAGTCCGGCATCCACTACTCGGACCTGTTTGAGCAATACTTGCCCGTACAGGACAAGCCGCGTCGCCTGCTGGCCGACTGGCTGCCGGAGTATTTCTTCAGAACCCCCGAGGGCACCTGCTGACCCGCTACCTGAAAAAACTGCGCGTGCGCAAGCTGCGCCTGACCGACTTTACCCCCAGCAAGCGCACCATTGAGCCCTCCGACGTGGACACGGTCATCGCTGAATTCCGCGCCTTCCTGCTGGATGCCCTGGCCGCTGGCGAGGACGAATTGCCGGTGATTGAGTTTAAGTAGGAGGCGTCTGGTGTGATAACCAGCTAAACAGTGCACTGGACAAAGTTGACAGCAACCGTCTGAAAAGACAAATTAAGGAGAGCAAAATGACTGTAGAAATGGATGCTCAGAAGGTTTATGGTGAGCTGAGCCAACTGCGCGAGGAGATTCAGTCTCTCAGGGACAAGATCGAACTCTTCGGGCGGGCAACTCGCCCTAGCATTCGCACCGAACATCCGCATGTCGTGCGCATTGAAGGTGTGCATGGCGGTCGTCCGACGATACGTGGTACAGGGGTGAGCGTGCAAACCATCGTAGAGCAAACGCAGTTGGACCGATCTCCCCGGCAAATCGTGGAGGATTTCGAAGGCGTGTTGACATTGGCCCAGGTCTACGATGCCCTTAGTTACTACCACGAGCACGAGAAGGAAATCGAGCAGTACATCATCGAGAATCGAGAGGCTTTATGCAAGGGACCACAAGCGGCGAGCGCTCCATAAGACTCTACGTGGACACCGACATTACTCCCAAACTGGCCCGCATCCTGCGCTCGCGAGGGTATGATGTTGTCTCAGCACATGAAATCGGTCTCGCTGAGGTAACTGATGAGGGGCACATGACCTTTGCTGCAGCCAAAAGGCGCGCCTTGCTGAGCTGCAATGCACGGGATTTCACGCCCATCTTCGAGGACTACTGGTTCGCGGGTAGGGACCATAGTGGAGTCATCGTCTCGGCACAGTTGGAGCTTGGCGAGATGCTGCGGCGAGTGATGGCATTTCTCGATAACGTGACTGCCGACGAGATGCGCAACAACTGGAAGAATTTGGCCGAGTTCGCTGAGAGATCGCAGTCTTGAGAAGAAACCAGGCTTTTCTCAAAAACCTGGTTTCTCCAGATCTGGAGGACCCCATGAACCAACGCTTCAAAGACATCTTTAGCGGCAAAGTCGTCAACAAGCGGCTCACCTTCAACACCGGCATGGACGAGTTCCCGCGCTACGTGCTGGAGTATCTGATTGACAACTATTGCGCTGAGGAGACCTTCGAAGAGGACTTCCAGTTGGTCAAGCGTCGCCTGCGCGAGAACTTTGTCCACGGTGCCGAGGCCGAGCGCATCCGCTCTTACATCCGCGAAAACCGCGATCACACCATCATCGCCAGCCTCGAAGTGCGCCTGGTCGAGACCCAGGACAAATACTGGGGCGCTATCGGCGCCATCAACGAGAATTTCGTCAACGTGCCAGAGGGTCTGGTGAAACAGTACCCCATGCTGTTGGCCGGCGGCATGTGGGGATTCCCAAGGAAGGCCCCTCGGCGGGCATCACCATCGTCACGGGCATTGTGTCAGCGCTCAGGAATGTGGCCGTCCGGCACGACGTCGCCATGACTGGCGAGATCACCATTATGGGCAAGGTGCTCGGCGTGGGCGGTGTCCAGGCCAAGCTGCTGGCTGCCATGGAAGCTGGGGTCAAGACCGTGATCCTGCCAGCGGAGAACGAGCAGGACGTGCGGCACCTGCCTGACTATATGCAGGATCAGGTCGAGATTTGCTACGTGAGCAACATCAAAGAGGTTTTGGACCTCGCGTTGGTGCCGAAGCAAGCAGCCTGACAGCCAGGCCACGACACTGCTCGAAGGACGGCAATACTCGCCCCGGCCCTGGAACCGGTTCGAGCCAGAAAACACCGACTGGTGGATTGTGCCCTCAACCGATTGGCCAGCCTATTGGAAGGGCTTGAAGAGGGTGCCGCCGCCCATGCAGCGCAGACGGTCGCTCAGGAGACTGACAGCCCAGTGATCTTGGAGGTCAGTGCCTGGTACACAAGTGATCCAACCGATTTTGAGCCCCATCCCTTGCTAGACGCCGAGGCGCTGGCGGGAGAATGTCGGTCACCGCTTGACGGCGGGCGAGTGTGGTTCGCCGTCGCGGACGGGGCACTGGAGAAGCTGGAAGAGCGTTGTATTCAGGATGTGATGGCCCCAGTTGTGGCCTGTTGTCGTCTCGGCGACCTCGCCGAGGCCCTCCAGAGCAACCCGCAGATTTCATGGGCCTGGATTGACGTGTATATAGGCACGCTGGTGTCGCTGGCTCGCGACGGCCAGGCTTCCAGCAGTCACTGGACAGACAGCGACATCTGGCGAAAACTCATTCATCCTTGGCTGCCGTGGATCGTCTAGCTGGCGCATGCAGATTGATGCGTCTGCGACAGGGAACGCCTGACAGTGGAGGGCACTCACCAGAGACAGAGGTGCAACGGGAAATAGCTCTGCGTTGGCCTGTGGGGAGACGATAGAAATGGATGCTGCAATGCGTGATCGTGCCCAGGGCTGTGCCGTCGGCGCGGCCGTGGGCGATGCTTTGGGGATGCCCCTGGAGTTCGGCCCACGCCAGCCTCCCGACCGACTGGTGTGCGAGATGCGGGCGGGACGGCTACCTGCCGGCACCTTCACCGACGACACGGAGATGGCTCTGGCGCTTGCTGAGAGCTTGCTGGCGCATCGTCCCCTGGACCCAGCGGACGGCTCGACTGAGCTCGCCAAAGTCCTGGCCCAGCACTTCGTGGCCTGGTACCGGGCCGGGCCAGACGATGTGGGGAACCACACTCGCGCCGTCCTTTCCCGCATCGCCGCCGGGGAGCCGTGGGAGCAAGCAGTGGAGACAGTACAACGGCGGCGGCCCGACTCGGCGGGGAACGGCTCAGTGATGCGCTGCTGGCCGGTGGCGCTGGCCCATTGGGATGACCTGGATCGGCTGCTGGCCGACAGCCGCCTGCAGAGCCGGGTCACTCATCCTCACCCGGAGTGCGTGGCTGGCAGCGCCTTCGTCAACGCGGTCATCTATCACCTGCTGCGGAGAGTCCTGCCGGCGGAGGCAGTGGCGCTGGCAATGGAGGCGGTGGAGATGCCGGAACCGCTGCGGGCAGTGATCGAAGCGGCCCCGGGTCGGGGACGCGAGCAACTGGAGAACAGCGGCTGGGTGCGCCACACGCTGGAGAGCACCGTCTGGGGGCTGCTGACCACGGAATCCTTTGAAGAGGCGGTGGTGCAGGTAGTGAACTTGGGGCGAGACGCGGACACGGCGGGAGCAGTGGTTGGCGCGATAGCGGGAGCAGCTTATGGGCTAAAGGCGATTCCGATCCGCTGGCGGGAGGTGCTACGAGGCGAATGGTCCTTGGGCAGTGGACGCCTCTGGCGTGCCGATGATCTGGTAGCCCTGGCTGACCAACTGGCGAGGCGACCCTTCGGAGATTGATGACGAGACACCAACAGCAGATGGAGAATTGTGGATCATTAGAAAGTGAGAACCGGCACCTGAAGCAGGGGAGAGCTCACTGTGACGTAACGGTGCATCCTCCACCTCGACGTTGACGCCTTCTACGCCTCCGAGGAGATCCTCGATCCCTCCCTCAAGGGCAAGCCGCTCATTGTGGGAGCACGACCGGAGCAGCGCGGCGTGGTCGCCTCGGCCTCCTACGCCATCCGGGCCTTTGGCGTCCGCTCGGCCATGCCCACCGCTCAGGCCCTGCGCCTCTGCCCCCAGGCCATCGTCGTCCCCCCACGCCACAGGGTCTACGGGGAATACTCGGCCCAGGGAGACCTACTGGCTGTACGTGGTGTGAGACTGCAAGACGGGGGAGAGGCAACTGCTGACCATCCACGACCCAGCCAGGAAGCTGGCGCGGGAGGCGGAACCGTTGACGATGGTCAAGGGGTATTTGCTATAAGCGGGTGACCTGGAGCGAGTGCAAATCCGAGCGTAGCCGGACATCGGACAAGCCAGGGATGGCCAGATCGCAGGTTGCAATTTGCAACCTATTCAGGTATAATGTTCATAAAGTGCCGCCGGCCTAACCCCCAGCCTATGGCGCCAATCCAAACCAGGATGGAGGTACCCGATGCCTATTTTGCACGTGCGCAACGTCCCTGAAGAGATGTACACCGAACTCAAAGATCGAGCTCGGAGTGAGGGCCGTTCCTTGAGCGCTCAGGTGATCATCATGTTGGAGCGAGCACTCCGACAGCCAGCCCGTTCCCAGAGCGAGGTGCTGGCCGCGTTGGACGCTCGCCGCCACCGCTTCAGCCCACGAAAGGCCGGTGCGCCCTCCAGCACAGAGTTGCTCCGTCAGGATCGGTCCCGATGAGCAGCGCCTACGTCGTAGACGCCAATGTGGTGGTCAAGCTGTTCGTAGGTGAAGAGCTATCCGACGAGGCGCGGGCGCTGCTGGGACGGCTGGCGCTTTCCGAACCGGATCAGTTCTTCGCACCCGACCTGCTGCTGGCCGAATGCGCCAACGTGCTGTGGAAGTACGTCCAATTCTACGGCTATGACGTGGAGATGGCCCGAGCCAACCTGGCCGACCTGGCCGATCTGGCCATTCAGACGGTGCCTGCGGTCAGTCTGTTCCGGGAAGCGTTTGAGATCGGCTACCGATTGAACATTGCTGTATACGATGCCTGTTACGTCGCGTTGGCGGAGAGCCTGGGATGTTCGCTGGTGACAGCAGACGAGCCGTTGGTCCGACGATTGGCTGAGGAGGGGCTAGCGGTGCTCTATCTGGGCGATTTGCCCTCGGAGCAAGAAGGGACGTGATATGCACCCACGCCCCCGGCGAACCCTGATAAGAGGCTATTGAACAGTGACGCAACGATACATCCTTCACCTCGACGTTGACGCCTTCTTTGCCTCCGTCGAGGAGATCCTCGACCCCTCCCTCAAAGGCCAGCCACTCATAGTGGGAGCACGACCGGAGCAGCGCGGCGTGGTCGCCTCGGCCTCCTACGCCGCTCGGGCCTTTGGCGTCCGTTCGGCTATGCCCACCGCTCAGGCCCTGCGCCTCTGCCCCCAGGCCATCGTCATCCCCCCACGCCACAAGGTCTACGGGGAATACTCGGCCCGCATGATGGCCATCCTCTCGGAGTACAGCCCTCTCATCGAGCCCCTCTCCCTGGACGAAGCCTTCCTCGACGTGACGGGCTGCCAGGCCCGTTGGGGCCCTTCGACAAGACTTCGGCGAGCTCAGTCGAGCCGCTCAGGACTGGGCTCGCCTGAGGAACTGGCTCACCGGCTCCAGGAGCGGCTGGAGGTAGAACTGGGGTTGACCGCTTCCATCGGTCTGGCGGCCAACAAGCTGGTGGCCAAGATCGCCTCGGGCCTGGAGAAACCCCGTGGCTTCGTGGTGGTGCCCCAAGGGAAGGAGGCCGAGTTCCTGGCTCCGCTGCCGGTGGAGAAGCTGTGGGGCGTGGGCGAGGTCACGGCCAGGAGCCTGCACGAGATGGGCGTCTTTACCATCGGGCAATTGGCCGAGTTGCCTGCAGGCCAACTGGAGGCCCGGTTCGGCCGTCGGGGGCGCGACCTCTACCGGCAGGCCAGGGGCATGGACGACAGCCCGGTGGTGCTCGAGCGCGAGGAAAAGTCACTGAGCCGGGAGATAACCTTTGCCGAGGACATCGGCGACATGCAGATATTGCGCAAGAAGCTGCTCTCCCTCAGCGAGAGTGTGGCTCGCCGGCTGCGGAAGCGGGGACTGCGCGGGCGGACCGTCAAGCTGAAACTGCGCTACTCGGATTTCAAAACCCTCACCCGCCAGGTGACCCTGGATGTCCCCACCGACCTGGAGCAGGTGGTCTTTGACCAGGCGGGTCGGCTTCTGGACAAGGCCTGGGACCGGCGGAGGAAGGTGCGGTTGATCGGGGTGGGGGTGAGCAAGTTCGCGCCGGAAGAGCGGCAACTGAGCCTGTTCGAGGGAACAGGTGAAGAGAAAGCGGACAAGCTGAGGCGGTTGAGCCAGGCCGTGGATCAGATCAGGGAGAAATATGGTGACGAGGCGATACAGCGGGCTTCGCTGGCGGACGGGGATAGGGATGAGAAGAGCAAGATGCGCTAACAGGGAAGACGGAGGGAGTCCAGCGACGGTCTTTGTCCAACCCCAGGTCGTGGTCGAGGTGTTGTTCAACGAGATCCAGGAAAGCAGCCAATACCGGTCGGGGCTGGCCCTGCGCTTTGCCCGTATCACCCGCGGGCGCGAGGACAAGACCGCAGCCGAGGCCGACACCATCCAAACCCTGCGCCAGCTCTACGACCAGCAGTTCCAGTACAAGGGGCGGCTGGAATGAGTGGGGACGGCTTATTCGTCGCCAGGGTAGACGAGGAGCGGTGCGTGGGCTGTGGGGTTTGCGTGCTGGACCATTTCCCCACCTTTCGCCGGCAGGAACTGCGCCGTCCTCATCCGTCAGAGATGCTGAACGTGAAACGGATGCTGGAAGGGGCGGGGTTAAGCACGGTGGTGGTGCAGACGGCGATTGGGCACTTTGGACCACGGTGAGATGTCTAGTGATCTGCTGGAGAAACAAGAAACCCACTCTTCTCGAGTGGGTTTCTTGTTTCTGGTTGCATAGAATAAGGACAAAACCCAGACCCCAATCTCTATCCAGGGCTTCGCCCTGAGCTAGATGGTGAGCCTTTCGGCAAGCTCAGGAGGTTCCCGGTCGAACGTGCGGCTGAGCAGCCTTCGAATCAAGCTATGAAGCCTTTTTTCGCACTTGCAGGAGGCCAGCGCCAAGAGCCGCCAGTACCCCAAGTGTGGCCAGGATGGCGATGACGATCACCATCGTGTTGTCCGGCTCTGAGCTTTCCCCGCCGGTGGTTGGCATCTCGCCTGGGGTGGTGGGGGTGGCAGCGGTGGTCGCGGCAGTGGTCGCCGTGGCCGTGACGGTGCCTGTCGCGGAGATGGTGGGCTCGACGGTGACGGTAGAGGTCACCTCAGTGGTGGGCACGACGGGAGCAGTTGCTCCGGGAGTGGCAGGCGCAACACCGGCGACGGTGAAGCTGTTCCACCAGTAGTGGATGAGGCCACCGGTGGCAGGGTTAGTTTGCTCGGCGCGGACAGCGTAGGTTATGCACTCCACTCCGTCAGGCACGGTGATCGTTGTCGAGAAAGTGCCATCGGCCTGGGGGGTGACTTCGACCTCAGCCAGAGAGGTACCTCCCTCGCCGGAGGTGACGAAAGCCACCTTCACTGGTTTGTCGGTGTGAGCACCTTCGCCGGTCACACTAATCGCCGTGCCGGGTGGCCCTGTCCGAGGATCAATGGTGATGCGCAGGGTAGTCTCGCCAGCCATTGTCCCACCGACCAGAAGGAGACTGATCAGAAAGAGGCTCAAAGCCAGGGAGATGAGAAAGACTGGTTTTCTTTTCATGTTATCACCCTCCATAAGTGTGGGTGCCCTTGATCCAGGCCACGATATCCAGGCAAAGGAGACATAATCCACGGGTATTATACATAAAATATCGAGATATGTCAAGTCCTGGACTGAGACCGCATCAGAGGCCCCCTGGGTCAAGTTTGGCCCTGTTGACCATCATCCTCTGATTTTGCTGGACTGTTAATGAAGAGAAAGGATCAGGATCATCCATAGCGTCCATAATCTTTTCCATCACCCGTTCTATCACCTCAGGACTGGTGATATTCCAGTAGAGACCCCGTAAAGAAGGAATCTCTAGAATCTCGCAAAGAAATTCTTTTATGAGCTTCTCATCAGACGTCAAACTCCTCATCGCAGAGATGGCCATCTTTACATGGCATGCAATCTGGCTCAATGAACATAGCACGGCCTCCGTCTTTGGGGGCTTCCCTGTAAAGTGCCGAAGACAAAACCGGTCAATTTCATGAGATTATATCACAGTATAAGGGTCCAGGCCAATGATAGGGAGTACCCAGATTAGGGCTGTTGCAAAGTCGCTTGACAAGCATCCCGAGTAGGCTGAAACTGCGTCCTGAGCCGCGTCCTGAGCTTGTCGAAGGGCGTGTCGAAGGGCGCAGTGGAAGCCGTATCGAGGGGTCCAGATTAGCCCAAATTCGCTGCTCGAGCCGCACCCCCTTCGATTACACTCAGGACAGGCTTCGATACGCCTTCGCTACGCTCCGGCTACCCAGGATGCTACCTCCTGGACTTTGCAACAGCCGTGGTACTCAGATCAGAGAGTTAGAGAAGTCAGTTGCCTGCTGAGAAGCGATGTGTTACAATGAGGGAAGACGTGAAACGTGAGGAGGAGAGGCGATGAAGGGCGTGAGGAAAAAGCTGGGCCAGTGGGGGGAGAGCCTGGCAGCGGACCACCTGAAGCGGCGGGGCTATGTCATCCGCCAGCGCAACTACCGCTGTCCCGTAGGCGAGATGGACATTGTGGCCGAGGACGGTGGTTGCCTGGTCTTTGTGGAAGTACGCACGCGGCGGGGCCGGGAGTACGGCACGCCGGAGGAATCCATCACGGCGGCCAAGCAGGCCAAGCTGGTGGAAGTGGCCCAGACCTATCTCCAGGAGCACGATTGGCCCGGAGACTGGCGCATTGACGTGGTGGCGGTAGAATTAACGCGAGGGGGAAAGCCGGAGCGAGTGACGGTGATCCAGAACGCTGTCGGTGGCTAGTACATGCTGGCGGAAATGTTCAGGTAGGCTGTCATCACATCTACCCCACGCAAGCGAAGCCCGACAGTTATAGCACGCGGCACGTGATGATTCATATAGAGCGTGATCGCCATTAGATCAACCCCTTGGCCTTCAGCCGAGCCACGAGGGGTGAGGGTTCCATCGCACGCTGAACCTGGTCAACAAACTCAAGCCGCCGCTCAATGTCCCGGTCAAGCTCTTCCTGATGATCCCAGTAGTAAGCCAGGGCTGAGTATATTTGACCCAGTGTCAGATAAGGATGCTGAAAGTATAGTTCTTCCGGGCTCCAACCGTAGGCAGTTTTTTCCAAGACGAGCTCGATCACCTTCATGTTTGTCCCGGCGATGATAGGAGCTTGAGCCTCGTTGAGGATGACATGTTCGTACCGTGTTTCGACGAGAGACATGGATAGATACCTCCCTGCCCGAATGATTTCTTTGGTCGGGTAAGCTGCTTGGGCGGTAAATTAAGCGCCTCGTTCCTGTGAGGGAACACCATTAGCGCCCTTCGCTATTTACCATTATAGCACACCTGCCCCAAGTTTTCAATACCTGAGAACGGGAGCGTTACGCATTTGGGACAAGCTCCCGAAGGGTTTCAGGCGACCAGCCCAG
>SOHZ01000010.1 GCA_004377365.1 Anaerolineales bacterium | reverse complement strand
GTAAGCATTCAGCCATCAGCGCTCAGCTTTTAGGGATTGCCTGGCTGCTGACGACGCATCAATGATCTCAGCGTCTGATGATAACCGGCGTTCCGATTTCGGCCCAATCGTAAATGGTCTTGGCGGCCTCGGTACTCAAGATAATGCAGCCGTAGGAGACCCGCTGGCCCAGGTAGCCGTCCCACAGCTTCTGACCACTGGATAGGATAGGCAGGGCGTGGATGCCGTTCTCCAGCGTGCCAGCCCAGTAGATACCCAGCCAATAGGGCATCTTGAGATTCCAGGTGCTGGCATAGGCCATGGGTATCTTGTCCAAGACCTGATAGCTGCCAGGCGCGGTGTCTCGACCCGGCTCTCCCGTGGAGCAGACAAAGCTGTAGACCAGGGCGCCTCCCTCGTAGGCGTAAAAGTGCTGTTCAGAGATGTCAATCTCGATGCGTTTGTTGGGTATAGGCCGGGGGGTGGGCGAGGGTGGGGTCAGCAGGAACGTGATTTCGGCCAACTTGATTTTGGCATCCTCCCCATCGCTCTTGACCTCCAGAGCCCGCTGGTATTCTCTCTGAGCCGCTTTCAGTTGGCCCTGCCCCTGCATGGCCAGTCCTCGGTTGAGATGGGCACTGTAGAGCCAGGAACTGACCTCTTTGTAGTTTGGGTTCGTGTTGTAGACGGCTGTTAATTCTTCCACAGCCCGGTCCCAGTCGGCCTGGCGATAGCTCTTCATGCCTGCCAGGTAGCCGATGGCCTCCTGCCGTTGGCTCTTGGCTGTCGGGTCGTCGGGCTGGATGGCCAGGGCACGCTCGAAATGGAAGATGGCTTCTTCCAGTTGGTTGGCCTCCACCAGTTCCAGGCCCCGCAGCAGGTGGACGGTAAAGAGCCCCTGTTGCAGGCCCTCGTGGCCGGGGTCCATGGCTTGAATTTGCTCCAGAACTTCCAGAGCTCGCTGCCAGTCCTCGGCCTGCCAGGCCTGATCCAACTCGGGGCGGAGCCCGGCTATCAGTTCTCCCTGGGTCGGTGTGGCCGTGGGCGTCATTGTTGGCGTTGGCGCAGCGGCGACCATGCGCCAGGCCTCAGCGCCGATGGTGGTCAACAACGTCAGGCCCACCAGGCCCAGTAGTAGGGTGGCCATCAGCAACCCCACGGCCCGGCGGAAAGACACGCCTTTCGAGACAGAGGCAGCCTGTCTGAGAACAGGGGACGAGACAGTTCCCTGTGTAGCAGAAGGGGTTGTCGCCATTGTAGGGGAGGCGACACCGTCGGTGGGGTAAAACGATAAAGCCCTGCTTTCCTCTACCAGTTTGGCTCGCGCCCAACGGATGGCGGCCTTGGCGTGCTCGTTTTTGGGGTTGATGGTCAGGGCTTGGGCCAGACAGGCCAGGGTCTCCTGAGAGTCGTCGGCTACACTGGCCAGCCAGAGCCAGGCTTCCTCGTTCTGAGGGTCGTGGGCTGTCACCCGCAGCAGATGGTTCCGTGCTTGCTGGAGCCGCCCAGCCCGGGCTGCCGCCACGCCAGCCTGGAACCATTCCTTCAGGTGTTCTTCCTGGGATTCATGCTCTATTGACGTTTGACCTTCACTTTTCGGGCCGCCGACTGGCATCTTAACACTTTCTCCAGACGTTATGGTTACCTGTTATGTCTATTATAGCACATTTTCTAATTTGGGGCAACGGGGGTGGCTTGACTTTACCCCCATCATTGAGACAGATCATCCTTTCCGGGTGTCTTCGAGAAGCAGTATCCTGCGCCCTCGGCCTGAGACTTCGTCGAGCTCAGTCGAGACGCTCGGGCCGAAGGCCTGTGGAAGGGGTGTACCTTGTGTTCGGCAAGGTCTCCTGACCGCCGCCGAGAAGGGCTCGCGGAGACCTTCGCCCAACAGGTGTTGTTGAAAGAAAGGCCACGAAATGGTATAATTGAGCGAGCTCAATGAGGAGAACGTGAAGCGAGACCGGAGACGGAGACAGAGGATTACTGGGCCCACGTGGGGGGCTTTGGGGCGGGTCTGATGCTCGTTTTCCTGTTTCTGCGCAAGGAAATCGTCCTCTATCGCCCTGGCATCCAGGGATAGGTGGTTGCTGGATCGTTGATCGCTTTACGGCTGCTGCAAAGAAAGGCCGAGGCGTGATAGCCCGGCCTTTCTTTGCATATCGCTGCCCTATCTGGCAGGCCCTTCAAAGTGCAGCATGTAAAGAGGCACGAAGCGGATGCCCAGATAAGCCACATTTTCGTCGTCGGGATGCTCACCCAGCCTGACCTGGACTGTGTGTTCGCGGCCCTCCCGCCAATAGGTGATCTCCACGTGGTCGCCGGGGTCGTAGCGGCGGATGCGCCTATCCAGAGGATGGTCTTCATCAACCGCCCGGCCGCCTACGGCAGTGATGACGTCACCTTCCATCAGACCGGCCTCATCGGCCGGGCTATCGGGCTCTACCCACTCTATCAGAGCACCAGACAGGCCCTTCTCCATGAGATCAAAAGGTATCTCCCAGCCGGGCATTTCCTCTGGAGTGATCTCAGGCATAGGGACGCGTCGGGGAGGCAGATGTAAGTAGGGTTCCTGTCCCTGGGCCATTTCCTCCACCAGTGTTTCCGCTATCTCCTTGGCTGCGGCTCGTGCCTGCCAGCGTCCCGTCAGGTAGCCGGCTACAGCACCGCCAAAGCAA
>SOHZ01000252.1 GCA_004377365.1 Anaerolineales bacterium | reverse complement strand
CTCTGGCCCGCGGTCGGCCTGGTACTGGCTGCGGAGGCTCTGCCCGGCACCGGCCTGAAAAGGCGTGTATCCCCTGCGTGGGTCACGTACCCACCGCCATCCGTACCCACCTGCTGGACGATTCGGCAGGTCCAGAGGCGTTGGCGGCGTTGATGTCGCTAATCCTTTTCGACCTGCGTCTCCGGTGCAACGGGCAAACGCCAACTGAGCACCAGCCACCCCACGAACTCTGCCTACTTGCTTGATGGGCAGGATGCGCTCCAGGGGCAGTTTGGGGCACGTCTCTTATCGCAAAAACTCAAGGTTCTTCTTTTGTCCCTCGTCCACTCAGTGTCGCTGCTGGTTAGTCAAGTTCCGCCAGCAACTCTGGCAAATCCTTGTAATCATAGGGAGGGCGCTTTCGGACAGCCAGTACACCTACTTCGGACCATTACTCGTCTACAACATACACCACCCGCCAGCGTTCCAGCCGAAGCCGTCGTACTCCCAGCTCTATTCCTTCCGGCGCTCTTAGCTTACGGCTATAGTGGGGACGAGGCTCGCTGCCCAAGCTTTGTACGGCCCGACGAATCCGTTGGCGCACGTGACCGGGCAGCCGTCTGATTTCGGCCTTGGCCTCATCCCTAATCCACAGTTGGTAGCGCATTGGTCTCTAACTCTGTTTCAAAATCCTCCCAGCGAGTCCACCCTTCCTTGCTGCGCCAGTTTTTCATCCTGTCTCGAATCAGTTCAACGTCCTCTATGTCCTCCAACATTGAGAGAAAAGCCTCCCACGCACTCATATCCAGCACCGCCGCCGTGGGCTTGCCATCCCGACCAACAACAAATTGCACCGATTGTAGAATCTCTGTGGCAGTCATGGTGTCACCTCCTGATTCCCATTCTATCACAAGTGGGCTAGCTCGTCAATCGAGGGAACTGTGCCTACTCGCCACAGTAAAGTTGAACACACTACCTTTGCCCAACTCACTCTCGCCCCATGTCTTCCCACCGGCCATGGCTCTCAAATAGCTAGACACCCACGATCTGCTTGGACATGTCGGCTGCGTCCGGGGCAGTGGACGCATAACCATCGGCCCCGATCTGCTGAGCAAAGTCCGCGGTCACCGTCACGCCGCCGACCATGATCTTGACGCTGTCGCGCAGACCGGCCTCTTCCAGCGCCTCGATGGTGCGATGCATGGCCGGCATGGTGGTAGTCAGCATGGCCGACATGCCCAGGATGTCCGGCTTTTCTTTCTTCACCGCTTCGACAAAGGCTTCGGTGGCGACGTCCTTGCCCAGATCAATGACCTCAAAGCCGGCACCTTCCATCATGATGCACACCAGGTTCTTGCCGATGTCATGCAGGTCACCCTGCACAGTGCCCATGACCACCTTGCCTGCCCTCTCGGCTCCTGCTTCGGCCAGCAGCGGCGTGAGGATGTCCATAGAAGCCTGCATGGCACGAGCAGCAAAGATCACGTCGGGCACGAACATTTTCGCCTCGCGGAACTCGACGCCCACATAGTCCATGCCTGGCATCAGAGCTTTGCCCAGGATGTCCTCGGCAGTCAGGCCCTTGGACAAGGCCGACTCTGTCAGCATACCGATGCTATCAGGGTCTCCCTCGATGACGGCTTTGGAGATCTTGTCCAGAATCTCGTTCATTTTGATTTTGCCTCCACTCAGATTGGGATACTATTTGATTAAGGTCTGGCTAAAATGGCTTGGGGAGTGGAGCCTTTAGGCGGCAAAAAACCGGCTGAAGCCTCGACTCCAAGTTGTTTTAGCCACACTCATTTGATTAGGAAAATCATGACTTCCTTGCTCGCTCTTCGGCTCGGGCGACGATGGCCGCCAGACGCTCTGCTATCTCCGGAGACAGCGGTTCGGGCTGGTGCGTTTCCAGCAACTCCCGGGCGCGGGCCGCAGCCCGGTCGCCAAGGGTCAGGCTTCCATTCTCAACCCATGTCTCGTAGGTGGTGCGATCCAGCAAAGTGGGGTACCAGTTCTCTCGGAAGTGACGCCGGGTGTGTTTTTCGCCCAGGAAATGGCCGCCAGGGCCAACCTGGTCTATGACGTCCAAGGCCATCGTCTCTTCGCTGACCTCGATGCCTTCCATGAAGCGGGCTACCATGCCCACCACTTCATCCATGACAACCAGTTGCTGATAGCTGGTGGTCAGACCGTTCTCAATGTAGCCCATGTCGTGGACCAGGTTGCCGCCGTTGAGGGCAGCGACCATTACCCACAGCGCGCCTTCAATGGTGGCCTGCTGGTCGAAGGTTTTGGCATCCGAACAGCCGGCAAAGTGGAACATGGGCAACTGGTAGTAGCGAGCCATATCCTTAAGGGCGCAAACGCCCATCATGAACTCGGGCGCACCGTAAGCCATAAGAGTGGTCAGCATGTCCATAGGCAATAGGCCACCGCCGTAAACCAGCGGAGTGCCCTCTCGGATCAGTTGAGCCAGGACAAAGCCGGCCAACATCTCGGCATTGCCCTGCACCAACCCACCAGCGATCGTCACCGGTCCGCTGGCTCCGGTCAAGAGTCCGGGGGTAAAAATGGTGGGCAGGCCCTTCTCAGCCATGTACATTAGCTTTTGGGTTGCCTCCAGGCCCAAGGTCAGCGGCGAGATGGGTTCGGTGTACAACACACAGAAGGGATTGCGCTGGAGTGCCTCGGGACCGCCAGCGACGACCTCGGCCATCTCGATGATGTCCTTCAGGTTATTCAGGCTCCAGGCGGTGAAGAGGACGGGTTTTACGGTGTTGCTGACCATGGCCTCAAAGTGATGGACATCGGAAATGGACTCGGACACGTCGGAGGCTATGCCGGAACTGGACACGAACGAATAGTGAGGCAGCGCGTCCACCACCCGGCTGATGTTAGCCACGTCCTGTTTCGTCGCCAGCCGTCGCTCCCCGCTATAGGGATCCACGACGTTGGGGGTGTCGGTACCGGTGCCGAAATAGGCCCGCTCGCCTTGCAGAGCCATAGCCGGCCGGCCCAGGCGGTCACAAAGTACCACCCGGGGCGGCGTGACGGCGATGGCCCACTCCACCAGATGGGCCGGAAAACGGACCCGCCGGCCGTCCACCCAGCAGCCAGCCTTGACAAAGATGTCAACCGCTGCCGGTTCTTCTACCTGCACCCCGGTACGTCGCATGACTTCCAGAGTCCCTTGGTGCAACTCGGCGATTTGGTCATCGCTCAACATACGGAATTGTGGAGTTACGTTCACCTTGAAATTGCTGCGAGTGTACATCTCTATCGCTCCTATATTGGAATTGGGGGTGTTTCATTTCATTTGTAGGGCAATTTGGCAAATTGCCCCTGGGACAAGTTGCCAACTTGTCCTACAACCCAGGTGATGTGACGGCGGACTCTTGCCCGCCGAGACCGTGACAAGAAGATTACCTCCCCCGCCCATCAGGTGAATGGCCACGAAAAAGCTAACTGACTCCGCATCGGGCATCAGCCCGCTGTACGATGGCTCGCACCGCGGCCTGCACGTCGTCAGACAGTGGCTCTGGTTGGTGACTCTCCAGGATCTCCTTCACCCGGGCGTTGGCCCGCTGGCCGTAGGTCAGACCACCATCCTCCAGCCAGGTGTCGTAGGTGGTACGGTTGATCAGGGTGGGGTACCAGTTCTCACGAAAGTGCTGCCGGGTGTGGACCTCGCCCAGGAAATGGCCGCCAGGGCCAACCTGGTCTATGACGTCTAAGGCCATTGTCTCCTCTGTAGCTTCTATGCCGCCCATGATACGACGCACCAGACCGATGACTTCGTCGCTCATCACCACCATTTCCATGGAAGCAGTGAGGCCAGAGTTAATGTAACCCACGTCGTGGGACATGTTGCCGCCGATCAAGGCAGTGGTCAGGATCCACAGCGAGCCTTCCAGGCTGGCCTGCTGGTCGAAAGTCTTGGCATCCGAGCAGCCGCCAAAGCTAAAGACAGGCAGTTGATAGTAGCGGGCCATGTCACATAGCGCCCCCATGTTGACCAGGAATTCGGGCGCGGCATAGACCACACCCATGTAGAGCATGTCCATGATGGCCACACCACCGCCGTAAACAAAAGGGGTGCCCTCTCTGGCCAACTGGGCGATGACCAGCCCGCTGAGCAACTCTGCGTTGGCCACCAACAGGCCGCCAGCGCTGGTCACCGGCGCTACTGCTCCGAAGGTCATACCCGGTGTGTAGACCACCGGCAGTCCCTTCTCTGCCACGTACATCAGCTTTGTTGTGCCCTCGACGATGTGTTGTAGCGGTGAAACTGGCTCGGTATACAGGATAGCAAAGGGACTGTGGCGGAAAGCCTCGGCACCGCCAGCCACCACCTCGCAAATCTCTATTATGTCTTTGAGGTTATCCACATTCCAGGCCGTGAAGCAGATAGGCTTGGAGGTATTGTTGAGCATGGCCTCAAAGTGGTGGACGTCGGAAGTGGCCTGGTCCAGGTCCTGGGCAATGGTCATGCACATGACGAAATCAATGTTGGGCAGGGCGTCCGCCAGACGGGCGAAATCGGCCACATCCTGCAGCCGCCCCTGCCGGCGCTCGCCCGTGTAAGGATCTATCACGTTAGGGCAATCGGACCCAGTACCAAAGTAGGTCTTGTAGCCTTCCATCTCCATGGCCGGCTGGCCGTTGCGGTCACACAGTACAACGCGCGATGGGGCAGTACGGATAGCCCACTCCACCAGATGGGGTGGGAAACGCACGACCTCGCCATCAATCCAGCAGCCAGCCTTCCTGAGCATCTCTCGGGCTTTAGCTACCAGGACCTTTACCCCGGTGCGACGCAGCACCTCCAGCGTCCCGTAGTGCATTTCCTCGACTTGATCAACTGAAAAGACCTGGAAACGCGGACTGACGTTCACCGTATAATTGCTTCTAATCACGAATTCGCCTCCTTGCCTCCTGCTCCCATTATATCACACGACGTTTGGGGTGATAAACCGGCAAGAATATCCCCGAACTCGCTGGCCCCAAAGAACTCTAACTCAAAAACCTCTGCATACGGCGCATCTACCGAACACGCCTCAGCACTCTGCCGGTCCACCCTCAGAATCCGCTCATCCATCCCATGCCCCCGCTGATTCAGATTCCGCTGGTGCTGTGACCGATGGAAACGCAGTAATTCCCCTTTCCAGGCCGCCTCCTCCTCCCCAAACCCCAGATACACATCACACCGCATCCGGATCGTCTTCGGATCGCGATTCAAAAAGGCCACTAACGGATACCCCGCTTCCCGCGCCACCTGGCGAAACATCGCATAGACCCGACGATGACCTGGGTTGGTATCGTGCCCATGAGGTAAAAACACCATCGCCGGCCGCTTGCTTAGAAAATGCTGGCGCACGCGGTCGGTATTCGCTTCGTTCTCCAAAGGATGCCCGGCCTCGTCTTCTTCAAGCCGAAAAAACGCCAAGTGGGCCTCTGGCAGTCCAAAAAACCGGCAACTCGCCCTTTGTTCTTGTTCGCGGAGTTTCGCCTTTACTTCCGCAGTAGGCGGCGAGCAGAACGTATCTTCCACCCCACTCGCCCCTGATGCAGCAACCGCCACATACAGCGGATTCCCATTTTCCCGTAAGAAACGCATGGTCACTCCAATCGCGTCAAAGTCGTCCGGGTGGGGAGCCAACACGAAAAGACGGAGTGCTTTGGGAAATGTAAGGGTCTGAAGAGGTAAGGAGTTGTTGCTGATAAGCGTGTCCATTATACCCCGGCACATGTCATACCTTCTGACTGTAATTTGCCACGTTGGCCCGATAGTTGACCCTCAGCCGCCCAAATAGGCTCGCTGGACCTGCGGGTCACTGAGCAACTCTTGACCAGTGCCCTGGTGCCGAATCTGGCCCAGCTCCAGCACGTAGGCTCGATCGGCGATGGACAGCGCCCGGCGGGCGTTTTGCTCCACCAGAAAAATGGTGGTCCCACTCTCGTGGATAAGCTGAATCTGCTCAAAGACAGTTTCTACGATCTTGGGTGCCAGGCCCAAGGAGGGCTCGTCCAGCATCAGCAACTCGGGCTCGGTCATCAGTCCCCGGCCAATGGCCAGCATCTGACGCTCACCGCCCGAGAGCGTGCCGGCTTTCTGTTGATTGCGCTCCTCGAGCAGCGGGAAGCACTTGAAGTGATCGGCTGTCACACTCAAGCCCATCACAATTCCAACGATGTATTCTTCGGGGTCATTGCTACAAGTTTACCATAGGAGATGGAGGCTGTCAAGATAAAATTGAGACGACCAGGTATTGACACTTGACTCGTTGTGTGGTATACTGCGAGCCTTGACCAGTAATCATCGTTGCCTCCATCGTAGCTGGTAGCCAATGTAGGAGGTGAGAGTCTGAGAAATTGAGGGCCAATCTTCTCGGCAGGTCAGGAGAGGGTTGGTTCTTGTTGTTTTTGCATATTCTGCCTTTTGCACCGCTGCCTGGAAGTGGCGTGGGTTTGAGTTCTTTTGTTGGAGAAATGGGTAATGTCATAAGGGGAGGGTATTTATGCCCTTTCATAAGCCAACCTTTAAAGGAGATCATTATATTGCGCAGCAGATTTAGTCCAATCTCGACGGTCCTGTTATGCCTGTTGGTTTTAGCACCTTTGGTGAGACAGCCTATCGTGGCCAACGCCGGGACGCTACCCGATCCCATTGTTCTCCAGGCGGCAGCCCGTGAGCTGCGCCCGCCACAAGCTGGGCAGCCTGCGCCATTTCTTAGGCCGATGGCGCAGGCTGCCACCGCCATCACCACCCGGGCGAACGATCAAATCCATACGGCCATTGCCTACAGCCTCGAAGCGGGCGAGTACATGGTGGTGTGGGAAGATGAGTATACATCCACTGACCACGACATCTACGCCCGACGGGTGGGAAGCGATGGTACCCCAGTCGGCAGTGAGTTCGGCATCGCCACGTCCGGTATTTTCCAGAGCAATCCGGCCGTAGCTTACAATCCAGCCGCTGAAGAGTATCTGGTCGTCTGGCAGCACGAATACTCGGCCGACGACCACGACATCTATGCCCGGCGAGTGGGAAGTAACGGCACCCCGGTCGGCAGTGAGTTCGGCATCGCCACACGCACCAATTTTGAGAGCAATCCGGACGTAATCTACAACCCGAGCGTCAATGAGTATCTGATCATTTGGGAACACCACGAAGGCAGCGGCGAGTTCCCCCACAATGACATCTACGGCCAACGGCTGGATGCCAGCGGAGCACCGCTAGGTAGTACTATCGCTATCGCCAATGGCCCTCTAGACGACGAGTCGGTCCCGGCAGTGGGCCACGGTGGGGTTTATCTGGTGGTCTGGCAGAACCAACACCCCGAGAAAGGTGAATACGACATCTATGGACAACGGCTAGGCAATGATGGCTCTCTGATGGGCAGCAAGATCAATATCTCTACCTGGCAGTATGATCAGCTTAAACCCCGCCTGGCGTTCAACATCACGGTCAACGAGTTCCTGGTGGTGTGGGAAGATCATCACTTGGGATTGGGAAACGACTGGGACATCTACGGTCAGCGGGTAAACGCTGATGGGACGCTGGACGGCGGCAACTTTGGCATCTCGTGGGAGGGCGGGAACCACCGCGAGAACCCGGACGTGGCCTACAACCAAGCCTCAGACGAATATATGGTTGTCTGGGAGTATGAATACGCGTCCGATGACCACGACGTCTACCGTCGCCGGTTGATGGGCGATGGAACATTGCTTGGAGACGAAACAAAAGTCTCAGGGCAGAGCAGCCACGAGGGTCAGCCCGTCCTCGCTGCGGATGACGATTGGTCATATCTGGTCGTCTGGGAGGACGGGCGGGATGCCGGGACGCAAGGTCTGGACCTCTATGCGGCCCGGCTGCATCCGTCCATACTCTCGGGGTACGTCTACGCAGGAAACGTGGGGGATGAAACTACACCCCTGCGAAACGTGACTGTCGAACTGTACTGTTCCGACAACCCCGGCGACCTGGGAGGTCTGATTGCCAGCACAGTCACCGATTCTGAGGGTTGGTACGGTCTGCCGGTTTACGACACTTGCGAGTTCTACAATATATTAGAGACAGACCCGCCAGGCTACACCTCTGTCGGGGCGACGTCAATCGGCGGCACGGTCATCACCAACAATCGGATTCAATACGGACACCTACTGGAGGCCGGGACGCTGACCGACAACAAGTTCTGGGACCAGGCCACTGAGACACCAGTACTTTCAGGATACGTCTTCGCGGGGGACGTTGGTGACGAAAGTCATCCGTTAGAGGGTGTCACTGTATCGGTCTATGGCGCGAACAATCCTCATCCTGACCCCGGCACCTTGATTGTCAGCACCACTACCAACAGCGAGGGATGGTACGGCCTGGAGGTTCCTGATGGTTACGAGTACTATCACATTCGAGAGACAGACCCGTCGGGCTATACCTCCATCGGCGCGACGACCGTCAGCGGCACAGTCAGGACCAGCAACTGGATTGAGTACGTCATCCCGCTGGAGGGCAAGACACTGACCGGCAACAAGTTCTGGGACCGTTCAGACCCGCAGGTGGAAGCTCTGCGCCAACTGGAGGCAAACTCGCAGCGGCCACCGTACATCCACTTCGACGGTGGTATCCCACGTTTTGTGGCTGTCCAGGTACCG
>SOHZ01000328.1 GCA_004377365.1 Anaerolineales bacterium | reverse complement strand
GGTCTTACAAAAAACGCCAGCCTGAATCAGCCCGAGAGCGATGTAGGTTGGCATGTGTGGGCACCAGGCGAAGACATCCCGAAAGCTTGGCGGGAATGTCTAGTATTCTTTCCAGTATCTTAACATCATTATACCTCAGAACTTTTGTCCCGTCAATAGAAAATCAGCACAAAATGGTTAGAAATTGGTAAGAAAATCCAAGCGCCAGACACATCTGTATGAAGCAATAAAAAGCCCAGCTATCTGTAATAGCCGGGCTTTTGTCAGAAGACCGAGTCGCTTGTTGTGCAATTTCAGACACCTTATGGTTCGTCAATATCCTTCTGGCCAAAGATCCACCAACTGCGCGTATTGATCAGGGGTCAGGATGAACCGCACCAATAGCTCTTGTTCATCTCACGCCACCGTCAGCGTCACCTCCAGCGCTGCCTGTCCTGAGCGTAGTCGAAGGGCTGGTGCGCACGCCTTCGCTGCCGCGGAAGGGTAGCATGCCTGCCCGTGCGCCTTTTCTTACCTACCAAATCACGGAGACCACGCCCGTCCTGATTTCCGTGCCCCAAAATACAGCTCTCCAATCGCAATAGCGGGGACAAAAACTTTGGCCTTTGCGAGATTGTCTTTGACGGCTGTATCGCTTGCGAAAAGGGCAATGATGATGTTGGTATCCAGCAGGTATCTACCACTCATTTGCATCAACCTGTTCGCAGCCCTCTTCAATCGCTTGGCGCATAAGTTGTAGGTCGTCGAGCGGTATCGCTCCGGCAAAGCGTAACAGTTGTTGGCCAGGGACACCATGCGGGATAGAGATAGCGAGCGCACGCGTGAACTCTAGCACCCGCCACTGCAATTCGTATGGCAAGACTTTTAGCTGTTCCACTACCTTTTCCACGATAAAAGTGTCCATTTTGCCCTCCCACTTTCTTACTCGCAACTCGAGAGTGCAGTGAAATGGCTGGGAGCACCTGCTTTCACGCTTTCCGAATCACCCCACATTTCACGGCGTACTTTAGCGATGTCCTCATCAGTGATCGTGACGCCCTCCCACAGGCCGCCCAAAGCCACCGGCTTGTAAGGGGGCTGCTGAGGCGGATGCTGGTCTAGTTTGTACTGTAGATACTCCAGAAATGAGGCTACTTCTGCCAATGTTTCCTCTGGAAGCGTATCCAGGACCGCCACTACTTGCTCCTTCAATTCAACCCGAGTTATCATGGCCTCCTCTCCTCTCTAGCTATGCCAAACAATCTCCACTGCTGCCGTGGAATGGTGGCTTGCCTCAATTATACACTAACTGTGACCCTCGCACAAACAGAAGCGTAGATCACAAATTGCTCCCGCTGGATTTGTAATCCAGCGGCCTGGCGGCGGATTGCAAATCCGCCGCGAGCAAAAATGAGATCTACTGAGTCTGGCCTACACATTACGGAGCAAAATCTTTGCCGCCAGGTTGGTCTGTTCTTTGCTCAGCCACTGCCGCACGCGGGGCATGACCACTGCCAGCTCGCGGCTACCCGTCTCCTTCATAGCCCGCTCGATGTAGGGGCGCACCGTCTCCAGTCTCAGCTTCCACTGCCAGAGCTTCTCGGCCTTGTGGACGTGCCGGCCCACGGCTACCTCGACGTAGTCCTCCATCAACTCGGCCCTCAATTGCGCCCAGACCTCGTCCCACTCCGATTCGGCGAAACCATCGTCGTAGACGCGGCATACGGCCTTGAAGAGGATGTCGCGCGGTATCTCGGCCTGCTCGGCAGCCATGACCGACATGTGGGCTTCTTCCAGGGTTCTGGCTTTGCACTTGACCAACTGCAGGGTGTCAGGATAGCAGAAAGTAAAGACCACTCCCTCATCCACCAGGTGGTCGGGCTCGTTCCTGGCGTCCAACTCCAGACGAAAGCGCACCCACTCCGCCCGCACGTCGGGCTCCTCGGTCTCGAACACGATCTCTGGCGTATGCAGGTCGTAGCGCCGAGCGATGGCTGAAAGTTGGTCCCAGGAAAGCAGCTTGCCCTGGGCGTCAATAGTCACAATGAAGGAGACCTGCAAGGGAAAGTCATAGACCAGAGTATGCGGGTTCCGATAGCCGTAGACCTCGAAGGAGAGGCTGAGCCTGGTCTCGCGCACCGCTAGCAGGATGCCTGGGTACTTATGGTGGATGTCCGGCAAAAGGTCATAGACCGAGTGCATCTGGGAGGGCTTGTTGAGGACAGCCTGGCGGGTCTTGGGGACTACTTCCAGAACGTTGCCCTCTCTGTCGAGCAGGGGGAAAAAGGTGACGTTGGTGCCGTCCACCTTTTGGCGCAGGAGCACCTTGTCGTAGCCTGTGGGCAGGACAATATCGTCCGGGGAGACGCTCCCCAGGTCAATCTCCTTGTCGCGCCGGTAGGGATAATGGATCTTGGGCATGCCGTAGACGAACTGCCCGGTTGTTTCCCCGTCCACGCCCTCGATGAACAGCGCGCCCAGCCGGTGGTCCCGCTCCACAGACATCCAGGCCGTCACCTGGCGTCCCTGGGGGGATATAAAATTATAGGGGCGGATGTCGCCCAAGACGGGATGTTTGCGCACGTCCTCTCCTCCTTTCAAGGCACTATGGCAAAACTGACACGTTGTCGATCAGTTGTCTGCGATCTGTCATTCTGAGGAGTGAGCCGAAGCCCTGAGCAAAGCGAAGGGGAAGCGACGAAGAATCCCGTTCCTGGCAAACAGGCGACCCGCTGTGCGGAGAACGAGACCCTTCGCTCCGCTCAGGGTGACATAGGCAAGTGCGGCTTTTGCCTCAATGCCTTTCAAGAATCCAGCACCTCTATCTGCTCCAATAGAATCTGCCGGGTAATTGGATTATACGAGATTTTGAGGCATTGGTCAAGAACGGCTTTCTTGCTGCCTGATCAAGTTTTCGATATTGCCAACAAAGCTGATGTATGGTATACTCAATACGAATCACGAATCACGGATCACGAATTGCGCGAGAGAGCCAGGGATTAGAAAGCCCTGGCTAAAGTTGAGAAGCGCCCTCAGACGCTGGGTCAAGGCCAATGAGAAAAGTTCAGTGTAATTTCTGCGGCAGCGACCGCTACAAAGAGCGAAGAATCGAATACCTTTACAGCTACAAGGGGAAATACCTGCTGGTGCCCAATACACCCGTTGAAGTGTGTCTCAATTGCGGGATGGTTTACTACGACGCGGCGGTTCTCAAAGAAATCGAGCGGCGTTTCTTTGCCATTCACCAGAACGTGGAGCAGCCAGACCATTACATTCGTATGCCTGCGAAAGCGTACGCTAGACCTATGGTCAAAGACTGGCAACTCGGATAGGGAAACCTATTGCCTTACGTCAGAGCAAACGACATTGACCTATATTACGAGACCTGCGGCCAGGGAGAGTCGCTGGTGCTGCTGCACGGCTTTTCGGGCACGGGCCAGGCCCATTGGCACCTCCAGATTCCCGTCTTTGCCGAGCGCTACCGGGTCGTCGTCCCCGACCTGAGGGCACACGGTAAGAGCAAATGCCAGACCGTGCCCCCTGACTATTGGGAGTTGCTGGCCTCAGACGTAGCGGCGCTCATCGGCCAGTTGGGCCTGGGCCTGGTGCACATCTGCGGCTTCAGTCTGGGCAGTGTCGTCGCCCAACTGGTGGCCCTGGACCACCCTGACCTGGTCAAGTCCCTGGTCCTGGTCAGCACAGCGGCTCACGTACCAGTGGAAGAGGACCAGGGATTGCTGGCCTTCTTCGAGAGCCTGACCCAGCCAGATGAAATTGATGCGGCGTGGAAGCAGAGCCTCATCGAGCTGCACGGTGGCCCAGATTGGCGGTGGCTGCTCAAGAACTATGGCCAGATGGCCGCGACCAGGGTAAAAGGCGGAGGAGGAGAGGTCACCCGCCACCGACTGGGGGAGATTGCCTGTCCTACCCTCATCGTCCAGGGTCAACGGGATCGGATGAACCCGCCAGAATTGGCTCAAGTCGTCCACCAGGGTATCCACGGCTCCGAGATAGTGATGTTCCCCTGCGGCCACATCGTCCAGGAAGCCAAGGCTGAAGAGTTCAACCGGCTCGTCCTGGGTTTTCTGGACAGCACAACGGACAGTACAACGGACAGAGGAATTTAACGGACACCAAAGCAGGGAGCAGGGGCGCGATCCAGCGTCAGCCGGGTCGCGCCTTTGGTTGTAAGGACAGTTGCGCTGAAACGGCTTTTGGTGTATGATTAGAAAGTGCCTGTCTATTCCAGAATGTGCCACTGTTGCAGCACCGGAGGTGAATTTCATGTTTCGAAAGATCTTTGTTGGATACCTTTTTCTGACTCTCGTCGTGATGGGGTGCAAGGCTGTTGCCCGTTCCCAGCCTACCCCGACGCCGACCAAAACGCCCAAGCCGACCTTCACGGCTATCAGCGCCGTTACTCCGACGGCAGTGGTCATGGCGACGGATACTCCATTGCCGATGGACACACCGCTGCCGACGGACACGCCCGTGCCTGCAGCTGTGGATACACCTGTGCCCACGGATACGCCGGTACCCACGGACACGCCCGCGCCGACCGCGCCGCCACCACCGACCAACACGCCAGAACCAACAGCCCCACCAGCACCTCCTCCAACGCCGGTGCCTGACAAAGATTTCAAGCTTGTCAAGAAGCAATTGTTGTGTCAAGGCGGACAAGTCATTCTCATCACCGTGATAGACATCAACGGTGCACCTTTGGACGGTGTTGTCCTGAAGATTACCGACCCTTATCCCGAGAGACCTGACGAGGAGCGCACAACGGGCGAAAAAGGCCCAGGGAAAGCCGAGTATGTGATGTGGGCTGAACAGTGGGTCTGGGTTGAAAGGGATGCCTCAGGAAAGACCTATGGCAAGGTCAGAAGCGAGATTGCAGAGCACGTAGACAAACGGCCACCAGCCTGGGACCTCAGAGCAGCGGGAATGTGCGATGGTCTGAACGACGAAGAATGTGATGCTAAACGCTATGAATACGAGGGACAGTGTTCATACGACCTCGTCTTCCAACGGCAGTGGTAGGTGCCGGGCAAGCGGTCAGCAAACCAGCAGTTGGCGACGCTGAAAGCGAACTGCTGATGACTGACGCTTGAAGGAGAAAGGGTGAAAGATTCAGGGAAAGGCCGTCAAGCAGAAAAGCCACCGGATACTGAGCGTGACCATCCGCATCTGTGGGTGAGCCTGATGGTGATTTTCATACTGCTCATTCTAATGGCCCTCGGCCAGTGGGACTTTGTCCTGGCCGGCTTTATCGGGCTCATCGTGGGCAACGGGTTGGCCGGGCTCACCGGCCGCTGAGGCATTTTCCGTACCCCGCTAATTTATAAAGTCCGCATCTGTGATGCGGCGGCCCACGGGCATCTCGGATACCCGTTTCTCGGAAATCGGGCTAGTAGGATTCAAGATGCAGAAGAGACTACTTTGCTTGTGGCTCGCGCTCCTCGGTCTGGTCATCCTGTCCATCAGCGGATGCGCAGCCAGCCCCACCCCCACTTCGACTCCTATACCGACGAACACACCGCCGCCTGCCAGCACGCCTCCAGTCCTACGCTCCGAAATATCTCTCGGTGAGCAAAAGACGATGGTCCTCCTGACCAGGTTCCCCGACGTGGAGCCTCAGATCACCCTAGACAAGGCCCGCGGGAAGGTCTTCACCAAACTGGACACCTACATCCGCCAGGTGTCGTATGACCAAACGTGGCTGGAGGGAGAGGCAAGAGGGTGGTATACTCTCGACCATCCGGTATCCCATTACAGCATTTCCGCCCATAATCTTCAAGTGGATCGCGATAAAGTTACGTCATTGGTTCAGGAGGTCATCAACAAAGCCGACAGTGACGTGGATTTCTCCGACTACCCCAACGTCTTGATCATCCTGGGAGCGCCTAAGGACGCCTACGGTATGATGGGCTATTGCGCCTATCCGGGTATGCTGGGTTGGGCAGACGCGAGTCCATTTACCCTAGAGAGCGGCGAGGTGATCGAGAACGGGGTCGCCGTCTACTGCGAGAACGCCCACGTGGGGGTGCTGGCTCACGACCTGATACATATTCTGGGAGGCATGGTGGGGAGGCAGCGCGTTGCACCCTGCTTGTATGACCATGACTTGCAGGGACAGCCAGGGGAGTTCAGGGGTTATTACCAGTTCTACCTGGTCAATATGGGCTTCTGGTACTATCCGACTTAATTGACACCCTCTCCTCTTTGCCCACCAGCCAACGCACCCACGCAACCTTTACCTCATCTTCTATTATCAGTCTCACCTGTACGTCTAGCAAGTCAATGATATGTTGCCTTGCTTTAAAGTCCCGGTCTGTTTTCTCTAGCCCCTGGCTCACCCTTTTGGCAAAGTCCACAATGCTTTCGATTTGTTTATCCGTCAAAGTCTGAGACTCCAACGTCATCATCAAGTCGGCCCGCTCTTTCTCCAGAGACGTGATAGTGGTCTCCAGTCTGGCTTTGCGGTCGGTCAATACCTCTTTGGGAAAGTCACCCGCCAGGTAGAGGTCAAGCAGTCTCTCTAATTTTTGGCGGTTGTTGGCCAGCAACTCATCTACCACTGAGAGACGGTCAAGCAATGGCTTGTTTTTCTGCGACAGTTTCGCCTTGACCTTTTCCAGACTTTCCTGCAACACTTCAGGGTCCTGGAGCCACTCCTTGATTTTGGCCCACACTGCGGCGTCAACCTGGTCAGCCCTAAACGAAGGGGCGCTACATTCCTTCCGGGCCAACATCCCACGGTTGGCCGGACAGTAGTAATATAGGTACAGTTTGCCTCTGGTCGTCACTGCTCGGCCTGACATTTTGGTGCCACATTGACAAATGACTCGTTTGGAGAACAGATACTCATACTTGGTATTGCGCCGTGCCATTTCCCTGTTGTGCTTTTTCCGCTCCTGTGCCTTCTCCCAGGTTTCACGGCTGACGATAGCGGGAACCTCTACTCGTCGGACGGATGATCTCGTCCGGCAACAGCAGGGCGCGCCCCTGCAGAGAAGCGGAAACCCCCTCGCTGACGGTCTTTCCTTTGCGCTCCGATAGGCTAGCGGTGGCTATGGTCGTTTGCCCGCTGAGGCGGCTGAAAAACTCGGCAGTGCGTTGGTCGCAGCCCCCGAAGACTATCTTCGTCGCCAGACCGGCCAGCAGTTGCCCGGAGCCTTGCCGTCCGTAGATCCCCTCGAACTGCGCTAACGTTTGAGCGGCCGTCAGAACACTGATGCGTCGTTTCCGCACCAGGTTGATGTCGCGCACCAGGCTGTCGAGGCGGCCCAGGGAGAGGAACTCTTCCAGGACCAGGCCGACGGGGATCGGTAGCATCCCTCCCGGCTGCTGCTCTCCGAAATCGTCCAGAGTGGTGACAAAGACCCGCAGGACTGCGCCCAGGTATTTGCCCAGCGCGTCCTGGTGCCTGCGGGAACTGCGCAGGATCAGCACGGTCGGCTGTATCTCCAGGGTGGCGGCGTCGAACTGTGAGGTCGCCGTGACCCGGCACACCTCCTCGTCGGCCCAGGCTGCCAGGGCCTGGTTGAAGACGGTGGCTATGATGTTCATGGCCAGCTTGGGCTCATTGGACAGGATGGAAGTGTAAAAGTCAGAGGTCAGGTCGGCTACGCCTGGCTTCTGGCTGTGCTTCAGTTCCCTGGCCATCGCCTTGGCGTCCCGCCGCGCTTCCATCATCGCCCCGATGGAGAGATAGTGGAGAAGGCAGCCCGCCAGAAAGTTCTTCCCGGCGTTCGACCAGAAATCGTCTTTGGCTGACGATAGCAAGACGGCGGCAATAGCTTTGGCGTCAATGACCGTCTGGATGCCATCTGCGACGTTGAAGCGCGCGCGCTCGGCTGGAGCACTGGGATTGTGAATGATGACCAGATGGTTGGTGATCCCGGCTATGGCCAGGATATAAGAGGTAAGTTCTCCCTGCACATCGGTGACGATCAGGGAGTGGTTGGCCTTCATGCGGTCGGCGATGGTGGGCAGGATCACCGCTTGCGTCTTGCCGCTCCCCTGGGCGCCGAAGGCAGCGATGCCACGCGCCACGTCCTCCCCGTCCAGGCAGAATTGTGTCCCCAGGAATTTCCCTCCCCGGCCCCAGAACCGGCCTTTGAGGGTCAGGCCCAGGGGGTCGGGCTTGGTCCATCGCTTCTTGAAGGCCTGCGGGTCAACCAATTGTGCGCTTCCCAGGATACTTTGCCCTCTCTGCAATTTCTGCGCGATTTGGGCGCCGACGGCTACGTCTCCCCCCGTCCTACTCCAGAACACATAGAAGAGCACAGCGGCGGCTACCAGGACAGCTCCGACTATTTGCTCTCGGGAGCGATACTCGAAAGGGCCTATGAGCGTCTCGCCAAAGCTTTCCAGGTTGCCCCAATCAGAGGGGGCCGGCTTCTGTCCTTCGAGGACTCCCCAGATTAGGACTCCCAGGCCGATGGCCAGGCCGAGGAGCATGATAGCCCCGGATCGGCTGCCTCGCTTTAGCCAGAGGAATGTGCTGGCGGCGACCAATAGGCCGGTGATTGCTCCCAACACGATGTGGGGCATTGGGAGATTTGTGCTGATGGTGGTGATCATGGTGTGAATCATGGTTTTGTCTCCTTATTGCTCCCCGTTCGCCCATTTATTCCAGCCTATTGTGAATTCTTGCCCCACTTTGG
>SOHZ01000449.1 GCA_004377365.1 Anaerolineales bacterium | reverse complement strand
AAGGAGAAGGCCAGCCTGCCAGAGAACAAGGGAGGAGAATCTCAAACTATGGAGAAGCTGAAGGACACCTACAATTTCGACCTTGTGAGGCTCATCGCCGCCGGAGGGATGGGAACCGTCTATGAAGCTATACAGCGCGGTGCCGAGGGCTTTGAAAAAAGGGTGGCCATCAAAACTATCACAGAAGAATTTTCCGATGAACACCAGCTCGTAGAGATGTTCATCGGCGAAGCCAAACTGGTAGCCGACCTCGTACATCCTAACATTGTCCAGATCTACCAGCTTGGGAGGATAGGAAAGAGTTACTACATTGCCATGGAGTTTATAAATGGTAAGAATTTGAGGCAATTCATGAAGCGCCACTCCCAACTCGGATGGAGCATCCCTGTTGATCTCTTCACCTTTATCATCAGTAGAGTCTGCCGGGGGATCGAGTACGCCCACTCCAAATGCGACGCGGAAGGTCAGCCTCTGGGAGTGGTCCACCGGGACGTGAACCCTAAGAATATCATGCTGGACTCTGAGGGCGCGGTCAAGCTGACTGATTTTGGCATCGCCAAAGCTCGCCACCTCCTCCGCGCTCTGGAGGGCACGGTGCTCATGGGGACAACTCGATATATGTCGCCAGAACAGGCCCGATTCGAGGAGACCGACGCGCGCTCGGACCTCTTTTCCCTGGGCATTGTGTTGCACGAACTTCTGACCGGGCGTCCGCTCTTTGATGCCCAGGAGCAGATGGCCACGTTCGAAGCCATAATCCACAAGCCGATCCCCCGGCCGAGCGAGCTTAACCCTGACGTTCCCGAAGAGGTGGACAGGATAACTATGAAAGCCCTGGAACGGGACAGGGAAAAGCGGTATCAGACAGCCAGCGAGATGGTCCACGACCTGGAATACTATATGTACAACAACCGTTATGGCCCCACCAGCATGACTTTGGCTAAATACCTGCATGAACTCTTTCCCGAGTTAGCCCGTCCCAGCCTCGCCCCTCTCCTAGACACAACCTGGCAGGTAGACCCCTACACCGAGACCATAGTGAAGCGAGGCGCCAGATAAGAGAAAAGTCCTATTGACTTTAGCAACGCTTTACATTATCATAAAGCTAGGTAAAGACAGATTGGGAATTATGCCCTGGTTCAAAGAATGGATGATGGCATCGTTGCCCAACACAGCAAGGAGGACGAGCCATGCAACGTATCAACATTCTGCGAGAGGTGGACATCTTCCAAGACCTGAGCGAAAGCCAAGTAGAGCGGATAGCGCAGATTTGCGAAGAGAGAGTCTGTCAGATAGGAGCCGTCATTTTCGAAGAGAACACGGCCAGTGATGAGCTATATATCATCGCCGATGGCAGGGTGGATATCCAGGTAGACCCCAGTATCCTGGGGATTCCTTCCCAGGCCGGTCCTACGACCATTACTACCCTACGCCGAGGTCAAGTCTTCGGTGAGGTAGCCCTGGTGGATCAGGGGTTGCGCTCGGCATCGGCAAAATGTGCGGCCAACAACACTAAGTTGCTGGTCATCAATCGGGACGACCTGATTGCTCTCTGCGACCAGGATTTTCAGATGGGCTATGTGCTGATGCGTAACATTGCTGCCGACCTCTCTTTCAAAATCCGCAGCGCCGATCTCATGATCCGGGAGCAACTACTCTGGCGGCCTGGCCAGGTTGACGAAAGTTAAATTCGTTTCAACAAAAGAGCACGGGAAGCGGCTTTCTGTGCTCTTTTTGAGTCGGGGCCAACAATCCCCTGTCATGTACTAATCGCCCTCTTCAGCATCTCTTGAGAGGTCTCGTTCTGACGAGCGATGGCCCTTTCCAGGTCAAAGCCTACAATGTGGCCCTTTTCCACCACCACTCGCCCATTGATGACTGATAGATCAACGTTCACAGGCCGGCAAAACAAGAGGGCGCCGAGAGGATCCTGCCCAGCTCCAGCGTATTCAAGCCGGTCCAGACTGATAGCGATGAAATCGGCCGCCTTACCAGGCGACAGAGAGCCGATGTCATCTCGGCCCAGCACGGCTGCCCCGCCTAGGGTGGCCATCTTCAGAGCCTCCTGGGCGCTCAGGGCACCGGCCCCCTTCTGCACCCGCTGTAGAAGCATGGCCATACGTGCCTCAGCCAGCATGTGCGACGAGTCGTTGCTGGCGCTGCCATCCACGGCCAAGCCCACCTTGACGCCTCTGTCCAGCATCTCCCGGATGGGCGCAATGCCCGAACCGAGACGCATATTGGAAGACGGGCAATGGGCCACTCCAGTGCCCGTCTCGGCCAGCAGGTCCATTTCCTCCTCGCTAAGGTAGATGGCGTGGGCGTACCACACATCCTCTCCCACCCAGCCCAACTCCTGCATGTATTCCACCGGCCGCAAACCAACCTTGCGTAAGCAAAACTCCTCTTCATCCAGCGTCTCCGCCACATGGGTGTGCAGGGTCAGACCCTGCTGACGGGCCCAGACGGCTGATTGGTGCATCAACTCCTCGGTCACCGAAAATGGCGAGCAAGGGGCGATGACAATGCGGCACATAGCGTAAGGATTGGGATCATGGTAAGTGTCCACCACCCGCTGGCAGTCTGCCATGATCTCTTCCTCGGTCTGAACGACGCTGTCGGGCGGCAGTCCGCCTTTGGATTTTCCCAGAGACATGCTGCCCCGGCAGGGATGGAAGCGGATGC
>SOHZ01000386.1 GCA_004377365.1 Anaerolineales bacterium | reverse complement strand
GCCTTATCTTGAATTGTCTGGAACAAGTGTGCTCACAATTCCAGAGATGCACCCGTATTACATTGCCGAAGACCGACGCCCCGTCGAAAAATGCCTGGCGGACGTGGCCGCGTGCGATGTGTACGTCGGCATCTTTGCCTGGCGCTACGGCTGGATTCCGACAGAGAATAATCCTGACCAGATTTCCATCACGGAAATGGAATATCGCCAGGCGGTCAGGACAGGCAAAAAGTGCCTGATCTTTCTCCTCGACGGCAAAGCACCGTGGCTGCCTGATTTCATTGACGACGACAAAACACGGATCAAGAAACTCCGCAATGAGTTGAGCGAAAAACATGGGGCTGGGCTTTTCAAGTCGGCGGAGGACATTGGCTCTGTCGTCGCGCCTGCGGTCTACAACTGGGCCAAAGAGCGCGGCTACATCTCCCCCGGCCCGGTGATTCACGAATTCGACCTGGAAGCTTATTACACCGCGCTGAGAAAACGCTATCAGACGCTTGCCCTCGAAGGTCTCACCCCGCCGCAAAAAGAGGAATACCTGCAACTACAACTCCGCTCCGTCTTTGTCGAGCAGAACGTCCGCGAAAGCCCGCCGCCCGTTGAGCTACCCAAAGAAGTGTGGGATAAGCTCGAACGCGAGCGGGCAATCCACCCCGAAGACCTGCCCGCCAGCGTCACACTCGAAGATATTCACCGGGCGCGTGAGGCGTATTACCAAAAGCCTTCGCGTCCCGTGCTGGACGTGTTGGCCGACTCGCGTTATCCACAGGTCATCATTCTGGGCGACCCAGTCTCGGGCAAGTCCACGCTGGCGCGCTACGTCTTGCTGGCGCTGATAGATCCCACGGGCGATGGTAAACTGCGCCGCGAGCGCATCCTGCGCTCCTTCAAGGAATCCGCTTCCATCCGCCAACTGGCGGGCAACCCGATGCTGCTGACGATCATGGCCGTCATTGGCAAGCACCAGGAATTGCCACGCGAGCGGTGGAAGCTGTACGACCATGCGGCCAGCGTCCTGATCCAGCACTGGGACGTGAACAAGCACCTGCGTAACCAGCGCATAGACGCCGACCTGATCGGCGAAGACGATAAGAAGGAGCTGCTGCGCCGGCTGGCTTTCAAGATGCAAGGCGGTGAAGGCGGACTGGCGGGCAACTACATCCACCGCGAGCAACTGGAAGCCGAGTTTGGAAGCTACCTGAAAGAACGTTACCAGTATTCACCTCCAGACGCTACCAGGATTGCGCGGGCGATGATTGACCAATTCCGCGAACGCAACTTTATCCTCTCACTCTACGGCGCGAACCTCTATGGCTTTGTGCATCGTGCTTTCCTGGAATACTTTTGCGCCTCGGCCTTTGTCCACAAGTTTGAAAAGACACAAGAGATGACGATGGAGCAATTGAAGCGCGATGCTTACGGTGCGCACTGGGAAGACGAGAGTTGGCACGAGGTATTGCGCCTGATCTGCGGGATGATTGACGAAAGGTGGGCGGGGGAGATCATTGATTACCTGGCGAACGAGGTGTATCGCCCATGGCCCAAAACGTTTAGAGATCGCCCGCCATGGAATATCGCGCTCGCAGTGCAGTGTTTGGGAGAAATAAGGAACCTCAACATAGTCGCAGAACATGCAGGGCGCTTATTGAAGATGTTATGTTCTCTCTTTGATTGTATTATGACAAGAAATGAATTTATGCTAGATGCGTTTCTAAAGGAACAGGTAGCAGTACCCGCTGGGTTAATCAGTCCACACTGGCCTTATCAAGCCGTGCTGGCAGAGTGGCTAAAGGAACGAGGGGCATTTGAGATTGCATGGAATTTTGTGGAATCATTTGGCGAGTTCGTTGGCTCTATTGGCAAAGGGTCAGGTATGGTTCACATGGCACTGCTGGATTGCGTTGCCCATAATGATAGGGATTATCGTGTTCTCGCACCATGTGCACTTGCTAGGGGATGGCACGACGATCTGCAAACTCTGCCAACTCTGTGTGCCCTGGCTGTCAGAGATGCAAGTGAAGAGGTTCGTTCTGCCGCCGTCCTTGCTCTAGCTGAACACTTTCGCGATGCCCCACAGACCTCGCCACTGTTGCGTGACCACGTCGTCAATGACACATCGTCTTTGATTCGCGGTTACACTGTTCATAGCCTGGCTGAACACTTTCGCGACGATCCGCAGACCCTGCCTTTCCTGCACGATCGCGCCGTCAACGATGCAGACTGGCATGTTCGCCGCGCCGCCATCTTTGCACTGGCCGAACACTATCGCGACAACCCGCAGACCTTGCCACTGGTGCGCGACCACGCCGTCAACGATGCGCATGGATGGATTCGCTCTGCCGCTGTCTCTGCACTGGCTGAACACTTTCACGACGATCCGCAGACCTTGCCAATGGTGCTCGACCGCGCTGTCAATGATGCAGGCGAAGGTGTTCGCTCTGCCGCCGTCCGTGCGCTGGCCGAACACTTTCGCGACGATCCGCAGACCTTGCCGCTTGTGCGCGACCGCGCTATCAATGACACGCACGAAGATGTTCGCTCGGCTGCTGTCCGTGCGCTGGCCGAACACTTTCGCGACGATCCACAGACCTTGCTACTTGTGCGCGACTGCGCCGTCAATGATGTGTCACCGACAGCCGATGCACCGAACGACAAGTATTATGTGCGTGAAGCGGCCATTGACGCTCTGTCGGGATATTGGTCTACGCATCCAGACACGTTGGCCCTCCTGCGCGAGCGGGCAGAGAACGATCCAACCGAGTGGCTGCGGGAACATGCCAGGAAATTGGTGGAGCAACTGTCACTCGGCAAGCAAAGTGATTCCCACGTCTAGAAGAATAACCATCTCCACGAGTCTGCCGATGGACGTTCTCCTGATCGAAGACCTTAGCCAACAGCGTCTACCGGCCCATGCCCTGGCGGCTGTGCTGCAACAGGCCGGCCTGCGCACCCGGCTGGCTCGCTTTGGGGCCGATCAAGATGCTGACGAGGTCGTCCGCCTGGCGGAGCGCGAGCGCCCCCGTTTGGTTATCTCGTCCATCCTCTTCGCCCATCGGGTGCCTGAGCACCTGGCCCTGATCACCGCCCTGCGCAGAGCCAGCGTGCGAGATCACCTCACGATGGTGGGCCCGCTGCCCAGCTTTGCCTTCGCCGAACTGCTGACGGCCTGCCCGGCCCTGGATTCGGTGCTGTGTGGCGAGGCCGAAGCGAGTGTCGTGCAACTGGTGACCAGCCTGGGGGATCCGGCACGCTGGCAGGCTGTGCCCGGCCTGGCCTACCGTTCTCCCACTCCGCGCGGCAACCCTCTGCCGAAACCCCTGGCCAGCCTCGATGATCTGCCCTTCCCCGTATATGATGACGGCCTACCGATTCGCCTGGGCTATGGGTTTGCCACTGTAGAAGGAAGCCGGGGTTGCTATCACGCCTGCACCTTTTGTCTGCCCTGCGCCTTCTACCGGGCGGGCGGAGCCCCCCACTACAGGCTGCGCAGCCCTGCCCACCTCGTGGACGAAATGGAGGCGCTGTACCGACGGGGCACGCGGCTGTTCCTGTTTGACGACGAGCAGTTCCTGCCGCCAGGGCACACGCGCGAGGAGCGGGTGGCAGCGCTGCGCCACGAGCTCCAGCGACGTAGGCTGCGTATTGCTTTCACCATCAAGTGCCGGGCTGACGACGTGGACGCGGCCCTCTTCCGTCAATTGAAGGAGATGGGCCTCTTGCGGGTGTACATCGGTGTCGAGTCCGGCTGCCAGGCATCGCTCGACCTGCTGGGCAAGGGCGTGACCGCACGACGCAATGCCGAGGCCCTGGCTGTGCTGGACAGCCTGGACATTGTGGCCGATTTCCGCAGCCTGCTGTTTCATCCCTGGAGTACACTGGAGACAGTCCGAGCCGACATCAGCTTTCTGCACAACGCAGTTTCGCATATGGCCACGTGTTTCAGCTTCCATGAGGTAGAGATCTACCCTGGCACGCCACTCGCCAATCGGCTACGGGCTGAAGGGAGAGGCGAAGGCGGACGATGGCCGCTGCCCTACACCCTCGCCGACCCACGAGCCGAACTCCTTCGCCGCTTGAGTCGCTTCGTCTTCAGTCCGTCGGGTGCCCACGCGGGCATCCAAGACCTGCTGACACAGGCTTGGTACGATCTGTTGTTGCAGCGTCACTTCCGGCCGGTCCGGTTCGAGGCAGACAGAGCGCGTAAACTGAAAGCCATTGCTACTGGCTTGAACGCGCAATCGCTCCATGTGTGGCGAGAGATGCTGGCCTTTGCCGGCGAAGGCGACATCTACGACGCGGATCAGGTCAACGAGCGCGCCTGCGCCTGGGCCAGCCGCGTCTGTTCTTTCCGCGTGCGGGCAGAGGGCGAGTTAGCAGAACGGATGTCGCCTAAGGAATTTTTAAGAAATAACTTCCCGTTTTACCCCAGGGCAGTATAAACAGTACAACGGTTGCAAAAGTAAGACCAGCATCCTGAGTAGGCCGGAACGTAGTGGAGGCCGTATCGAAGGGTGCGGGTTATGACAAGAGCAAGGTGTCCTGGAATAAGTCGCACCCCCTTCGACAAGCTCAGGACAGGCTTCGATACACTGCTTCACTGCGTTCCACAGCTACTCAGGATGCTCAGATGGCTCCGCAAAAGCGGGAATTTGTTCTTTTACAGGTCCTAAGCGCCGTCAGATGGGTAACCTACAGTGTTGGGATTAGTCCTGGCCCCGTAGCGTGTGCACCGCCACCTCGGGCCGGCAGAAGAAACGGGCGCGGGGAGCGGCCGATCCTTCCAGGCCAATGCCCCGGCTGACGTAGAGGTGGGTTTGCCTCTCCTGGAACAAACCCGCCTCGTACTGTTTGCCGTAGATGGAGCTGGTGGCGACCGCGCCATAAAGGGGCAGGCGAATCTGGCCGCCGTGGGTGTGTCCGGCCAGATAGAGGTCAATGCCCCGCTCTGAGACTGCCTCGATGAGATCGGGGGAATGATAGAGGAGGATCTTGAAGCTGTCCGAAGGCACGCCCTTTAGCGCCTGGTCCAGGCGGGGGATGTCAATAGGCAGGTCGTGGCTGCAAGCTACTCCCACCAGATAGATCTCTTGTCCCTCGATATCCAACCGGACGCTCTCGTTTTCCAGCACCATGATGTCCAGATCAGCGAAGAGTCGCTCTGTCAGCGCCGGGGAGTCCACGCTGCCCCGCACGGCGTAGACACCGTAAGGAGCATGCAACTGGCTGGCCAGTGTGCGGAAATCCCGCAGGGCTGTCTCGTCATAGAGGTAAGAGAGGTTGAGGTAGTCGCCGGTCAGTAGGATCAGGTCGGGTTGCAATTCGTCTACCAGAGGGACCAGTTTCCTTTCCCGCATGGTCGTGCGCTCCACATGGAGGTCGCTGAGGTGAACGATACGCAGGGGGCGCCCCTGAGCCGACAGTCGGCCAGAGGAGAACTCGTGGCGGGTGACCTGTATGCTGAAAGGCTCAATGAGGAAGCCGTCAATGGTGCAAAGGCTCAGGAAGAGATGAACGCTGAAGAATACGTTCAAATACGGGGCAACGGCCTGGCTGGGGTTGATTCTACCCTTACGCCAGCGTCGCAGGGCCAGAACCAGGCCGAAACTGATGGCTGGGGTGATGGTCACTGCTGAGCGGGCGACGAGCATTGTGATAAAAGTCGCCTGGGGCGGGCCGTAGGAGAGGCCCAACACAGGGAGGCCTTTCAAAAGAGCCAAATCGAAGGCGCTGAAAGACAGAGTGGCAAAGAAGACAACCCATCCCACGGAGGCTTTTCTGGCCACCCTACCCCACAACCAGCCGCTGATGGTGCTCAGGGAAAGGGGGAAGCCCAGGAGGGGCAGAGCCGTCACACGTAATAGAACAGCGATGATGGTGTGAGCCGTATCTACAAAGAAGGCTTCAATGTAGTTCATTCTTATATTATAGCACTTTCGGCAAGTGGCTGCCAGACGCGCATCCCACGTTTGCTCTACGTTTCCTATCACGAATAGCACGAATGTGCGAATTTCACGAAAGTTTTCCTCTCTTTATGAAATTCGTGCCATTCGCCTATTCGTGTTTATATTCGTGACATTCGTGTTCAGGCGCGGGGCAGGGTGAAACGAACGGTCGTCCCCTGCCCTTCTTCGCTTCTCAGGGTGATTTCTCCGCCGTGGGCTTCCACGATGGCCTTGGCGATGGAGAGACCCAGGCCGCTGCCACCTCCATCGCGCGAACGAGCCCGGTCCACGCGATAGAAACGCTCGAAGACACGGGGCAGGTCCCCGGCCGGGATGCCGAGGCCCTCGTCGCGCACGGCGACGCTCACCATCTCCGGCACCGGACCCCCGTCGTCAATGGCCACGGTGATCCGTCCCCCTTCCGGCGAATACTTGATGGCGTTGTCCAGCAGGTTGACCAGCACCTGCTCGATGCGGTCGGCGTCGGCCAGGACCAACGGAGGCCCAGCAGAGACGGTCACCTCCACCAGGATCCCCTTCTCTTCCAACTGAGGGGCGAGCTTGCGCACGCTCCTCTCTACCAGGTCCTGGACGTCCAGCGATTCCCGCTTCAACTTTAGGGCCTGGGAGTCGGCTTTGGAGAGCACCAGCAGGTCGTTGACCAGCCGGATGAGGCGGTCTGTTTCGTCCTCGATGGTGGCCAGGAAGCGGTCGCGCACCTTTCTGTCGTCTACCGCGCCATCGCGGAGGGTCTCCACCAACCCCTTGATGGCTGTCAGCGGGGTGCGCAGTTCGTGGGAGACGTTGCTGACAAAGTCGGTGCGCATCCGCTCGGTGGCTCTGAGTTGGGCGATCATGCGGTTGAAAGCCTGTCCCAGGCGACCGATCTCGTCGGCCGAACGGACCGGCACCTGGCGCTCCAGGTCTCCCCGCGCCACCTCATCGGCGGCCAGGGTGAGCTGCCGGATGGGGCGGGTCAAGGCTCTGGAGAGGAGCAGGCCGGCCGTGCTGGCCATGACGGCGGCCACTGTGGTGGATATCACCAACCTCCAGCGCAGATCATAGATCACGGCCAGCAGGTCGCTCATGGACTGGCTCAGATAGACCGCGCCCACTACTTGCCTGTCCACCGAGATGGACACGGCCACGTACATCGTCCGCCCCCCGATCCCGATGCGGCTCTCGGCCAGGCGGATGGCCTTGCCGGGCCGGCCGCTCAGGGCTTGAGCCACTTCCTCGATACCGCTCAGGTCTCGGCCCACATCTTCATCCATTGAATCCACCAGGACGACGCCCTGCTGGTCCAGAATGCGGATGCGGGTCTGCAATTCGGCACTGAGGCTGAGGGTGACGTCGCTCAGGGAGGCCAGGGGCGAGTCTGGCCGAGGGGTCGGTGCCGTTGAGGGTGGCGACGAAGGAGGGGCGGCCTGTTGAGCCATTTGCACCGAGATGTTGGACAACTGCTGCTGGCCGAGGACGTTGGCCGCAGCCAGGTCTTGTGATTCCTCCACGCGGGCCGTTGCGCCGGGGATCAGGGCCTGAGCCGTGAGATGGGCCTGGGCGAGCAGGCTCCTCTCCATGGCGTCCACGAAATAGCGTTCCAGAAAGGAAAGCAGGAGGAAGCCGGAAATGGCCATGGCCACAAAGATGACGAAAAGGTGACTCAACACCAGACGGGTACGGATACTCTTGAGCATAGCGATTAACTCGAGTTTGTCCTATGATTAGAACGACAGCATCCTGAGTAGCGCAGCGTATCGAAGGGTGCGGGTTGTGACAACAAGCAAGTTCTAGGATAAGCCGCACCCTTCGATACGGCCTCCACTCCGTTTCGGCCTACTCAGGATGCTGGTCTTGCTTTTGCAGCCGTTGTCTTGTCTTTACCGCTCTGAGCTAAAATGGGAAGTTATTTCTTAACGGCCCCTAAGGCTCCTGAAGCTTGTACCCCACCCCCCGCACTGTGACGATGAACTCACTGTCTGGGGCGAGGCGGCGCAGCTTGGCCCGCAAGCGCTTGACGGCCGTGTCTACCGTGCGCGTGTCCCCGTAATAGTCATAGCCCCACACCTGGTCCAGCAGTTGCTCGCGGGTCAGCACCCGGTCGGCGTGGGCCATGAGGACGTGCAACAGATCGAACTCGAGGGTGGTCAGTTCCAATTCGGTTGAGCCCAGGTGAACCTCATGCCGGGCGGCGTCCAGCCGGAGGTCGCCAACTTGGAGGACCTCGCTCACGGCTTCAGGCTCTGTCTCGAGGGGCTTGGGCCCGCTGCGGCGCAACACCGTCTTGACCCGAGCCACGAGCTCGCGCACGCTGAAGGGTTTGACCACATAGTCATCGGCTCCCAGTTCCAGACCTACCACCCGGTCTATTTCTTCGTCCTTGGCGGTGAGCATGATGATGGGCAGATCGCTGTCGCGGCGTAGGGCGCGGCAGACCTCCAGGCCGTCCAACTTGGGGAGCATCAGGTCCAGGATGACCAGGTCTGGCTGCTGGCGGCGCGCTTTGTCCAGAGCCTCCTGGCCGTCGCGGGCCACGATCACCTCATAGTTGGCCTTTTTCAGATTGTATTCCAAAACGTCAATGATGGGCGGTTCGTCGTCTACGATCAGGATCCTGGTGGCCATGCTTTTCCTCGTAAGTACATCATACCAGAAACGGCGCGGCTGGTCAAGGGGGCCAGGGATTGGAAATCCCCGGCTGAAATTGAGAAGCGCCCGTTCGGCTGAGCTCACGACGTTACACGTAGTTTGACTCCCTCGGCAAGAGGTTGTATAATCCTTGAGCCAGGA